>JAMXAE010000065.1 GCA_024281695.1 Nitrosomonas sp. | reverse complement strand
GATGTGTTGCAGTACATTTCCATGTTTTATAACAGTCATCGACTGCACTCCTACTTGGGGTACAAGAGCCCAAATCAGTATGAGGTAGAAATTGAAAATGTAAAGAAAGTTGCTTAACTGAGTTGTAGTTGTCCGGTTTTACTTGAACATGTCAAGGCCGCATGGACGCAAAATCCATGCGCCACGGACTTCGAAACTCAACACCATATTGTGCTATCCATACTTTGAGTGCCGATGGTTCTTTATGGAATAAACTACCCCCGCCACCATATAAACAAACCCTATAAGGAAACTCATACGACAACCTCAGATCAATTCCTTCATAGCTAAGATTGACCCGATCAAATGTAGAATTTGATTTGCGTAGTAGAAACTCATCCCCAAGATGCGAGCTTTGATGATAAATACGTCCAAATGCTGAGAATTGCTTGGCTCTGATACTGGAATAAACGGATGCAATAAAATCTGAATTAACCAGATCCGAGGAAGAAGCACTCAGATTGAAGTCACTAAAAACGCCAGCTTGAAGTCCTATCTCCCATTGCGCAATAGATCGTCCAAAATTCTGACGGTAAAACGGTATCGTTTCACCGAAGCTAACAGAAGCAATCTTCTTCCATCAAAACTATTATTCTGAAAATTGCGGTAAGCAGCCGAGAAATGAGCCCAGCGAGGATCGGCTAATAAAGGTTTGAATAGATGACCTGTAGGCAGAAATCCTGTAGACAGCACCGTTGGATTAGATGTGACTATCGTTGAATCGAAGAACTGCTGAGTAGGTTGTGCAGAAGCAGTGGCCATCGGCAATTGGTTAGCAGTTTCCGACATCCTGGCCGCAGTCACTCCAGGAATTGCCAATAACATCTGCATAACTTTAGAGCGATCAACAGTACTAAGCTCGCTGCTGGCAACGTAATGACGCCATCCTGCACAACCAATGCGGGAATATTCAGCATCAATTGATGCTTTAACACACCCGTCGCATAACCTGCAATGTAAGTATCATTTTGAGTTGCAGCATGAACTACCGATGCAGTAAAAAATATGATTCCCAATGTAACGATCCATCGCCAATAAGCCATCATTCTTCACTCGGGATATCTGTTTTTAAAGTCAGCTTATTTTGTACAGATCTTACATGCTTCTGATTTGTGGCTACTTGGATCGCCCTATCGACACTTTCTTTGGAGTCAAGCGTACCGCTCAGGTGCACTATGCCGTTTACCGTAGTGATTTTAATTTGAAATACTTTAAGCAAAGGGTCATCTAGAATCGCTTTCTTTACATGCATAGTAATCATAGAGTCATCGATGAACTGCTCACTGGTTTCAGTTTTATCACTGAGCGATTTTTTGACATCATCCACTACTCTTTCTGCTTTGTCTGTCGTCGCTTCAATCTTTTGCTCAGTATTTTCAATCGAACGATCCAGATTCTTCGCCGTCTTTTCAGCAGCACCTTCTTGTTGACAACTTGCTAACCCAAGAACAACCGATAATCCAACAATCACAAGCATATTCTTTGTCGTACTTATTTGTTTATATTTATTCTTAGCTTTCATAGCTTTTCCTAAAATCATTATTTACATCAGCGGCGCATAACATTTCATTTCCATTAAGAAAACTGTCTGCGATATAAAATTTCTCTCATTGGGTTCAACCTAAATACAGCAAAAATTCACTGATTTTGATGTTAGCGAGAAAATGAAAGAGGATCTGTTCGGTATCGAACGTAATATTTTGTTAATGCTCTGTAGAGTGATTTTCTCATCCGATTTTGAATAAAATCTCTGGAATAGGAGCCATGCTTTGCGCTTCTGTCTATGTATGCTACCGAACAGACCACCATTGATTTTGTGGTTAGGATTTAAAAAGCTTGTTATTTACCGTGATTTACTTTAGGAGAATCCCATGAATCAAACAACCCACGCTGAAAATGCCATGCAAGCTTGTATAACTGCCAGCAGTCATTGCCATCAGGTGTGCTTGCACACTAGCATGAATCATTGCCTCGAAGCTGGTGGAAAACACGTTCAACCTAATCATTTTCGTCTTCTTATGAATTGCGCTGAAATCTGTCAGACTTCGGCCAATTTTATGTTGAGCAGCTCACATTTTCAGCATTCTCTATGTGCAGTTTGTGCTGAGATCTGCGAAGCATGTGCAGCGGATTGCGAGAAAATAGGCGATATGGATGAGTGTATTCAAGCATGTAGAAATTGCGCTGAAGCATGTCGACAAATGGCGAATATCCAGCACTAGGCCAGAAACAACTGCAACCACAATATTAAACAGATATTTATAAACGTATAACAATTTACCGGAGATTGAATCATGAAGCACTTTACTCAATTATTTTTTGCGTCTTTTTTGGCCTTCACCTTGCTAACTGTTACAGGGTGCGCGTCAACGAAAAATCAGGAAGGAACGGGCGAATACCTTGACGACAGCGTGATTACCACCAAGGTAAAAGCAGCCATACTGAAAGAGCCAACGTTGAGCTCTGCTGAGATCAACGTCGAAACTTTCAAAGGCATCGTTCAATTAAGCGGTTTCGTCAGATCCACCGCCAGTATTGGAAAAGCAGTCGAATTAGCACGCAATGTCGGAGGCGTTAAATCGGTCAAAAATAGCCTGCAACTCAAATAAAACAGAAAATTTTTATGAAAATGGAAATTGATGCATCAGTGCTTTCATAAGGTTCTGTGATTTCCAAAGTGGAATGACAACATGGCAAGCCATTCGCAAGTGAGAAAACTCATGTATCAGAATGGCTTCTGTGCGCATCCTGGAGGTACATTGAAATGTTGAATAAAGGAATTTTGTTGTTGGCGCTGATCACTTTCTTACCAACAAGCGCCTTTAGTAATGAGCTAGTGCCTGCGGATGAAGCGTCAGCGATTCAGCAGATTACGCGGATTGTGGAAGAAAACATTCGAACTGAAGCCAAGCAGGGTTCCGCCCATCGAGATGTCCACTTTAAGGCGCATGGTTGTGTGAAAGCGGAGTTTCGTGTGCTCCCGCTACCAGATGCAATGCAAACTGGAGTATTCGCAGGAACGCGCAAGTATCCTGCTTGGATTCGTTATTCCAATGGTTCTGGAAAGGTGCAGAATGACTCGGTCGGAGATGCTCGTGGAATGGCCATTAAACTCATGGGCATTGAATCCAGCGAGTCCGGCACACAAGATTTTGTGATGATTAATCATCCGATATTTTTTGTCAGAAATGCGGTAGATTATGTTGAATTTCAGAAAGCTATTTCGCAAGATGCTATGAATAAATTCTTTTTCCCAGGTTTCAATCCGCTGAATTTCCGTCTGCATGAACTTGCGACTGCTATCGCGATTCGCAGTAAGAAAGTTGACAATCCATTAGATACTCAATACTGGAGCGCAACGCCTTATCGTTTTGGCGATACCGCGATGAAATTTTCCGTTCGTCCTTGCGGTAAGCTCATTCATGCTTTATCTACCGAGACTACATCGTCTGACTTCCTGCGTGAAAATATGCAAAAACATCTCGCCAACGGTGGTGCATGCTTTGACTTCATGGTGCAATTACGCACTCACACACTGGCAATGCCTATCGAAGATCCCACCACTGAATGGAGCGAAGAAGCTTCTCCGTTTATCCCTGTAGCTAAAATCACCATTCCAATGCAAACATTCACTACACCCGAACAACTGAAATTCTGTGAGGATCTTTCTTTCACACCCTGGCACACCGTGCTTGATCATCAACCACTGGGAGGAATTAATCGAGTGCGTAAAGCAGCCTATGAAACCTCTTCGCGTATTCGCCATGAACTCAATGGTATTGAACGGCGCGAGCCCATCGATTTTTAACCGATACAATGTAGATCGTTTAGTGATTAGATAGGATGGATTTTGGTGTCTTAACACGATACATGGCCATATCTGCATGTTTGATCAACTCGCCACAATTTCGTCCATCTGCAAAATACACGGCAGCGCCGATACTTGCCGTTACCTCAATAATGACGCTATCCACCAAATAAGGCATGGACAGTTGGTCGTAAATTTTATCTATGACTACATCGACAGCTTCCATGCTGTCAATTTCCTTACAAATTCATCACCGCCATAGCGATAGCCTGTATCACCATAGCGAATACGATTCATTAAACATTCTGCAAACTGTTGCAAAATTTTGTCTCCAGTCTCATGCCCAAGCTTGTCATTAATACTCTTAAACTTGTCCAATCAATGAATAACAATGCAATTTGCTTACGTTGCCAATCCCATTGGGCCATCGCCTGCTTAAGACGATCTAATAATAATCTACGATTAGGTAAATTAGTCAATTCGTCGTAATACCCAAGATGGTGTGCTTGCGCCAATTTTCTCGCAAATCGTATTAATTTTTGTTTTTGGCACCTATTGATGCTCCTAACTATCTCAATTATCTGCTGACTGATAGCAAGGGCTTGCTTGAGTACCGTCAGCTCCATGAGAGCGTACTGCAAAATTCTTTATAGAATGAGTTTTCAATCCTATCTAGCTGACAGTCATGAGAACTTGGAATATCGATGTCTTCTGCCATCATGGTATTAGTGATGTTATATAAATTCTTTTTTTCATTATTTCTCTCGGAAAGAGTCGATCTACAGGATCAAACCTGGACTAATACAGGAAAAGCATCAGTTGATTTACTTCCCATTTTTATTTGCTGAGTTAGTTTGAGGAATTTTTCTTGTCAGTGCGTTTAGTCTCAATCTTAACTTGAGCAGTACCATCTTCTTGCATATCAAGCTTTTTAGCAGCGGCCCGAGAAACATCAATGACACGATCCTTGGCATAGGGTCCGCGGTCATTAATTCTGACTTCCACTGTTTTATTATTATCGAGGTTGGTCACTTTGGCTTTGGTTCCCATCGGCAAACTCGGATGGGCAGCCGTCAGCTTGGTTTGATCAAAGACATCTCCATTAGCGGTTTCTTTGCCTTGAAATCCAGGTCCATACCAGGATGCCTCGCCAACCTCAGTACGCACTGAGCGATCGGTAACCCCTCTTTTCTCTTGCTGGGTCAGTTTGTTTTTTTCATCCCTATACTCTGAACTACATCCTAAAACCATAGCGAAGCAGAAAAACAATGCGATTGGCAAAGTCCTTAAGAACTGTGCACGACAGAATATGATATGTTTCATCAATTCCTCCTGTATTATTAAGGCAGAAATGCTATAAAAGCCCTGCAATGGAAAGAACAATCGAATATCGAATAAGTATTTCTTCTCAGCCTCATCGTTGTGCTATTTTTCTCCCCCTCCCGATACAAATCTGTACGTTCCCGCACATATCATTGCGATCTGGGTTTATTTCCTAGCCTAAAATTCTTTCGTACAGAGCTTTCTCTGTACGATAGCACTCACAGGAAGCCGCTTCCAGTCCAGTACGATCGAGAATCTTGATATCCCCCCGTTTGTAACTGATTAATGCTTTATTTTGTAGAGAATTAGCTGCCTTAGTGATACCGACACGCCGCACACCCAACATATAAGCCAGAAATACGTGTGTAACATGAAACTGATCTGATTGCGCTCGATCCTGTGTCATCAAAAGCCAGCGGGCAAGGCGAGCCTCTACGACATGGAAGCGATTACATCCAGCCGTTTGAGCAATTTGGCTCATGACTACATATAAGTAGCGTTTTAATTCCTGCTTGAATGCAGCATTTCTCTCAAGTTCGTGCAGAAATACTGGGGTCGATAATCGCAATGCCCGACCGGCCCCCTGAACCACTGCATTATATGAAGCGACGTTAACCGACAAGATAAGCGGAAGGCCGAACATGCCCTCATTACCGATCAATCCTACTTCCAGATTATGGTTGCGATCAATTGGTGTGACTAAGGAAATAATACTCGTGGTTGGAAAATAAATATGTGAAATCAGTTCACCCGCGCGGTAAACCATCTCTGCAAAGACGAATTCAGTTTCTACACAACTTGCCAGTAACTGTTCATAGTCATTGCGAGGTAAGGCTGTCAGCAGATGATTAGTACCGATAACTACTGGAGCAGATGACATCTGAGTACTCTCTAAAGATAAACAAACAATCGGTGAGATCCTAGTAACAATATCGCTAGGGAAGATGGTGGTTGATTCCACTCATTAATCGTATCAAATTACTGCAGAAAATTTTTGCCGTCTGTGCGCTAGTGCACGCACTAACCTGATGACAATGGCACGAAAAAACAGAGAGTATTTTGGCAGCTATGTGTTCCGGAATGTAAAGCTTATCAGTGCAATAATCGTTAGTTGTCGCTTAATACTTTTCCAACGAAGAAGGCATTACATTATTCAATGGAAACAAATGGTAAGTGACGTCATGTAAGCATCAAGCATGGAGCATTCGATCGAATTCCTTCCGAACGACTTGATAACACTCGCAGACACGAGCTTCCAATCCCTTTCGGTCTAACACAACAATATGCCTCGGCTGTAATGAAGCAATCCTGCTTGCTGTAATTTCCCAGCAGCTTCCGTGACACCTTCTCGACGTACACCCAGCATATTGGCGATCAATTCTTGAGTTATGGCGAGTTCATTTGACGGCAGCCATCGAGACTTAACTATTATATGCTGCTCATTGTGGAATCGTGCCCTTTTGACCACATAGTCGTGAAAAAGGTTATAGACCGAGCGGTGGACTGGGGTTGATTTTGACTATTCTATTGATTCTGGTCTTATTGGAAAAAATCTAATTGCTATGTAAGAAATGCAATCTCGTCATTATTCTTTAAGGCAACTCTACATATGAGAGACATTCCAAGTTTCTACTTTAGTAGTATCTCATTGCAGAGATGGATAAAAACAGTGGGTAATCTCCATTGCTTTTCTTGTAATATTCAAGCTAGTCTATGACTCAGCTTTCTTGGCAAACCATTAGCTCCAAGCTTACAGTGGCTTTCGCGTGCTAAATCACTTGTTTTGTATGATCTCCAGCCGTAAACGCACTAACCGAGCAGAGAGTCATAATGAGGATACTTGCGTATAAATTAATCGTTTTTATGTTCATTCGTTAATCTCTCTAATAAAAAGCTATTGATACATATTTTGAATACAACGATATAGCGAGTTAGATTCCTTCAGTTCGCTACACCGCTGTGCTCGTTTTACTAGGAGTTTCTTTTAATATCTTTAATGTTTTCTTTGGCATCACCTAAGCCGGCTTGTACCTTGCCGACGTTCTTTTGGATTTTTCCTTCTACTTTCATGCTTCCATCGTTCAATATCTTGCCAGAAACTTCTTTAACTTTACCTTTAGTTTCTTCTAAACGGCCTTTTACTTGATCTTTATTCATGTTTGTCTCCTGATAGTTAATTTCAAGCGATAACTAGAATATGAAATCATGTCTTACGGTTGCTATGGTCCTTGGATTTCTATGGTTATCTTTATAAAACGTCAACAGACCCTATCAATATTCTTCTACGTGGTGATTTTATCGCCTCGCAGTGAGCGACACCATAAATAAAATACGTTACAAAAACGCATTAATATTTGCGAATATCATAGAATAAAGGTAAACCAGATATTGCCAGTAACAAACACAAAGTTAGGTATACAATAAACTATTCAATTGTAATTTTGGAAGTCACTTTCTGAACTAGATTTCTCAGTTGAAGATATAAAAAAATAGTAAATATTCTGTCCATTCATATTATGAATGGAGGAAAAATGAGAATATTCTTATTCCTGACGCTTATGCTAAGCTTTTATAGTTATGCTCAAAATGGTCATGATCATAAAGATGATACTAAGAAGAATGATCACGAAGGTGCAAGGTATGAGAGTAATCATCAGAGCAACACCACACACCGGCTCAAAATAACTTAAAACAATTTTTTGTCGCGCAAGTTCTCGATCAGATTTCACTGTATGACGTTTACAAATGATTTCTTTACTTAAAGACTCTATTTAAATTAGGAGATTCAATGCATTACGTTATTTCTTCGACTTGGGGCCCGACCGATGTGACGCGGGCTGCATTACCCTTCGTTTTTGCTGCCACTGCCCTGCAAGCAGGGGATACCGTGCTGCTGATGTTGTTTCATGATGCAGTTACCATCGCTGTCGATGGCACGCATCAAAAAATGATCCCTTTCGGACCGCCAGCAAAATTTGCAGAGGTGTTTTCCAATCCGAATGCCAAGGTACTTGTCTGTAAGCCGTGTGCTGAGGTACGTTCCATCAGTGAAAATATGCTGGTACAGAATGCTGTTTTTGGAGGAATGAACGATCTGCATCAACATACCTCCCGATCGGATGCGAAATTTATTAGCTTCTAACCGGAGCACTTGCAAAAAGTACAACACAGTAACGGAGATGAATGAATTATTGAGTTAAATCATCGAATGGCAGTGCATTATCAACACTAACGCTTGATTGCAAGTTCGCATTCAGCCAAAGCCATGTGTAGATATGTGCGGCAAAACCGGCAAATAATGACTGTTCAATAAGGAGACTGGCATGGCTCGTATTGTAATTTTAGGTGCAGGTATTGGCGGCGTTCCCATGGCTTTCGAGATGAAAGAAATGGTCGGAAAAAAACACGATGTCACTGTCATTTCCGATACGCCTACTTTTCATTTTGTCCCATCAAACCCCTGGGTTCCCCCCAAGTGGCGCAAACCAGAAGATTTGAAAATTGAATTAGCGCCAGTGATGAAAAAGATTGGCATCGAGTTCATTCAAAAAGCAGCCGCCAACATTGATCCGACAAATAACCTTATTCAATTAGCTGATAACTCAACCGTTACCTATGATTTTCTGGTCATTGCCACTGGTCCGCGTCTGGCATTCGATGAAATTCCCGGCCTGGGCCCGGATGGCTACACCTCATCTGTCTGTCATGTCGATCACGCCGCCATCGCCGCAGAAGATCTCGATCAATTTATGCAAAACCCCGGTCCGATTGTCGTCGGCGCAGTTCAAGGAGCCTCCTGTTTCGGCCCTGCCTATGAATACTTGATGATTCTTGAAACGGAATTACGCAACCGGAGAATCCGTGACAAAGTACCCATGACTTTCGTGACCTCGGAACCGTATATCGGTCATTTGGGCTTAGGTGGGGTTGGCGACACCAAAGGTCTGCTGGAAAGCGCTTTGCGCGACAAAACCATCAAATGGATAACAAATGCCAAGATCGATAAAATTGAACCGGGCATGATCTTTGTCACTGAAGTGGATGAAGATGGCAAAGATAAGAAAAAACATGAATTACCCTTTAAACACTCAATGATGCTACCCGCTTTTACGGGTGTTGATGCAGTGCGTCATGTCAATGCGGAAGGTCTGGTGAATGCGCGCGGTTTTGTTTTGGTAGATGAATATCAGCGAAATAAAGCCTTCAAAAACATCTATTCCGTCGGTGTTTGCATTGCCATACCGCCCATTGAAAAAACGCCACTGCCCGTAGGAGCGCCCAAAACAGGTTATATGATCGAATCGATGGTAACCGCCACCGCGCATAATATTGCCGATGAATTGGATGGCAAAGAACCGACACACAAAGCAACATGGAATGCTCTGTGCCTGGCTGATTTCGGCGATACCGGTGTAGCCTTCTTGGCCATGCCGCAGATTCCACCGCGCAACACGACTTGGTCGACAGAAGGCAAGTGGGTGCATCTGGCTAAAATTGGCTTCGAGAAATATTTTATGCGTAAAATACGCAAAGGCATCAGTGAGCCTTATTATGAAAAATTATTACTTAAGCTATTGGGTGTCACCCGAATAAAAGACAAAGGAGAATAAAATGACTATCGATAGAGCAGTGCTTGCAGTTGCCGGCAGTTTTATTCTGGTCAGTTTATTGTTGGCACATTTTCATTCTGAAAACTGGCTATGGTTTACTGCATTTGTAGGGGCTAATTTGTTGCAATCGGCATTTAGCGGATTTTGCCCGATGGTCATGATTCTTAAAAAATTAGGTATTAAACCAGGCAGCGCTTTCTGATTATGCACGATTGAGGGGCGCCGCTTTAATATGCTAGCGCCCTATTCTAATTAGGTGCCGTATTGCCGATGGCGAAGCCAAATGGCAATATGGAAATAGATGATTTATCAATTCTCTGTGATGATTTAGGAAGCGGCAGAGAAGATACTCAGCCTGTCCAACATACATAAAGATATGCTCAAGACAACCAAAGACAAACTGACGCTTAGTCTCTTATCGATAATGGTACCGATACTGATGCTATCGAACTTGTCGTTAGGCGCTGATCATGCTTTCCAGAATGCCACCGCACCCACATCACAGGAAAAATTAGCTCTCCTATCGTTCACATTGAGGCAGGCCGTTGATCACGCACTGGCCAATAATCCTGATTTGCAAATTGCAATTGAACGCATCAGTCATGCAGAAGCTCAACTGGGCATCGCCCTGTCCGCGTTTTATCCGCAAATAACCGCCAGAGCCAGCTATGAACATTCCAACAATCCAGCACAGGTTTTTTCCATGATCCTGTCGCAACGTGATTTTAATGCGAATTCCATTCAGGATATTAACAACCCCGGTTATCGACAAAACTTTCGCCCTGAAATCGTAGGCAAACTATCACTCTTTCGAGGCGGGCAAGATTATCATCATAGCAAAGCCGCTGAATTGGGTATCGACGCGGCTGAATTTGAACGCTCATCAGTGCACAATGCCTTGATTGAGGCTGTGACGATCTCGTATTACACCTACCTGGCGGCACTGGAGGCGCAAAAAGTTGCACATGATTCAATTGTCGCCATCACCAGTGAATTGAATCAAACAAAACTCAGATACGAAGCGGGAACCACCCTTAAATCCGATGTATTATCGCTGGAAGTAAAATTGGCAGAAACGCAGGATGCTGAAATCAGAGCGGCCAATAGTATTGAGCTATCCAAAACCAGTATTGCTAACTTATTGGGACTACCAAGCAATCAGGCGTTTACCATTTTATCGCCCTCCTCCATATTAACCATACCCAAGCTAACGGACTCGTTTAGCAATTTGCTTGCACTTGCCTTGTTGGAGCGCCCAGAAATCAAGGCAGCGGCCAAGCAAGTGCAAATCAGGGAACATCAGTTAAAAATCGAGCAAGGGGCTTATTTGCCCAAAGCGGATGCTTTCGTCAGCTACGGTCAAAATAGCCAACACCCAGGATTTTCCGGGCAGAGAGACAATGTTACCGTGGGTGTTGCCGTCGAAATGAATCTGTTTTCAGGATTTAATACCAAACAACGCATCAGCGCTGCCGAACGAAAATTGGCAGAAGTGCGTGAAACAGAGCGCAAAACCAGACTGGCCATTGAGCAAGAAGTAAAAATCGCCTTTCTAAAGCTTGAAGAGGCTTTGGCCCGATTGCGCGTTACCGAGGCATCCGTACGGGCGGCTGATGAGGCTCTCCGGTTGGTTAATGAAGAAAGACGCGCCGGCATGGTTACCGTTACCCGCTACATAGAATCTGAGGTTGCCAAAAACAAAGCACAGTCCAATTCTATCGCAGCCCACTACGACGCTTTGAACGCTGAAACTGCATTAAAGAAAGCAATCGGCGATTGGAAATAAAGGGATTCTCATGCCACATACTCAACGTACACACATCAAAAGAATTACCGTACTGATTGTCGTGGTTTTAGTCTTGATTCTTTTACTACTGTATATGCAAGGGGCTTTTGTCAGCAAAGTATCGCCAGGGTTCAGTCCGCAAGTTAACCAACCAGATTCGTCCCTGCACAACACGACCACTGTGATCAAAAAACTGATTGACAATAAAATGGCTTGGCCCGGGACGGTAAAATCAAAAACCGTTGCCAGTATCGCACCGAAAATGACTGCGCGAATCATTGAGATTAAGGTTAATGCCGGCGACGCAGTCAAACGCGGTGATCTCATTGCTCGTCTGGATGAACGTGATATTAAAGCGCAGGAACAAATAGCACTGGCTGCGCTGGCGGAAGCAACCGCCGAAGCCAGTCGCGCCCTGGCGGATGAAGGACGTATCCGCAGTTTGTACAGTAAAGAGGCGGCGACACGCGAAAATTTTGATGCCGTAATCGCCCGAGCAAAAGCCGCCCAAGCTCGGGTTAATCAGGCAACGAACACTGTGCGTGAAGTCAGAACTCACCTGGCCGACACATTATTGTTAGCCCCTTTTGACGGTATCGTGGTTAAACGCCTGCAACAACCCGGTGACATGGGGTTACCTGGCGTGCCCATAGTCAACATGCAACTTGCCAAAGGATTAAGGCTGGAAGTTGATGTACCCAGCAGTTGCGCCGATTCTTATCATATTGGTATGGACGTCACGGTACATATCGATACCCTCAATCAAAAGATCGCTGGCCAGATTAACGAAATCAGCCCGGAAATTGACTCACAAACCCACACTCAGTTAATCAAGATTGCACTACCTGACATAGTAGGCTTAAAGCCGGGGTATTTTGGCTGGTTAGAACAGGCCTGTGATCAGCATCAAGCCTTATTGATTCCCGCCAGTGCGATTCAGCACATCGGTCAACTGGAAGTCGTGCAGATATGGTCGGAAGGCCGGACGCAGATGCGCCATATCAGAACAGCCAAAACCTTTGGCGACCAGATTGAAGTGATTTCTGGTTTACGTGCTGGTGAGACGATCATCACCCATCCACAGCAGCAGGCGCAATAATGAACGCCCCACAAGAGCATAACCTCCACTCTAGTTTGACGACAAAGATTGTCAAGGTTTTCACCACTTCACAGCTCTCGATTCTGTTTTTAATTATTTCGCTACTGGCTGGTGCCGTAGCGCTCATCTTGACCCCACGGGAAGAAGATCCACAGATCGTGGTGCCGGTTATGGATGTTCTAATTGAATATCCGGGCGCTTCAAGTGAAGAAGTTGAGAAACTGGCGGTTACACCACTGGAAGTTTTACTCAAGCAAATTCAAGGAGTCGAATATGTATATTCCGTCTCCAAGCCCGGCGCAGCAGTGGTCACTGTTCGATATTTTGTGGGTGAGAATTTCGACAATAGTTTGATCAAAACTTGGGATAAGATTCTTTCTAATCAATATATTATTCCCTCTGGAGTCACTCAGTGGAAAGTAACTCCCGTTGAAATCGATAACGTTCCTATCGTGTTAATGACACTGTCGGCTCAAAATAATGATGATGATTCCATGGCACTACGGCGCATTGCCGACGAATTGATCATTTCCTTGAGAAGTGTTCGCGATGTCGGCAAGAGTTGGGTGGTTGGTGGTGAACAACGCCGGGTTTCGGTTTATGCCGATCCGTCACGATTGACCACACAGGGAATCACTCTAGCTGAAATCACTCAGGCACTCACACATGCCAATGTCAATCTGCAAGTGGGCAGCTTTAAACGCGACAATCGCGAAATTTTTCTGGAAGCGGGCCCGCATTTCAGCTCTGCGGCAGAAGTGGGAGCCACCATCATTAAAAGTGTTGCCGGTCGCCCAGTTTATCTGCGCGATGTGGCACACATTGAAGACGGTCCGGCTGATGTGAATCATTACACGCGCATTGGTTTCGGTCCCGCAGTTGAACACATGCCCACGATCGGCAATCCCACCGGTAGCAAACCGCATGCTGGACAAGAACGCCAGATGGTCACCATCGCCGTTTCCAAACGCAAAGGCAGTAATGCTGTCGACGTCGCCGAAGCCGTGATTGCGACTGCAGAAAAAATGCACGGCACGCTGATTCCAAAAGATATTCTGCTGAGCATAACGCGTGATTACGGCGAAACCGCCAACCATAAAGTCAATGAACTGGTTAAGCACTTATGTTTTGCCATTGTGATCATTGTCGCGCTGCTTGCCTTTTCGCTGGGTCTGAAAGAGGCATTAATTGTCTCCATCGCTGTGCCGATGACTTTGGCGCTCACTTTATTGCTGGATTACATTACCGGCTACACCATCAACCGCGTCACTCTGTTCGCGCTGATTCTATCTTTGGGTTTGCTGGTCGATGACCCCATAGTGGATGTCGAGAATATTCACCGGCACTATAAATTGCGCAAGGAATCACCGCTGGATGCACTGCTGACAGCCGTCGATGAGGTGCGGCCGCCGACCATACTGGCGACTTTTACCGTGATTGTGTCTTTTCTGCCCATGTTTTTTATCACTGGCATGATGGGCCCCTACATGGCGCCAATGGCTTTTAATGTTCCGATAGCAATGATTGTTTCGCTCATCGTTGCTTTTACCATCACCCCTTGGGCAAGTTATCAATTGTTGCAAAGCGATTATCATCAGCATAGTCATGAAATGCCTTTAGAACTTAAACAAACTCTTATCTATCGAGCTTATCGTGCCGCACTGGCGCCATTGCTGGAGACTTCTGCACGTGCAAAATTATTTTTGCTGATTGTATTGCTTGCTTTTGTCGGTTCGGTAATGTTGGCCGTCACCCGCGCGGTTCCACTCAAATTATTGCCATTTGACAATAAAAACGAGCTACAAATCATGATCGATATGCCCCGTGGCTCGGCACTGGAACAAACGG
>JAMXAE010000064.1 GCA_024281695.1 Nitrosomonas sp. | reverse complement strand
TGATCATTAAGAATCAGTACATTTATACCTAATATCAAGTGCTTGTGTATATTCAGGCAGACTACGTATTATCACAAATGTGAGCTAAGAGATTACAATCTTAATTTGAATGAATAGACACAAATTTAGTACCATTCAGTAAAAACCGAGCTATGCCTGACCAGATCGCCCAGATAAGGCGGCATTAATCCTATTCAATTTCCTCATAATCAAGATAAATAAAGTTAATTTGATGCTGTTATCAATCTAATTTAGATTTCGCTCGAAAGAAGCGAGATGTTTAACTTAAAACGATAATATTCACTCTACTTTGCCAGAGGCCAGGCAATCAATAATACTGTTATGGTTACAATAGCAGCTACGATATTCATGGGTATTCCTACTCTCAGAAAATCTGTGAAACGATACTCACCTGGACCATAAACCATCATGTTGGTCTGATAACCCAAAGGCGTAGCAAAGCTAGCAGAGGCAGCCATCATAATAGCAAATACAAAAGGCACATTATTTAAATCGGCTTTCTCGGTAATTTCGAGCACAATCGGTAACATCAAAAGTGCCGCTGCATTATTGGTAATCACCTCTGTCAATATTGAGATAGACACATAGACTAAGATGAGTAAAAGCCACGGCCTACCGCCACTCAATTCTACGATATTTACTGCGAGATATTTGGCTACACCGGTTTTTTCCAATGCCATACCCAAGGCAAATGATGCTGCAATAGTAATAATAACCGTCAGATCAATACTTTTCTCTGCCTGATTGGCAGAACAGCAACCTGTAATGACCATCAAACCAGCTCCAATTAATGCACCATTCAACATACTGATGACTTCAAAGCTAGCTGCTACGATCACACCTACGAGAATACCCCACGCAAGATATGCCCTTTCATGACGCGGCGACTCGGTATTTAGATCATTAATCAGCAGGAAATCCTTGTTATAGCGCTGGCGACTGATAAAAGCCGGTCTTGCTTCCAACAGCAATGTGTCACCCGCCTGCAATGTGATACTTCCCAGATTTCCTTTAATGCGCTCACCATTACGTGCCACAGCAAGTACAGCGGCTCCGTAACGGGCACGAAAACGCGAATCCCGTATGGCATACCCCAGCGCTGCGCAATGCGGTGAAACAACAGCTTCAATCAAACGCCTCTCGGCATGTGGAGTTGTGAATGTCTGTATCTGATCTTCTTCAGTCGATGCAATAATACCGTTAATGCGTAGCAAGTCAGAGATCGCATCGGTGTCACCCGCAAACACTAACCGGTCACCTTCCTGCAATATTTCTTCGGGTGAGACAACCGTAATTGCAGTTCCCCTCCTATCAATTTCAATCAGATATACACGTTGCAAGTGTCTTAACCCAGCTTGCTCTACAGTTTTACCAACCAAAGGACCATTGGGAGCTATGCAGACCTCTAATGTAAATTCACGCAAATTGGAAAAAGCCTGTCCTTGTGTCCGATCTGGCAATAACTTGGGAAAAAGTAGCCACATTAGTAGAAAACCGAAAATGGCAACAGGTAAACCAACAGCAGCTATAGAAAACAAAGAAAAACCAGGTTCACCCGTCAATACTTGATATTGACCATTGACGATTAAATTGGTACTGGTGCCAATCAATGTGATTGTGCCACCAAGAATGGCCGTATAACTCAGAGGTATCATCAATTTTGAAGGTGAAATACCGATTTTCCGTGACCAGCTATAAATAGCCGGAATCATGGTGGCAACAACAGGGGTATTATTGAGAAAGCTACTCAGAAACACGACTGGAAAGAACATTCTAGTAATAGCTGAGCGCACCGTTTTCGGTCTACCTAATAATTTGTTTACCAGCAAATCAATCGCGCCCGAAGCATGCATACCCGCAGCAACAACAAACATAGCTGCCACTGTAATTAACCCTGAGTTACTAAAGCCACTTAAGGCATCGTTAGCACTCAAAATTCCAGTCGCACTCAAGATCGTAAGCGCTACAATCATAACCAGATGAGGTCCGATACGTGTAAATATAAGTGTTCCCAGCACCGCAATACACAAACTCAATGCAAACCAACCTTGCCATTCCATAGTTTTATTCCAAACAAAAATTCGAAATATACAGCAGTTATCCACCTAACTGGAAACAATAAAAGCTATTTTATGATGCTATATCCTTTGGAACATATATAAATACATAAACAAGTATTTTGTAGAATTAAATTTACATATAGTATTTTTTAGATCCATTGAACGATTCGATCAATTCATTGGTGTAACACAAACACACGCGAGTTATCGGCAAAATCAAGCAATAGGCGGGCAACATACACGACCCTACCAAGCACCGGCAAATGCTGTTCTGTTTAAAATATCAGACAATTCTGCAAAATAGCCATCAGACACTCGCCTTGAGCAGGGTCGACGGGGATCAAGGAAACATCGAGCACCAACGCCACGCTTACTCCGTTGTCGAAACGCTTGAAAATAATCGCTTCATCTTCGCGATGATCTGCAAAACCGAGCAACCCTTTGTATCGATAGCGTCCACGCATACCCTGAAAACCAACATTGGCAGCAACACCGGTCAATAACGTCAGGACTTGTGCCATAACACCTGGACACCATCATCTTCTGGTGCAGGCATGTGCACGGCAATATTGCCACGTTCGGCAGGGCTCTCTGGATAAAGTGTAGCCAGCACGGCGCAACCCATCAGAAACCCACCGACAAGAATGTCCCACAGGCGCGCACAGCATCCAGATAGCAATAGGTCTACCATCATGCGCGGCCCCCAGCATGGTAGCAAATGGATCATAGGTGCATACAAACAGGGGCCTTGCTCATAAAAATCAGGAAAACACAGTATTACCTCTTTGAATAGATTGAATTGAGTGCGGCCACCGAATTAATAGAAAAATGCGACTGCAATTGTGGAAAGATTGTACGTTCCTCATAACGTACATGAGCAACAACAAGATCACCAAACCGACGTAGGCGCTCAACGGGATCGAACGAACAAGGTCCACAAGCAAGCCTATGCAGTTCCGTGTGCTCGGCAAAAATGCGTGCAATGGATGCAGAATCAAGTACCTCTGCCGCAAGCCGGAGCAGTTGCTCCTCTTTCTCAAAGTGCGCAGCCATTAATGTATGCCAATGCGTTTCGACCTGCATTATCGTCAATGAACAGATAGCAATATCTTTGTCATCCGCCGCTTTTCGAGCAGCGCGGGCCATCACCAGCGATGTATGATGTTCTCGCGACAATGGAAGCAAAATGCCAATTCGAGGCATACTATTTAAAATGATGGTTAGAAAAGCAATCTGTTACGATTGTCTATAATTCGGTAGTTATTAGATGAATGAAAAATATTCAATCTATTCTTTCACACAAGATGTCATTTTGACTGATCAAAATAATGCTTTCAACCCCAAAAATGAACGACCCCGCTTCAAGGGGCGAGAAATTAAACTCGGTAGAGATTAAAAGGGTCGGTTGATTCTTTTGCTAAGTTTTCTCAGATTATTGATCACGAATCACAATATCCAGCACTAAATCAATTAGTGTGATAACCCGTATTAGGTGTTATGCGAATTGATTTAATTCAACATTTACGTGAATCTTGCCGTTCATTTAACTGCGCAGCAATATTGCTGCGAATTCTCATACTATTCGGTTCACGTAATATTTTATCTTATTAACCAGTAAACCATTAATTCCAAGTTATTTTTTATTAAATCTAATTTTAATGTTTAAAACCCTTATATTCCAGAAAGATAAAAACAATTCATCGGTGAATTCAGTTAAAAGTATGGATGGTCTCTGCGACTTAACTTCAATCGATTCATCTTGTGGGTTTGCATTTGTTGATCCAATAGGAAAAATCTTATCGGCAAATCCTACTTTTCTAAAATTACTGAATTCGCCATTAGAATCAAATGAACAGTCATTGTCTGATTTTGCGTACCAAATCAATCCATTGACTGTCAGCAATCTTCAGAAAATATTGGCTGCTCCACAAGCAGGAGCTGTCGAATTGGTTTCTGAAGATAAAAAAATCTTTTATTTGCATTTGACAAAACTTAACCAGGCTTATCGCCTAGTAATAGTTGAAAACTTACCCAGCAGCAAATTATTAGCATGCGAGCAAAATAATTCGATTAAAAATCATAGCACCATCCTTCAATTAAAAGATCGGAGTATGCTGGATGAAATCTTGGCAAAATGGAAACCAGAGGATCCGCGAACTTCTTCATTAGCCATGCTCATGATTGGTTTAGATCGATTTAAGCCTATCAATGAAACACTAGGTCATGATGCCGGGGATCAACTTTTACAGTTTGTTGCACAGCGCATACTACGCGTATCTCGTTTGAATGATATCGTGGCCCATTTTGAAGGCGATAAATTTATTGTACTGCAAATAAACCAAGATCAGCCCGTAAGCATCACTACCATGGCGGAGCGTTTGATGGAATTGTTGAAACGCCCTTTTCTGATTAATGGTCAACAAGCCAATATTGGTGCCAGTATAGGTCTGGCAGTTTTGCATCACGGCACCCAATCTGTTGGCGATCTAATTAAGCATGCCGAACTGGCACTGTATGAAGCCAAGAATAATGCTCGCGGGAATTATCGTTTCTTTGAACAATCCTTTGAAAAGAAAGCACTCGAACAACACGAATTGGAAGTCAATCTACGACGAGCACTTTTGTTGCAGGAATTAAAATTATTTTATCAGCCACAAATCAATATGCTGGACAGAAGAATAGTCGGTTTCGAAGCGCTGATTCGATGGGAAAGACCGGGCAAGGGTTTGATATCGCCTCAGAGTTTTATTCCGTTAGCAGAAAATATAGGCGAAATTCATGAAATTGGCAAATGGGTACTGCAAACTGCTTGCAGGGAAGCGATGGCTTGGCCAGAACACATCAAGGTTGCGGTCAATGTTTCTCCTATTCAATTTGAGAGCAAACACTTGGTGCAAAGTGTCAAAATGGCTCTCTTATCAAGCGGACTCAAGTCGGAACGCCTTGAATTAGAAATTACAGAAGGACTATTAATAAAAAATATAGAAACAACATTACAGCAGCTTTGGGATTTACAAGCTATGGGCGTATCGATCGCGATGGATGATTTTGGAACAGGATTTTCTTCCCTCAATTATTTAAATAGTTTTCCGTTTTCCAAAATCAAGATTGATCAATCGTTTGTCCGCAGTATGCAAACTGACAAATCCCGCGCATTGATTAAAGCCATCATATCGCTGGGTGCTGCTCTGGAAATGAAAATACTGGCCGAAGGTGTTGAAACAGAAGAACAATTTACTTACCTGGCGCAAAATGGTTGTATGGAAGCTCAGGGATATATGATTAGTAAGCCAGTTCCGGTCGAGGAGATTCAGAAACTGATTCTATAAATTGCGACTTATTGTTGTGATGAGGAAGCTGCCATGATACGAGATTTATACCGGTTAATTTATTTAAGTCACAATGAAATTACCGGAAGCACTGAAATGATTCATAAAGAAATTGAGCATATACTGATGATCTCCAGAGAGCGAAATGTCGCCGCTGGCATCACAGGGGCACTCATGTTTAATAAAAATGGCTTTGCTCAGGTACTTGAAGGTCCGCATAACCAAATACAGGAAACTTTTGAGCGCATACAATGCGATCTACGTCACTCCAATGTAGTTATTCTCGATTTTGAACCCATGCAAACACGTCGCTTTAATGAATGGTCGATGGCTTACATCGGCCGTGAAATCCCAGCAAATGATGTATTCACACAAATTCGGAGAGAATCCGGGTTTGACTCAAATCGACTAACCGGGGAACGAATTTACGATTTACTTCAAATGCACTTATATGCAGCAGAAAAAACAGCGCCAACCATGTCTATTAGGAACCAATCTGAATTAACATTCAAATGATTCAATCCAGATAAATTCAAATAAAAATCTCTACATTCTTCATATTTTAATCGAGAAACTTACACTAGATTCAACGATTATTCGCTTTACCATAACTCCAATACAACATAAACCCGGTAAAAATCATCCCGCCGAATATATTACCCGCAATCACCGGCAATCCATTCCATAACCACCAATCGGCCAATGTGATATTCGCTCCCAGCCATATGCCTGCGGGAATCACAAACATGTTAACAATGGCGTGTTCGTAGCCAAGGCCGAAGAAGATCATAATTGGCAACCACATGGCGGCAATCTTGCCTGTCGTTGTAGTCGATGTGAACGCCATGACAGCACCTAGTGTCACCATCCAGTTGCATAGCAACCCGCTGGTAAAGGCGGTGATGGTACCGTCTAGACCCAATTTTGCATATTCGAGTGTTTTGGTTTCTGCAATGGTAATGGTTCGTTGCAGAGCAGGAATGGTTTCCGGGTCGATTGCTCCCATTTTAGTCGCCACGACACAGTACAAATAGGCATATGTAACGCTGCCGACCAGGTTGCCGGTCAGCACCCAGGCCCAGTTCTTAATCAAAAGACTAAACGAAGTTCTCTTGTCTTTAACGGCAATCGGAATGAGCGCGAAATTACCAGTTGCCAGCTCCAGTCCCAGCAGGATAATCATGACGAAACCGACTGGAAAAACCAATGCACCGGCCATTCCCCAGCCTGTTTGTGTTGCCGCCAAAATCGCCAGCGTGGTGGCATAACCTAGAAAAGCCCCCGCCAAAAAACCACGCATCAGCAACTGCTTGATTGGCAACTCTGCTTTCTTGGCACCTGCTTGTAGCATGTTTTCAACGATTTCTTCCGGTTTCACATACGTCACGTTCCCTACTCCTTATCAACAATTTACCTATGGAAGTTTTAAATCCAAGGCGTAGAATTCTATCGCAGAATCAATCTGAATTTACTTCAGAATAGTATGACGATGGTATTAATTCGGATGAGCTTCGGGTAAAAAGATTTGCAGCAAATCATTGAGAAAACGCCTGCCCAACACAGTAGGGTTAATACGCAGGTGATTACGCACCAGCAGCAATCGTTGTTCAGCTTCATCCAGAGATTTTTCAATGGAAACGATAGGCAGACCTGTGCGTTCCTGGAATACCGCTGTTTCAAACCCACCGCTAATTCTCAGCGCGTTCATCATGAATTCAAAACTGCGATCAGCGAGAGTCAGCTCATGCTGTGTCTGGATCAGCGATTCTGCTACTTTGGCTTTGGCCAGATATTCTTTAGGTTGTTTAAAACGCATCTGTCGCACGATTTTATCGGCAAAGCTAATTTTACTATGTGCACCAGCGCCAATACCCAGATAATCGCCAAATAACCAATAGTTCATGTTATGGTGTGACTCCTTTCCTATTCGAGCAAAAGCAGATGTCTCATAGTTGCGATAGTGTTGACTTGCGGTGACTTGCTCAATCATTTCCTGCATCAAAGCCGATAGCTCATCATCTGGAAGACTGGGTGGATGCCGATGAAACAACGTATTCGGTTCCAGTGTCAGATGATATACTGAAAGATGCGAAACACCCAAAGAACACGCTGTTTCAATGTCAGCCCGCGCTTCTTGCAGGGTTTGCCCGGGTAATGCGTACATCAAATCGAGATTGATATTGTCAAAGTTCTTTAGGGCAATTTCCACTGCACGATGCGCTTCATGATCATCATGTACGCGTCCTAAGACTGCTAGATGTCGCGCATTAAAACTTTGTATGCCAATTGACAGACGGTTAATGCCTACCGAACGAAAATCAGCAAATTTTTGCGCTTCAAACGTTCCAGGATTGGCTTCCAACGTCACTTCGGCAAAGTGTTCTAAAGGCAACAGTGTTCTCACTGCTGTCAAGATGGAATCAATACTTTTGGCACTGAACAAGCTAGGAGTGCCTCCACCAAAAAACACACTATTGAGTCGCCGCCCCCACACATCTTGCAAGGCAAATTCGAGATCCCTTATTAACGCTGCAACATATGCATCCTCAGGCACCTGAGTACCTTTACCACGAATCTCATGAGAATTAAAATCACAATACGGGCATTTCTTCAAGCACCACGGAATATGAATATAAAGACTCAGCGGAGGCAATGATTTGAGTCGGGGTGATTGCAAATCGAGTATCGATGTCGGTGAAATAATGTCAGTCACGAAGCCTAATTATCCAATCTTGCGTAAGGTTAATAAGGGCGGACTGGATAGTGCTGAGCGCGTACCCAATAATCCAGCCACCAAAACTCCGATCACTCCAATCGACGTACCAATCAACCAGATCCATGGGTTAAAGGTGTAATCGAGATGCAAAACATAATGACCAATGACATAGCCCAGCGCGCTAGCGCCAGCCGATGCAAACAATCCGGCCAATCCGCCCAATATCGCAAATTCTGCTGCCCAGGCACGTAACAATTGTTCTCGTTTAGCTCCCAGTGCTCTGAAAATCGCCGCTTCATGAATCCGTTCATCCTGCGTGGAAGCAATTGCAGCATACAAAACGACAAACCCGGCCAGCAGAGTAAACAGAAAGACAAATTCAATTGCTTGCGAAACTTGCCGGATCATTTGTTGCACCTGATTGACAACGACAGCTACATCGACCACCAGAATATTTGGAAATTCCCTGACAAGATCATGAATCATAGCAATCTCTTTAGGAGGAACATAAAAACTGGTGATATAACTAACAGGATAATTTTCCAACAATCCAGTTGGCACCACCACAAAGAAATTAACCTGGAAACTATCCCAATCAACTTTTCTCAAGCTAGTAATCTTAGCTGAAAAAGGACTGCCGGCGATATCGTAAGTCAGCTCATCGCCCAATTTTACGCCGATTGTTTTGGCAATACCTTCTTCGATAGATAAAACTGCTTCACCCGAACCCTCATCCCACCAGATACCTTTAACGACCTGATTGTCCAACGCAGGATGACTGGCCCATGACAAATTAAACTCGCGTCTGATATGTCTTTCGGCATGTGGATCGTTCGCATAATCTTCCGGCGATACATCCCTACCGTTAATCTTAATCAAACGACCTCTGACCATCGGAAATAAAGGGGGTGGCTTAATCGCGTATTGCTGAAAAAATTGATTCAGTGACTCTAATTGATCTGCCTGAATATTCACCAGAAAATGATTGGGGGCATCGGGTGGCAAGCTGGCATGCCAATCTTCAATCAGATCGTCCTGAATCAATGTTAGCACCAACAATGCCATTAAACCCAGTCCTAATGCGACAGCTTGCAAAACACTGGAAACTGCTCGTCGGTAAATATTGGCCAGACCATAACGCCAAGCACCACCGGCTTGATGGCGCAAACCCGCCAATACTTTGATCAGTAGCCAACCCAGGCAACCAAAAATGGCAATGGCTAATACAAATCCGGTAACGATATAAAGACCCAATTTTAAGTCTTCCGCTTTCCAGATAAATAATAGTGATAATGCTGTCAATCCCAATAAATAACCTGTCATGCTGTGCGCATTGGATAAACCAATATCTCTTCGCAATACTCGTAACGCAGGCACACTGCGTAAATTCAACACGGGTGGCAAAGCAAAGCCTAGTAATAACACTAATCCAACTAATAATCCCTGTATCGCTGGCAACCAACTCGGCCAGGGTAATGTAGTTTCAACCAGGTCTGTAAGCCAATGTGTCAAAATCTCCTGGGATAAAAAACCAATGAGGCATCCCATGCTGCTGGCGATCACACCCAGCACTATAAAATAATACAAATATAGATCAAATAACTGTTTCTGACTGGCTCCCAAACTTCGCATCACCGCGCATCCATCCAGATGTCGTAGTGTAAACCGGCGTACCGCCAATGCGATTGCCGCCGCCGCCAAGACCACGCTGGCCAAAGCCGCCAGACTCAGAAATTTTTCCGCTCGCTCCAGTGCGGCTTTAATCTCGGGGCGTGCATCTCGAATGCCTTCAATTCTCTCTGCTTTGGTAAGTTGAGTTTGTGCCCAATCACGAAATTGCTGTACGCCTTTTATTTCACCGGCCACCATCAAATTATATGAAATACGACTGCCTTGTTGTATTAAGCCAGTTTCGGGCAAGTCAGCCGCATTAATCATGACTCGAGGACCCATATTGATGAATCCCACCGAGTGATCCGGTTCTCGCACGATTAGCTCAGCCACCATCAGCTGTATGGCACCCACGTCCACCCAATCCCCTCGCTTAAGCTCAAGCCGCACCATAAGTTTTTCATCCACCCAGATTGTGCCAGGTTGTGGAATTCTGTCGGCAACCTGAATTTCTGACCGTGATGATTGAATCTTGGAAGATCTATTGGCCAAATAAACTCGTCCACGCAGTGGATAGCCTTCAGTGACCGCTTTAATTTCAGCAAGTTGATTATTTTCACCATTGGAAATCATACTGGGAAATTTAGTTACCGTGGAAATAGATAACCCAAATCGATCAGCTTGATCAGCATAGTGTTCGGGTAATGGATGACTCGAAATAACCAATAAATCCGCACCCAGCAGTTGATTGCTCTCACGGGAAAGCGCCATTTCTACACGATCCGCAAAGAAACCCACCGTAGTCATGCCGCTAACCGCAATGACCAAAGCCAATACCAAAACATTTAACTCACCTGCACGCCAGTCACGACGAAGCATCTGAAAAGAAAGTTTAAAATGACTCATATCGAGAATCGATGCCTTACTAAAATAAATTATGCAACCAGTGATGTGGTAATTCTGTACCAAGCCTAAATAGCTTTAAACTTTTACAGTTATTGAACTAGCCTGCCATCAGCCAAACGGATTTGACGCGAACAGCGTTGTGACAAAGCTTCATCATGGGTAACCAGAACCAGTGTTGTACCATGCTCACGATTGAGTTCAAACATTAATTCGATAATTTGTATACCAGTTGCAGAATCGAGATTCCCGGTAGGCTCATCGGCCAGCAATAATTTTGGATTGGTTGCAAAAGCACGCGCGATGGCAACTCGCTGCTGTTCACCGCCGGATAATTGTTTAGGATAATGATGCAGACGCATTGCCAATCCAACACGATCCAGCAATCTTTGCGCAGTTGCTTCAGCATTAATGACACCTGTGAGTTCAAGTGGTAGCATTACGTTTTCTAACGCAGTCAACGCAGGAAGCAATTGAAAAGACTGGAACACAAACCCAAGAAACTTACCGCGTAAAGCAGCCCTGCTGTCTTCGTCCAAAGTAAATATATCGATGTCGTCCAGATGAACTTTCCCCGAAGTTGGCAGATCTAATCCTGCAAGTAATCCTAACAAAGTCGATTTGCCCGAGCCGGATGCTCCTATAATTGCAACAGCTTCGCCCGAATTTACTTGCAAATCGATATCTTGCAATATAGTTAGCTGCTTATCTCCAGTATTGACTTGTTTGGTCAATGCTTGGGTACAGAGAATGGAGTGTTTAACAAGATTATCTAACATGAAGAATTTCCTAATTATTCTCACTTTTCTTTTTATTTTCACTGCCCCCGCCACAGCCACATCAACAAAAACAGTGATGGTTTTTGGTGACAGTTTGTCTGCCAACTATGGCATACCAACGGAATCTGGTTGGGTCACACTACTCGCGCAACGATTACAATCTAAATTTACTGATTATCAAATTATCAATGCAAGTATCAGCGGTGAAACAACGCTTGGGGGACGCAATCGAATTGAACAAGCGCTCAAAATACATCATCCCGAGATTGTTATTCTTGAGCTTGGTGCTAATGATGGACTGCGCGGCGCATCTATAAAGTCTATTTATGAAAATCTGGAGGCTATTATTAAAATATGCCAACAAAATAATACGTTAGTTCTACTTGCCGGCATGCAATTACCTCCCAATTATGGCATTACTTACACACAAAAGTTCCAAGCTGTTTTTCCACGATTAGCTGAAAACTATCATATCAAATTGATACCATTTTTACTGGCTGGCTTTGGTGAGAAACACGATTTTTTTCAAGCCGATGGAATCCACCCTAACGAAACTGCACAGAAAAAGATTGCAGAAAATGTTTGGGAAGTTTTGCAAACTATGTTTAAAAATAAGCAAATTGCTACCAGTCTGAACACCGCGCAACATTATATCACTCCAATTTATTAAATAAAGACTGGCAAACTACGCATCCAATGATTTATCCAATCCATCCATAAACTTCTGCAGATCTTTAGACAAAGGTGACTGTAGTTTTATGCGCTCTCCAGAAACCGGGTGTGTAATTTGTAAGGTATAGGCATGTAAAAACATTCGCGCTAGATTGATTCGGCTACTAGTTTTTGCGAGCTGTTTATTAATCTCGAAATTACCATACTTATCATCACCAATGATGGGAAATCCAAGATGAGCCAGGTGGACACGTATCTGGTGAGTACGACCCGTTTTTAACTCAGCATCCAGTAAACTGAATTTTTTCCAAGATCTTTGTAATTTAAATATAGTGTGGGCTAGCATCGATTTGCAGTCCTTGTATTCATCCGTTGATATTGCTACACGTCGTTCACCCGATGCAGTGACATACTTATTTAAAGCCAATTTTACATGTTGTTTCGCATTACACCACTCGCCTTTAACCATCACCAGATAATGTTTTTCCGTTAAACCTTCGCGGATCTGCCGGTGTAATTCAATTAGTGCATTACGTTTCTTAGCCAATAGCAACACACCGGATGTTTCTCTATCCAGTCGATGCACTAATTCAAGAAACTTCCAGGAAGGGTTTTGTGCACGCAACTGCTCGATTACCCCAAAACTGATACCACTTCCACCATGAACAGCCATACCGCTCGGTTTATCAATTACAAGCAGCACATCATCTTCAAATAGTTTTTTGAATGTAAAAAAATTTGAGGGGGCAACTGAAATTTTCTGAGAGGAATTTTTCTCTGTCATTTTAATCGGCGGAATTCGTATGATATCGCCTAGTTGCAAACGATAGCTGGCATCTATCCGCCTTCCATTAGCACGCACTTGACCACTCCTTAATATCTGATATATATGGCTCTTTGGCACATTTCTAAAACGCCCGAATAAGAAATTATCAATTCTTTGATCACTCTCTTCTTCGATGCATAGCTTTTCTACTGATATAATAGAGAATCCCTTTTTGGTAAATTCTAACGTTATCTATAACTCTCAAAACAAGTGCAAATTTTCATAAAAAATGGGGATTTACATATTTCCTTTTAAATGTAAAATTTGACTTACTAGTAATAAACATGACACATACTTACTGTAGTCTTTATATATTAGTAATAGATATGTTTAATGAAATATGTTCATAAAAATTGAAATGTCACAAAGTTCTATTTGGAACTTTATGTAAAATCTGTTACCTTAAACGAGGTTAGTAAAATAAAAGCGAGACATTTTACTTATATAACACACTATTGTGTGGCAAAAAATTTCCACAAAGAATAAATCAATATACTAATAAAAAGAAATATATAATTGATAAGAAAATATTATAATAAAATAATTAACTCTAAACCTCGTCATTACAACTACGTATACCAGAAAAATCTATCCGGCCATTTTGTGGATAGTGTACCCATAAATAGAACACGTAAGGTTTGTAAATGAAACGAATGTTATTTAATGCGACACAACCTGAAGAGCTGCGAGTCGCGATTGTTAATGGTCAAACACTTGTTGATCTAGATATAGAATCTGTTAGTAAAGAACAACGTAAAAGCAATATTTACAAAGCCGTTATTACAAGAATAGAACCCAGTCTGGAAGCTGCATTTGTGGATTACGGTTGCGAGCGACATGGTTTTCTTCCATTTAAAGAAATATCCTCATCATGCTTTAGTGAAACTCTTAATCCTGCAAACAATCGTATCCAAGATCTTTTACATGAAGGCCAAGAGTTAATTGTACAAGTTGACAAAGATGAGCGCGGAACAAAAGGTGCTGCACTAACGACTTATATTTCGCTGGCTGGTCGATATTTAGTTCTAATACCTAATAATCCAAATAGCGGTGGCGTATCTAGGCGAATCACTGGTGAAGAACGTAACGACTTACGTGAAGTTATCGCAAAACTTGAAGTGCCCACAGGTATGAGCATTATTGCCAGAACTGCGGGGATCGGTCGAAGTACAGAAGAGCTGCAATGGGATCTGAATTACTTGACACAGCTTTGGTATGCCATCGAAGAGGCAGCTAATAATCAAAGCGGCGTTTTTCTAATCTACCAAGAAAGTAGTTTAGTCATTCGGGCAATCCGGGATTATTTTAATCAAGAAATTGGTGAAATCCTAATTGACAGTCGCGACATCTATGAACAGGCGAGTCAGTTTATGGCGCATGTTATGCCTGCAAATGTTGATCGCCTTAAATTTTATCACGATGACGTTCCTTTATTTTCACGTTTTCAAATCGAACATCAGATTGAAACAGCCTATTCAAGGCAAGTTTCGCTTCCATCAGGTGGTGCAATTGTTATTGATCATACCGAGGCGTTAGTTTCAGTTGATGTTAACTCAGCACGAGCCATCCGTGGATTAGACATTGAACACACTGCGCTGAATACCAATCTTGAAGCAGCGGATGAAATCGCGCGTCAACTAAGATTACGTGACTTAGGCGGACTTATCGTCATTGATTTTATCGATATGGATGTGCAGCGTAATCAGCGAGAAGTTGAAGCCAGATTGCATGAAGCATTGCGGCAAGATCGTGCACGTATTCAAGTAGGAAAAATTTCACGTTTTGGATTGTTAGAGCTATCACGCCAACGCTTGCGGCCTTCACTGGGTGAAAGTAACTATATTTCATGTACACGTTGTCATGGTACGGGATTTATCCGCGGCACTGACTCCTCGGCACTTCATATACTAAGAATTATCCAAGAAGAAGCCATGAAGGAGAATACCAGTGCGCTGCATGTTCAGCTTCCGGTGGATGTTGCTACCTACTTACTTAATGAGA
>JAMXAE010000063.1 GCA_024281695.1 Nitrosomonas sp. | reverse complement strand
CAAATTGGTTGAACAAAGCAAAACAGGTTATGATCTGCTATCGTTTTTTGGCCAAACTAACCCACAAAGTTAATGATTTATGAGAAGTAAGTATCAGCATTATGTCGCATTAATAAGCTTTGCAGTTCTGATGGTTTCCGCATCAATGGCCAAGGCACTGCCTGAAGATTGTTTAAACTTCGCAGCCCCCGTTACTTATCTTGAAACAACCGGTTTGGTATGCTTGCAGAAAATAATCGTAAAGAATGATCAAACAGCCGATCAATTATATAAAGCATCCTTGCAGTGGCAAGGAATAGCAAATCCGAACCAGTTTAAGCTACTCGATACAGAATTTGATAATACTTCTGAGACTCACAGTCCTGTTTTTTCATCGATTGATGGATCTCTGGTCTTACCGAAAGTCGATATTCCCAGGCAGTTTGGCACGGAGCGGTATACCGTCAATCTGACTTTGATACCCAGTACTGATGATTCTTCCAATCCTTTACTATTTGAACTGACAAAGGTCGCTATTTTTAATAACCCCGATTATATCCCTAATACGACCTGGAAGCCTTATGGCATGTTGTATCCTGAGGAACGTCGTGCAGTAGACATATTGGGGCGTTCTATTCCTTATGCCCAACTTGCTGATGCTATCTATGATTTTGATAATACTACTGTTGATTCTTGGGAATTAATTGAATCCATTGGAAGAAGTTCTGGAATGGATGCAGGTGTTTATAGAAACCGCGATACCAATGAATTGGTTTTGGCATTTCGTGGCACTGAGTCTTGTGATTTTCCTTGTTCATTTAACGAGCTGGCAGAGCTCGCTCTTGATGCCACAGCCGACACAGCCATAGGAATCGGCACTGTCAGCGATCAATTTAAGCATGCATTCGAATTTGCACAAGATGTGCGCAATCGAAATCTAGGGCGTAAAATTACGGTGACAGGACATTCTCTGGGCGGTGGATTAGCACAAGCTATCGGCGCTGTTCTGGGATTAGAAACGTTTGCATTTAATTCCTCACCAGTTCCGGACCATTTCTTCGATACTTATACTATTACGCTACCAACTGAAGAGCTTCAAGAGCTCATCTATGTCATTGCCGATGTGCATGACCCAGTTTCTAATACCGACAAAACGGGAAAATTTTATTTGGATTCTCATCATGTAACACCGCTTATTCAATTTAATTTTGATTCAAAAGAAATCATACCTGACCACCCCGTAAATCTAGATGACCTGAGGTTTAATCGCCATAGCATCACCAAGCTTTCTAATAATTCGATGAATCTGATTAGTATTTATCGCGCAGGTTGGTAACCTAAGCCGCCAATTTATGTGTAGCATATGATTTGATTGTATAATTACTATACTTTTCTGTAGCTGCAGAACCTAGCGGACCGTTAAGCCTACTAAGCAGATACCACCCAAGAACTGCATAAGATTCGCTATCTTCGATCAAATTAGGAAATCTTTTTATTCCTAAAACGATTTTTTCAACACTCTGCTACATTCGTGTATTAACTTAATTTTCATTTAAAAGCAGATCATGCCAAATAGTACCCCCCCTGTTTCTTCATCCAAATTGCAATTGAGAAGCTTGGAGGCTGTCTGGCATCCATGCACACAGATGAAACAACACGAAATCTTCCCATTGGTTCCAATTGTCAGCGGAAAAGGCGTGTGGCTTTATGATTCTGAGGGCAAAAAATATCTCGATGCGATCAGCTCGTGGTGGGTTAATCTCTTTGGCCACACCAATCCTTACATTAATGCAGCAATCTGCGATCAGCTTGAAAAAATAGAACATGTCATGCTTGCAGGCTTTACTCATGAGCCTGTCGTATTATTATCCGAACGCCTAAAAAAAATAGCTCCCGGCAATCTTGGTCATTGCTTTTACGCCAGTGATGGGGCCTCCGCTATTGAAATTGCTTTAAAAATGAGCTTCCATTACTGGCAGTTGTCTGGTCAATCCCAGAAAAATAATTTTGTCAGTTTGCAGAATGATTATCATGGTGAAACCCTGGGTGCATTATCCGTGACGGATGTGGCCATTTTCAGAGAAACTTATGCGCCACTGCTGCGTCAATGCACACATGTACCCACCCCTGATTGGCGTTATGCAGACAAAGGAGAATCTCCAGAAGATTACGCAATCCGCGCTGCTGCTGTGCTTGAGAATCATTTGAAAAAGAATCACACCCAAACGGCTGCATTGATTCTCGAGCCGCTGGTTCAGGGCGCCACAGGCATGGGCATGTATCATCCTGCTTATTTGCAGCGCGCCAAAGAAATTTGTACTCGCTATCAAGTGCATTTAATCGCAGATGAAATTGCTGTTGGTTTTGGTCGAACGGGAACGATGTTTGCCTGCAACCAGGCTAATATTACTCCTGATTTCTTGTGTTTATCCAAAGGCCTGAGCGGTGGATACTTGCCTCTGTCAGTAGTGATGACAACGGATGAGATCTTCCAGGCTTTTTATGACGATAAAACCGTGCGTGCTTTTTTACATTCTCATTCGCACACGGGTAATGCATTAGCTTGTCGCGCCGCACTGGCAACTCTGGATATTTTCGAACAGAATGATGTGCTTGATAGCAATAAAATTAAAACAAGCTATCTGAATAACATTGCGGCCCCCCTTTCAATACATCCTAAAGTCAGAAATTTTCGGAATTGTGGAATGATTTGGGCTTTTGAGGTAGAAACGAATGATCCTGATTTCTCAGCAAAATGCTTCCAAGCAGGCTTGCAACAACAATTACTTCTTCGCCCACTAGGAAAAACGGTCTATTTCATGCCGCCTTATATAATTAGTGAACAAGAAATGAGTTGGTTGGTTGATGGTACACTGCATGCTCTAGATACTTTATAAATTGACAAGAATTGTTTAATCCGATGCAACTGACTTTTTTGGGAGCAGCTGGCGAAGTAACCGGATCCAGTTATCTGATAGAAACGGTAACGGTTCGATTTTTGGTGGATTGCGGTATGTTTCAGGGTGGGCGGGAAGCCGACAGAAAAAATCGCACCGCTTTTAAATTCGACCCTCAAACAATAGATTTCGTATTGCTGACCCATGCACATATCGATCATTCTGGATTATTACCGCGATTGAGCGCATGGGGCTTCAGGGGCCCAGTTTACTGTACTGCTGCAACTGCAGATTTGTTGCAAGTGATGCTGAAAGATAGCGCGCATATTCAAGAAAAAGAAATCGAATGGCGCAATAAATCACACCATCGAAATCGGCCAACTCAGGAGTTTGCGCCACTTTATACGGTCACTCAGGCCGAGTCTCTTCTCAAGCTATTATGCCGCGTAGATTACGATTCAGAAATCACACCCCACCCTTCAATATGTTGCCGCTTCCGAGATGCTGGGCACATTCTTGGTTCATCCATTATTGAACTTTGGGTTAAGCAACCCTCCGGTGACAAGAAAATTGTCTTTTCGGGCGATTTAGGACAACCCGGTCATCCGATCGTACGTGATCCAACCTTCATCCGACAGGCTGATATCGTACTGATAGAATCAACTTATGGTAATCGATTGCATCGCAGCATGTCATCCACAATGAATGAGTTAGTTGAAGCAATCAACGATACGCTTATTAATAAGGCTGGCAATGTAATTATCCCAGCTTTTACCGTTGGACGTACGCAGGATTTATTATTTCTATTGATTGATCTCTACCGTCAGAAAAGGCTCAAAATAACGGATATCTACGTTGATTCACCCATGGCGCACGCAGCAACAGAGATTACGCTACAACATATTGCAGTACTCGATAAAGAAACATCGGATGCACTGCAGTGGATGAACCAGAATATAAAGAAACCACAAATTCACTTTGTACAAGACATTGAAGAATCCATGCAACTTAATCGCATAAAACATGGAGCGATCATTATCTCAGCCAGTGGTATGTGCGATGCCGGACGTATTAAACATCACCTTAAATATAACCTCGACAGACCTGAATGCAGCATATTAATTACTGGATTCCAGGCTGAAAGAACTTTGGGAAGACGATTAGTGGATGGTGCCAAGCAGGTAAAGATTTTTGGTCAGGATATTCGTGTAAAAGCAGCTATTTATACTATCGGTGGTCTTTCTGCACATGCCGATCAGGCTGATTTAGTTAATTGGTTGAGTCATTTCCAGAAAATGCCGGAGAAAATTTTTGTAGTACATGGTGAGCTCATTAATGCTTTGGCCCTAACCTCTGCCATCAAGCAGCAACTCGGGTGGACTGCATGCATTCCAGAACACTTATCGACTGTCACTCTATAAACAAACACCTACGGTGTACTGATTTATCCGTAACTGCAAGCAAGCATTTCCAGCGTATACTCAAGAGTCAAATTTTCGCTTCGACAAGAATTCCGTTGCCGGCGCTGGCTTTCCTATGTAATAACCTTGCGCATAATCAATATCCATTTTCTCAATCAAAGCAAGTATTTCTGCGCTCTCAACAAATTCTGCGGTAATTCTCTTACCAAAGCCTCTGGCCACACTACATAGCGCGCTTACTAAAATCAAATCATCACTGCTTTCTGATAAATTTCGAATAAACGAGCCATCTATTTTCACTACGTCCACCGGTAATTCCCTTAAATAATAGAAAGATGAAAAACCAACGCCAAAATCATCCAATACAAAACCACAACCTAATTCTTTAATTTCTTTCATCAGCCCACGGGCGCCGGGTAAATCTTCCAATGCAGCAGTTTCAGTTATTTCAAACATTAAACTCGTTGGATCCATCTGATGCACCATCAGCGCCTGTTTAAGAATAGGTAATAATTCCGGATCATTAAATGCATGTGCCGATAAATTAATTGAAAAATTAACCGAAAATCCGGCTTGATAAATTTGTGCAATCTGTGCAATTGCTTTACGCAATACCATATGGTCAATGGCATGAATCAATCCGGTATGTTCCGCAGCAGGAATAAAATTAGCAGGCGACAACACGGTACCATCAGTATCCTGCATACGCAGCAGAACCTCATAGTGCGAAATTTCTTTTGATTTAACAGTCATAATCGGTTGTAAATACAGTATGAAATTATCATGTAAATGAGAATATTCAATTTTTTCTTTCCAGTAAACCAGCGTCTGTATGCGCTCACGACTACGATCTTTATCTGAAAATAAATACCAGGCATTACGTCCCATCGCCTTTGCTTGGTACATGGCTAAATCAGCAGCGGCCAGTAAATCATGAATATTGGCACCATGATCAGGAAATAATGCAATACCAATGCTGGCTGAAATTTTATGGGTTCGACCATTAATGGTAAGTTGCGCCTGACCCAATTGATCTAATACTTTCTTAGCAACTTCTATTGCGCCATCAAAATTAATTTCCGGCAAAATAATTGCAAATTCATCTCCTCCTAAGCGACCAGTTATATCATCTGTGCGAATTGTTTGCGTCAGCATACCCGCCACCATCTTGAGTAACGCATCGCCTGCCTGATGTCCGCTGGTGTCATTGATATACTTAAAACGATCCAAATCAAAGAAAAGTAAAGCACCTGGATGTTTGTATCTTTCTGCTCGACTCATGACTTGTTCTAATTCTTCACTAAAGCGGCGCCGATTGAACAGATTGGTTAAAGGATCATGATCCGCCAACCACGCCAAATGTCCCTCAACCCGTTTATATTCAGTAACATCCAAGCCGACTGATAGAATTGACGGGTCATCTTTGGAATTCCATGTGAGATGCGAATGTAACCAAGCTACATGACGTGTTGTCCCATCCTTGCAATGTGTAATAGCTTCATGACGTAACTGCATTCTCTGACCAGTGTGTATCTCCTTGAAACGAGAAAGCAAATCTTGTGACTCATACTCTGGAATCAATATGTTCAAAAAAGACTTACCCTGTAATTCACTCTCCGTATAGCGGGTTAGCATTTCTCCATAGGCATTTAATGAGATTATTTTCCCCGAGGGATTTTGTGTCAGAACAATCGCCTGTGCCGTATCAAGTAAATTCTCGATAAAATCTCGTTCTCTACTCAGCTCGTCCCTTTGCTCAATTAACATTTTGGTTCGAGTAGAAACTTTAAGTTCAAGCTTTTCCAGTTGCAAGGACAAGGCTACGGCAGCCTCAGATAGTGTATCCACTTCATCCCTAAAACGTTGTATTCGATCTGTCGAAGCAAGTGATGAGCGAAAATTCTCAAACTGCCCATTGGCAAGAAGAGGCAGTGTAAAAGCAACGTCCTTCAGTCTCGAAAGCAATCTTGTAAAGATTAGAAATAATAAAACTTCAGAGAAGATAAGCCCAAGCAAGCCAATTAAAGCAATTTTCCAAATGGAATCATGAATATTATTCACTGCATCCGTAACATCTGTAATCACAACCAAGTGAGCCTTATCAGATTCGATTGAATCGAGTGTAAATAATTTTATTTGCTGATACAGGTCATTCCAACGGATCTGGATACCGTCATTTAATACCCCGATATTTGGATATATATCAGCAACCGTATTGAGAATTTCATGGTTTTTTAATTTATTTGTCAGCGCTGAAATCTGGATACCCCAGTGTGGAATATCGAGTCCATCATGATTGGGTAAATCAGCTTGCTGCCTTATAAACAAACCAATATCAGCGCCAAATATGCGTTTAAATGCCAAAAGCACATCAGCTAATGAAACACCCATCACGACTACGCCAGCTTTTTGCCCTTCTACCAATAAAGGCGATATGATGAACTGTATACAAGTTTCCCTGCAGAGCAAGGGGCTAATGGGTTGTTCGGATTTATTGACATGACTTACCCAATTCAGCAGCAAGTCTCTATCATCAGCACTTGAATTTAAACTCCCCCAGCTCGCATTCAATTGATTCAATGAATTATAAAAGTATACAAATTCAACGCTATTATGAAATTGTAGTAATGCCCAATGTTGATCAAAAGCTCTGCCAATACTTTCACCATCATTCATGCGTAGAACTTTGTTCATACCATCTAGAAATGGAATGATTTCAGCAAGCCTGTGCAAATTTTGTGAAGTATTTTTAATCAGATTATCGATTTCTCTTGAGTAGCGTTGATAATTAATATCTCGCTGATTGTCGAAATTAGTCATTAAGCTTAAGTAACTGACAAAGCAGAATAACGTCACAACGGCAAGCAATATCAAACTACTGCTCAATGAAATTTTCCACCTCAGACTACGAAACCTTCTTTCCTTATGATCGGAGTCGATGTGAGTCTTTATCAGTTTTTTTTCTGAATTTTTATCCATCAGAATTTCTAATTAGAATCGATAAGAAGCCTGGATCGCAAAAAGATTCCAGTGTTGTTCAGTGGGAACATTAATCGGATTATCCAACGTTGACAGCCATCCCGTTCCATTGACTCGATGATACTCGGCACGCAGCATAAATTCTGGCGTAACATTCCAGCGTAATCCCACTGTAATATCCTTGGCAAAACGACTATGAGCTGGACGTTTCAAAGGATCTGCCGCAGCAAAATGGCTTCCATTACGGTCGGCTCTATCTGTAAAAAGCACGTCATAACGCAAAATACCCTCCCATTTTGGAGTAAAGCGATATTCGCCCTGAAAATAAAAACTCTCTCCAAAGAAATTCAAACTATCAATTCTGGGATTATGAAAACCACTATACACAAAGTGCCGCAAAGCATATTCAGATGTTAAGCTCCAACGTTCTGCATTATATTGAGCTGAAAAATAGATGGGGGAGAACTGAATTGAACCAGATCCCAAGCTTTCATTTATACTTGGATTGTAACCAATATTTACCCATGTTCCACTGACAGCCAAGCGAATACGCTTATCGTTGGTTTCATAAATTCCTCGACCAATATACGATATATCTCTTGTTAAATGACCGGGCCGTGGGACCGTAAGAAAGGCTACCTCGGTATCCCTATCACCCACTACCGGCAATGCTATTCCAAATTGTGCAGAAACACTACCTAAACTCGAGTGAGCTGTGTCACCATATAGCTGTATAGAATCGCTCGAAAGACCAAGATTACGTGTACGATCAAAGTAAATCGATTGCGGTAACAAGATACTGGGTCGTGTAAATGCGACGTCGCGTGTTTCATTATAAAAGCCTAATGGATTTTTTAATCTTCCCACACGAATACCAAATTGATTTGCTTCCTGAGAATACAAACGATAATCAAGAAAGCCATAATCAAGTCGCGGCATACCTGAATTTCCCTCACCTGCGCGACGGGATAGCATTTGAGCTGATATCTGGAGTCTGGGCAACGGCCTAACCGAAGCATTCAACCCTGCCTCCGTAAAACCAAAACTGCCGCCATGATCACTATTCCCAAAAACATCATTATCCGAAGTTGTAATATACGATTGACTAGCAAATCCATGGATTTGCAAATCTCCGGGAAGATCTGTTGAGTTCAACCATCTTCTTGCTGTACTGATTGTAGTATTGATTAATCCAGGTCGTTTCTTTGCTGTATCAGCCTCTGAAGCTTGAGCCGGCAGCTCTGCGGTGTGCATCCATTTAGCTGCACTCGATTGCGATTCCTTCTGTACCTGATTAAGCTCTTGAGCTTGTGCGGAAAAACTTCCGATCAAGAATAGCAAAATAAACCGCTTGGTTATCCATTGGAAAGTGGTCATAGAATAGTTATTTAATCTGGAGTATGTTAACGTTTTCATTAATATCTATTCTCCGTAAATAACCTATGGCTCCAGGGGTACTAGCGATCTTGGCAAGCATCTCTTCCGTTGAATTCACTTTGATGGGTGCTTGGCCGGTACCTGAGAATACTAACCGATCCCATGTGGAACGTAATTGATAAGGAAAAACATTTAACTTTTCCTTAGAAACACTTTGGTGCAGTTGATCATCATCTGGAAGTACAAAAACTCTGATTTTAGTTCCATCTGACCAGGTTTTTAAACGCATACTGAAAATAGAGCGTAGAGAGTTTACCGAGAGTTCTTTCTCATTGACTCCTGGGTAAGTCACAATTTCATAATGATCACTTGCCCGTACCTCAGTCTCTAAACACAAAAGACATACTAATAGAGCATAACAAAAATAGGCTCTAGTTCTTGGCAAATGGTGTCCCGAAAATTGTATTCGTATGAGGGATTGAAATGGATTCAAAAAATATGTTCCTGATTCAATACTTTCTCATGAGCAGGCAAGAACGGATTATATTTACCACAATCAGTCACTATTTCCCAAGCATCGTAGTGCTCTTTGTACATCCTATCCAGCACATCTTCCACTCTTGCAAAGTAGGATCGGCGTAAACCATGATAATCGACAAAAGGTCCTATTGGATTCAATTCCAAACCATAATAACCTAACAATCTATTCAGAGCAGGATCCATTACTGACAGCCAGTTATTAATATTTCTCGTCGCGCACAAACGCACGATACCCGCTGCAAGTAACAAACCTAGGTGAGGTGTTGCACGACGATCAACAGACCGCCTCTCTACAGCAATAGATTTTATTACATCTACTTTTCCTGTTTCACAATTACTGACGCTATTCTGATTTGCTGTTCGACGATCATCAGCTCGCCTTCCTCCAACAACATTATCATCAATTTTCTCTATTTCACGAGTGCTGTCAGCATCCCTGGGTCGATCACTCTTACGTCGAGTAAACTGACCGATAATAACAAAACGAGAGATCTCACCGGTTTGTTGACGTGGTAACGCTTTGATATCAAGAAGGGTAGGATCCAATTGACCATACAACTCAATTGGAAGCAATTTTTCGGGCTGTGTTGGATCATTCAATATTAGACGAACGGTGCCAATAAAATTCCCGGACGGAAGGTGCCGCAAGAGGATATGCAAGGAATGCTTGTCATAGCAGTCTTTTTCTAGTTTATCCGGATAAAGTGAGGCATCAAATCCAGGCAAGCGCTGTTCAATACACAAAACCTGATAACGGATTCTATAAACATTCTCAAGTAATTCAGGTGTATCAGCTATTATAATTTCAAAATATTTTTGAAAGTTCTTATACATGTCATTCATAGAATCACCCAGTCTGGTTATAAATATCTGATTATATTAGGCTCGAGCAACTACCCAAGATAATATCCTAATCAATCAATGAACAAAAATAATAGTAAATCAGGCTCACTTTAATGATGCTTGAATAAGCGATACCAATGACACCTTATTCATTTATAGTCATGCAATAGACTTGAATACAAGAACTATATTTCTCTGTTTTAATGAGCTTTTATCTCTACTCATCACATTGAATAAGCAAAACCAGTCTCATAAAAATATTCGCACATTCAATAAGTAATACAAGCTATTAACAGTGGCTATTTAAGTATATTTAAAGCGAATATTCAACTGATCTTTATCAATTAGCGGAATAATTACTGCAAGGATATAAACTTGTATACAATTAACAACATACATTCGGGAAGCAGTATATTCTCATCAAATGTAGTTAATATTTAACTCTTAAAAATCTAAACTAGGACTTCTATGGGGATAGGGTGATTAAGAAATGAGGTTGGACTGGCTGTTAGACCATAAGCGCCTGACTGTAACACAACAACTAGATCACCCACTGATGCTTTGGTCATTTGCATGTGCTCGACCAATACATCCAATGGTGTACAAAGTGGCCCCACGATAGATACTGTTTCTGTTTCTGTTTCTGTTTCTGTTCCATATACTTTATTACCAATGACGACCGGATAATTTTTGCGAATGACCTGCCCAAAATTACCGGAAGCGGCTAAATGGTGATGCAAACCTCCATCAGTAATCAGAAAAATATGTTCTCTGGATAATTTTCGCTCCAGTACGCGGCAAACATAAATACCTGCTTCTGCCACCATGTATCTGCCTAATTCAATGACGATCTGAGCGTGAGGCAGTTGTCGCTTTACTTCCGGCACCAGATGCCGTAAATTTTCGCCAATTATCGGAAGATTCAGAGCCTGATCGCCGGGAAAATAGGGAACACCAAAACCGCCACCGATATTAATTAGCTGTACAGGCGATAACGCATGTTCCGCAAGTTGCAAGCCCAGTTGAAAAGCTTTCGTGTGCGCTTCCTGAATAGCTTCTGCATTCAGATTCTGTGAACCACCAAAAATGTGAAAGCCAAGAAAATCTAATCCTAGTGCATGCAATCGCATCAGCATATTAGGCACACGCTCTGCATCCACTCCAAAAGGCTTGGGACCACCGCCCATTTTCATGCCGGAGGATTTGAGTTCAAAATTCGGATTAATACGAATAGCGACTTTGGGAGTAATGCCTAAACATTCTCCATATTGCGCGATCAACTCCATTTCCTGCTCGGATTCCATATTGAGAACGACACCTGCTGCGATTGCGCAACTCAGTTCATGTCCCTTCTTTCCAGGGCCAGCAAAGCTGATTCTGCCAGGAGGTAATGTCGTATCCAATGCAATCTTCATTTCCCCAACAGAAGCAACATCTATTCCATCCACTAAACCAGCCAGATGTTGCACAACAGCTGGCATCGGATTGGCTTTCATTGCATAGTGTAAATGAATTTCTGTTGGCAGATGCTCACGCAGCAGTCCAATACGTTGAGTGATTTTATGCCGATCATAGGCGTAAAAAGGAGTTGTGCCTATGCGTTGTAATAATCGGGTCAGTGGAATGCCGCCTATTTGCAGGCAATTATCCTGTATCGCAAACTGTGTAAGCGGGACGTGTTCAGGGGGTGAGTTATTCACAGGCTGGTTTCCATAAAGAGGGATTGCATTTCCTCGAAAAGGAATTTACGGTCTATTTTGCCGTTTGGATTGCGCGGCAAACTACCCTTCCGAACTTCAACATGACTAGGCAACATATAGCCCGGCAATTGATGTTTACAAGCCGTTAATAAAGCACTAATATCTAGGCTATTGCCTTCGCGTACAGTAACAATGACAACGATGGCTTGTCCCAATACAGGGTGCGGAATACCGATAGCAGCTACTTCGCCGACACATCCTGTCGCATAAATCACTTCTTCCACCTCAGTCGGGCTGACACGATATCCTGAAGTCTTAATCATTTCGTCACGACGTTCTACAAAGTATAGAAATCCGTCATCATCCATTTTTACGGTATCGCCAGACCATGCGGCTATTTCTGGGATAGTCAATTCAGTTTGTCGACATTTGATGGGTTTAAAGCACATCGCCGTCTTTTCCGCATCATTCCAGTAGCCCATGGATACCAAAGCGCCTCGATGTACCAATTCTCCAGGTTCACCTGGCACGCAATGTGTTCCATCTTCTCGCAGCACCATTATTTCAGCATTTGGTATGGCTTTGCCAATAGAGTCAGGATGCCGATCAATATCTTCTGGAGACAGATAAGTTGAACGAAAAGCTTCCGTAAAACCATACATTAAGAAAATTTTTGTGTGAGGCAATGCAATACGCAGTTGGTCTAATGCCGTACGCGGCATCACACCGCCTGAACTGGTAATGTATCTTAACGAAGCAGCCTTTTCCCAATTGAGTTGGCTGAGTTGAATCCACAAGGGGGGAACCGCTGCAAACCCGCTGATGTGTTGTTCTTCGATAATATTGATAATATCGCGCGGCAATAAGTAGTTCATCAATACATTGGTTGCGCTCACATAAAAAGCTGTCGTCAGTTGGCTTAATCCATAATCAAAACTCAGTGGTAACACGGATAAAATTCGATCATCTGAGGTATTGCCAAGATATTGCGAAACGCTCTTAGCTCCGGCTACCAAATTACGGTGTGAAAGCACCACTCCCTTGGGTTTCCCAGTACTACCCGAGGTATAGAGAATCGCCGCCATATCGCTATCAATAATCATTAGTGGCACATGTAGCTTGCTTTCGAAATGAATTGTTTCCCAGTTGAGAATAGGCAGGTTGCGAATATTGGGAAAATCATCTTTAGCATCTACCACAATGACGGTATATAAATCATGACACATCGGCAGAATGGATTGCAGCAACTTCAATCGTTCGCATGATGTCACCAAAATTCTCACGTTACAATCAATTAGAATGTAAGCGATCTGCTCAGGTTTTAGCAATGGATTGACCGGTACAAACACCCCCCCAGCCTTAGCGGTTGCAAATAATGCCACAACCGTCTCTAAACGCTTCTCAAGATAAACAGCAACGCGCTCACTACGGCTTAAACCTATTGCTTGTAAACCACTAGCTTTTGCCTCAATTTCCTTTGCTAAGTGAGCATAACTCATTGATTGGTATTGATATGACAATGCTTGCGTGTCTGGAGATCGCTCAGCGGAATTAACAATCAAGTCATGAATGAGGTCAGTCATTTTAAGAGTATCAGTAATACGAGCAGAAAAATCAACGCGATTAGACTGCCAGCATTATAGTCGGCTTTAGGTTGTTTGCTTAACTCTGGATATCAAATTATCAGCAGTTCTCATACCAAAAAGCCAAGGCAAAACAAACACTGCCTACACAGAATCGCGTAAACTAATGCCTTTATTTACTAAGCGTAATAGTTAACACAAAAATCATGACCGTACGCACACGATTCGCACCCAGTCCAACCGGCTATCTCCACATTGGTGGAGCGCGCACTGCTCTTTTTTCATGGGCCTATGCGCGTAAGCATGCCGGTAAATTTATTCTCCGCATTGAAGATACGGATCAAGAACGCTCGACACAGCAATCCACACAAGCCATCTTGGATGGTATGGCGTGGTTGGGATTGGATTATGATGAAGGTCCTTTTTATCAAATGCAGCGATTAGCGCGTTATCACGAAATAGCAGAACAACTGCTGCAGACTAATCAAGCTTATTACTGTTACGCAACTAAAGAAGAATTAGAAGAAATGCGCGAGCGACAATTAGCTGCCGGTTTAAAACCACGATACGATGGTCGTTGGCGTGATTCAAAACAAACGCCGCCTGCCGGTGTAAAACCAGTCATTCGATTCAGAAACCCGCTAGAAGGCCATGTTGCCTTTAATGATCAAATCAAAGGTCGCATTGTGGTAGCCAATCATGAACTGGATGATTTAGTGTTATTACGCAGCGATGGAATCCCAACTTATAATTTCAGCGTAGTATTAGATGACCTGGATATGAGCATTAGCCATGTCATTCGCGGAGACGATCATGTCAACAATACACCGCGACAGATTAACATTCTCAAAGCACTAAATGCGCCGCTACCCGAATATGCCCATGTGCCTATGATATTAGGTGCAAATGGAGAGCGCTTATCCAAACGACATGGCGCTGTTTCGGTGATGCAATACCGAGAGGATGGCTACTTGCCTAATGCTTTATTGAATTATTTAGCCAGGCTTGGATGGTCTCATGGCGATGAAGAAATATTCAGCCGCGAACAATTGATTGAATGGTTCGATTTATCAGCGATTAGTCGTTCTCCTGCTAAATTCAACCCAGAGAAATTACATTGGATTAACCAGCAATATCTGAAAAAAACCGATAGTGCAGACTTAGTTGAACTGGTCGTACCTTTTCTTGAAAAAGACAATTGCCATGTTGCGGATGGTCCCAATTTGAAACATATCGTCGATTTGTTAAAAGAAAGAGTGAATACCATCGAAGAATTATCTGATGCAGCCGTTTACTTTTACCGCCCACTGGAACCTACCGATGAACTGAGAATCCAGTACCTCACTGCAGAAACAAAACCTCTGCTCATAGATCTACTGGAGAAATTCAATCATATTGAATGGACGCGCGAATTAATCCATCATGAGATCAAAGCAACCGCCAGAGATCATGATGTTAAGTTACCTAAAATTGCAATGCCATTGAGGGTTATGGTGACGGGTGAATTACACACCCCTTCAATTGATGCCGTATTGGAACTGCTAGGTCGTAAAGAAACTCTCTTCCGCATGAATAGCCATCTCAGTCGATTTCCCGACTGATCTTTTCTTTACAATGAATCAAGGCATCAGTATAATCCCTCTTCCTTTGATCAAGGGGGTATAGCTCAGCTGGGAGAGCGCTTGCATGGCATGCAAGAGGTCAGCGGTTCGATCCCG
>JAMXAE010000062.1 GCA_024281695.1 Nitrosomonas sp. | reverse complement strand
AATGCCGCATTATGCAAAATCCCATCTAAACGCCCCAACTGTTGTTCTATAGCCTGCGCTATCACCACGAAATCCTTGTCCTCAGCACATTCCAAATTAAGTGGATAAATGAGTGCTTGCGCTTTGCCTATTGCTTCAATTTCATCATAAACACGCTCCAATTTCTCCACCTTGCGTCCGTGCAAGATCACCGTCGCACCGTGGTTCGCATAAGCTAATGCCGCAGCACGCCCCAAGCCTTGTCCGGCTCCGGTGATAAGAACCACTCTATCTTTAAGAAGATCTTGAGTTGGTGAATAATTTTCTAATTTATTCATAATTTGGAATTTATCACGATAAAGTATTCTTTGAGGAAAAATAAAACACCTAATAAGTATCTCTATTCCTTCAATCGTCCCAATAAAGATAAAAAAACAGACCCCAAAAGAAATTGGGGTCTGTTTTATTTCAAATATCGAGTTTGGTCTAGATACTCATACTTACATATCCATACCGCCCATGCCACCCATGCCACCCATACCACCACCCATACCATTAGCTGCACCAGATTCTTCTTTCGGCAATTCAGCAACCATCGCATCGGTTGTTAACATCAGACTTGCTACGGAAGCTGCATTCTGTAAAGCAGAACGCGTAACTTTTGTTGGATCCAGAACACCCATCGCTACCAAGTCTCCATATTCACTTGTAGCTGCGTTGTAACCAAAGTTACCCTTGCCTTCAGAAACTTTGTTAACGACAACCGACGGTTCATCACCACAATTGATTACAATCTGGCGCAATGGTTCTTCAAGAGCACGTAAAACTATCTTTATACCGGCATCTTGATCATGATTGTCCCCTTTAATCTGCTTGACGACCGGGATAGCACGTAACAATGCTACACCACCGCCGGGGACAACACCTTCTTCTACCGCTGCACGTGTTGCATGTAATGCATCTTCAACGCGCGCTTTTTTCTCTTTCATCTCAACTTCAGTAGCAGCACCAACCTTAATAAGCGCCACACCACCCGCTAACTTAGCCACACGCTCTTGCAGCTTTTCTTTATCATAGTCGCTAGTAGCTTCTTCTATCTGAGTGCGAATCTGTTTAACACGACCCTCAATGTTTCCAGCATCGCCTGCACCATCAATAATCGTCGTATTTTCCTTACCCACTTCTATGCGTTTTGCTTGTCCCAAATCATTCAGTGTAGCTTTTTCCAGAGTTAAACCAACTTCTTCAGCAATCACTGTGCCGCCAGTTAGAATTGCGATGTCTTCCAACATGGCTTTACGACGATCACCAAAGCCTGGCGCTTTAACTGCACAGGTTTTGAGAATGCCACGAATATTGTTCACAACCAAAGTTGCCAGTGCTTCTCCATCTACATCTTCAGCAATAATCAGCAATGGTTTCCCGGCCTTCGCCACCTGTTCTAATATGGGCAATAGATCACGGATATTAGAAATCTTCTTGTCATGTAACAAAACAAAAGGATTATCCAATAATGCAATTTGTTTTTCTGCGCTACTTACAAAATAAGGCGAAAGATAACCGCGATCGAACTGCATACCTTCAACCACTTCCAGTTCATTCTGTAATCCAGAACCGTCTTCTACAGTGATCACACCTTCCTTACCTACCTTGTCCATCGCATCCGCAATGATCTTACCTATTTCGTCATCAGAGTTTGCAGAAATACTGCCAACCTGAGCGATTTCTTTGGCTGTCGCACAGGGTTTTGAAAGTTTTTTCAACTCACCAATGGCTGCGGTAACTGCTTTATCAATTCCGCGTTTGAGGTCCATTGGATTCATGCCCGCAGCAACATACTTCATCCCTTCTTTAACGATAGCTTGTGCTAATACCGTTGCAGTGGTAGTACCGTCACCAGCCACATCAGAAGTTTTGCTGGCCACTTCTTTCAGCATCTGTGCGCCCATATTTTCAAATTTATCTTTCAGCTCGATTTCTTTAGCAACTGAAACACCATCTTTGGTAATGGTTGGCGCACCATAAGAGCGATCTAATACCACATTTCGACCCTTCGGTCCTAAAGTTACTTTTACTGCATCGGCCAAAACATTTACACCAGCCACCATTCTATGGCGTGCTGAATCACCAAACTTCACTTCTTTTGCTGACATAACTCTTCTCCTAATTTCTCAAAATTGTCTTTTGGCAGGCAAAAAGCCGCACTCAACCCTCAATCACACCCATAATATCTTCTTCTCGCATGACTAAAAGCTCTTCGCCTTGAACTTTTACAGATTGCCCAGCATATTTACCAAATAACACCTTATCGCCGACTTTAACTTCTAGCGGGCGAATTTTTCCATCATCGCCGACTTTACCTTTTCCTATAGCCAGAATCTCCCCTTGATCAGGTTTTTCTGCCGCGCTATCTGGAATAACAATACCTGATGCAGTTTTACGTTCATCTTCTAATCGTTTAACGATTACACGATCATGCAAGGGACGAATTTTCATGCTGTTTTCTCCTACTGAAATTAATAATCCGAAATTTACGAAGTATTTTATACTTTGTTTTCATGAATTCCCGAAACAATCGGGATTTTAATATTACAAAAATCGATATTAGCACTCATCGACCAAGAGTGCTGATGATAATAAGATCTATCTTTGATAATTTCAAGACCAGAGTATGAGTAAAGTATATATCTTTATGTAAATAAATGAATAAATATATTGTAAAGAAGTAAATAAAACCAGAATAAAAAAGAAATAACCCCGGAATTAAATAATAAGAGCAAAATTATCCGGCTTGCTCTTGAATTGAATGTAATTTAATTGAACAAAAGAATAGGAATTCTAGAATCGTAACCCTTACTCACTAAGACGTAATTTCTTGAGCACACTCTAATGAGTTAAATTGATTATCCAGCAATAACTCCACCACCCAAACATACTTTGCTTTCATAAATTACAACAGATTGCCCGGGTGTAACCGCCCATTGGTCCTGCGCAAAATCAACCTTACAATGATCCTGAGTAAAATTTGCAATCATGCAGGGCGCATCCACTTGACGATAGCGAGTTTTAGCGGCATAAACCCAATTGCAATGAGGTCGCTCACCACTGATCCACGTCAGATCAGCCGCCTGCAAGGATAAGCGAAACAAATCTGGATGATTGTGCCCTTGTACTGCAACCAGAACATTTCTGACCATATCTTTGGCTGACACAAACCACGGCTCATCACCACCATCGCGCTTACCGCCAATTCCCAATCCCTGCCGTTGTCCAATGGTGTAATACGTCAGACCGATATGTTGACCAATCACTTTTCCTTCCGGAGTTTGGATTTCTCCCGGCTCATGCGGAAGATAGCGATTAAGAAATTCACGAAAGGGACGTTCACCGATGAAACAAATGCCAGTGCTATCTTTTTTAGAGAAATTCGGCAGCTTAAGTTCTTTAGCGATCTTGCGCACTTCGCGTTTATAGAGATGACCGATAGGAAATATCGTACTGGCTAATTGCACTTGATTCAGACGGTACAGAAAATAGCTCTGATCCTTAGTCCCATCTTCGCCTTTTAATAGCTGGAATAAACCATTTACTCTACGCACTTGAGCATAGTGACCTGTAGCAATATAATCAGCTCCCAATTTATTGGCGTGATCGAGAAAAGCTTTAAATTTAATTTCAGCATTGCACAGTACATCGGGATTAGGTGTTCGTCCAGCTTGATATTCAGCAAGAAAATATGAAAAAACCCGATCCTTATATTCGGTCGAAAAATTCACCACATCTATTGGAATGTCAATTACATCTGCAACAGATACAGCATCCAAGAAATCCTGGCGGGAAGAGCAATACTCATCGGTATCATCATCCTCCCAGTTTTTCATAAACAAACCAACAACATCATAGCCTTGCTGCTTCAGCAAATAAGCCGCCACAGACGAATCCACGCCACCCGACATACCGACAATCACACGTTGCTTTCTCATTGCTTCATGATTCATAGTGAGTCAGCAATTCTAATGGATAGCGCTTACCGGCAATATGATCCTGGATACATCGCATTACCAACGGACTACGATGGCGCTGAGTCCTTTGCTGGATCTCACTCAGACCAAACCAGGCTGCACGTAAAATGCCATCGTCCAAAACTCGATTTGGATCATGATGAGTAACACGACCGCAAAATGCGAAACGAAGATACGTTGTGTCCACACGCTGAGAATACCATTGGTAAATGCCCAATAAATACTCAGGTACGAAAGTATAGGCTGTTTCTTCTAGTGTTTCGCGTACAGATCCGTGAATAATAGATTCTCCTGGATCCAAATGCCCAGCCGGTTGATTTAAAAACAAACCAGAACCTACCTCCGGTTCCTCTTCAATCAACAAATACTTTCCATCTTGCTCAATAACGGCTGCAACCGTCACATTAGGTTTCCAAATCATAGTTTCTTATACAATAAATTTAATGTTTGATTATTATCGCATTGCTATCATCCATTCGGTTAGGATTCATCCATAGTTCATGAATTAGACCATCGAAACTACAGAACGAATTAATAATAGCGTTTGAAAAAGTCTTTTGGATTCCGATCATTGCTAGAGGTTTACAGTAAGTTCCTGCATAATGCGGAGTTTTCCAAATTAGTAACTACACATTAACTATTATGGTGGATTCCTGAGTCTGCCGCACTTATTCCCTCTATATTCATGTTTCTTATTGACTTCATCCTCCACATTGATAAGCACTTGCAGGAACTCGCTTCAGAATACGGGCTGTGGCTTTATGGCATCCTCTTTCTGATTGTATTTTGTGAAACCGGGCTTGTCGTGTTACCCCTGTTGCCCGGTGATTCCTTATTGTTTGCCGCAGGTTCGCTGGCATCGCTAGAAAATTCACAGTTGAACCCCCATGTATTATTCGCGGGATTATGCATTGCCGGTATCTTAGGCGACAGCGTAAATTACTGGATAGGGAAAAAAATCGGCCCCAAAGTATTTACCTCGCAAGAATCTCGCTTCTTCAAACGCGAGTACCTGGACAAAACGCATGCTTTCTATCTGAAATATGGCGCTAAAACCATTATCATCGCACGTTTCATTCCCATCATCCGTACCTTTGCTCCCTTTGTTGCCGGTATTGGTAGAATGCCTTATAGCACCTTCATTATTTATAACATCGTCGGCGCCGTGCTATGGGTTGGCACATTTATTTATGCCGGGTTTTATTTCGGACAACTCCCGTTTATTCAACAAAACTTTAAGCTCGTCATTTTGGTGATCATTATTCTATCGATCACACCGCCCGTGATTGAATATCTCAAGCATCGTTCCAGAAAATAGGGAAATAAATTGAAAGATTGAAGCCCAACATTTCTGTAAAATAGGTAAAAAATAAAATAGAACAATAACCGAAAAGGTATCCGTACTTTGAATTCGTGAAACAGCCACCCGAAACTACGAAGCCGATTATTAATGCAAAACCAAACACTCATTACCAACGATTTAGTTACTCATAGCATCTGACAAAAATCAGTGAATGGATTTCGTTCCCTACATAATAATCAATCAGATCAAAGGCCTTACGCAAGCAGAATTAATGATTAACCATTCCGATTTCTCACCTGAAGGATAACTGTCATCGTGGAAGCCTCTCATAGCCGTATCCATGGCGCTTTTGCACATTGGACCTCCATCTCCTATCGTTATGCGCTATGGGTTCTGCTAGCAGCACTGCTAATCGCTGCAGCCTGCGGCCTATATGTTGCGCAAAACCTGGGAATGAATACCGATACCACCGATATGCTATCCGAGGAATTGCCGTTTCGCGTCAACCTGAAGCAATACAATAAAACGTTTCCACAAGACATCGAAACATTGTTGGTAGTGCTGGACGCCCCGACTCCCGAGCAAGCCCGTTGGACGACACAACGTCTCGCGGCACGGCTAAAAGAAGATACTAAGCATTTTCACGATGTTTACCCACCAAGAGTCGATGATTTTTCCGCACGCAATGGCTTGCTCTATCAAAGCATCCCGGAACTTGAACGCATCACGGATAGCCTAGCCACTTCACAACCGCTAATCGCACGTATCACTCGAGATCCCACCCTGGCTGCATTTTCTGACGTGCTGACAGAAGCTGTAGAGGAATTGCATAAAGGACGCAGCATGGAACTTCGGTCTGTGCTGAACGAGGTCAGTACAACATTGGATACGCGACTTAGCGATTCTCCCAGAGCATTATCTTGGCAATCCCTGTTCGGTGGCGAATCACAGAAAAAAACATATCAGGAATTGATCGTCGTCAAACCAAAGCTTGATTACACTCAGCTATTGCCAGGTGAGCAATCTATCGCAGCCCTGCATGCAGCAGCAAAAAGTGTCGGCATCACAGAAGATAGCCCGGTTCGGTTGCGCATCACCGGTGAAGTAGCGCTTGCCGATGAAGAGCTCAAAAGCTCACTGAGCGGCATGGAATATGCAGGAATCATCACGTTTATCATGGTAGGCATCGTGCTTTTCTTTGCGATGCGTACCGGCGGACTTATTCTCAATGTGCTGATTTGTCTATTGATGGGCTTACTCCTCACCGCAGCCTTCGCTACAGCTGCAGTTGGTCACCTGAACCTTATCTCTATTGCGTTCGCAGTGTTGTATATTGGTTTAGGCGCAGACTTCGCCATCCATTTTCTGTTGCGCTATCGTGAAGTTCTGGAGAGCGGTCTCCCGCCGACCGAGGCCATTCACATTTCCGGCGGCGATGCCGGGGCAGCACTAACTGCGTGTACGATCACCAACGCCATCGGTTTTTATGCTTTCATGCCGACTGATTACAGTGGCGTAGCTGAGTTGGGAATCATTTCTGGCACTGGCATGATCATCAGTTTGCTGGTTACTTTGACCATTGGTCCCGCACTGTTACGTTATATGCCCAAACGGGAATACAAAAAATCGATTGCAAAAAGTTCAGTGGGTAAAGTACTTGAACTGTCTTTAAGATGGCACAAATTCACCTACGCCATTACTTTTGTAGTGACGATCGCAGCGCTTGCGATCATGCCGCAAGTAAGATTCGACTACAATCTGCTAAATATGCAAGATCAACGCGGAGAAGCCGTACAGACTTTTCGCGAACTGCTCGCTGAACCCGATCACTCCCCTTGGCACGTCGTTGTAATGGCCAGCAGTCCTAAGGAAACAGAACATTTAGCGCAACAATTGACCAAACTCCCCGAAGTGAACAAGGTCGTCACCATCCTAGATTTTGTACCAACGGAACAGGAGGAAAAACTCTCTTTGATCAGGGAAATGGCGATGACGATAGGGCCGATTTTCGCCTCAACACAATCTCGATCGGTAAGCGATGACGTTTTGAACAAGCAACTTAAGGCACTGAACACGTTAACTGCGACATTGGATCGATTTGTTGCCGAACACCCCGATCATTCCACTACAGTAGCCGCACGCAAATTGCAATTATCTTTGACCACTTTGCTCGCTCAGCTCGATAAAGTCAGTGCTGACGAAAAAAATCAATTGTTGAATTCAGTGGAAAAGGATCTGCTCGCGATGCTACCACTCGCCCTACAGAGCTTGCTTACAGCTACCGAGGCAACTCCTTTTGAGGAAAAGGATCTTCCAGTCACATTGGGTAATCGCTGGCACAGTCAAACCGGAGAGTATCGCCTGGTAGTTTATCCGGTTGAAGATTTGAACGACAACGACGCACTACGACGTTTTGTACGATCGGTGCAGCAAGTAGCACCGCAAGCCATCGGAGCGCCAGTGATTAGCCTGGAAGCCGGCGAAGCCATCGTACAGGCATTTATTCAAGCGTTCTTGCTGGCCTTGATTGGAGTTGTCATCATCTTATTGATATTGTTGCGTAGCATAAAATACACATTATTAGTACTGCTCCCTCTTCTACTGTCTAGCTTGTTCACAGCCGCATTTACCGTTCTGCTAAACGTTCCATTCAACTTCGCCAATATTATCGCCTTACCGCTATTGTTAGGACTTGGGATCGATAGCAGTCTGCACATGGTATATCGCAGTCTGAATAACGAACTGGTGAGCGAAATTCTGATTCATACCAGCACCGCACGTGCAATTTTTTATAGCGCCCTGACCGCTCTGGTCGATTTCGCCAGTCTTATGTTTTCATCCCATCAAGGCACTGCAGGTATGGGCATTATGCTGACTGTCGGATTGGCGTTTACGCTCATCTGTACGCTCATCATCTTACCTGCGTTACTCCGAACACCGACTCCGAGTACACATTCTTAAATAAAATACTCCGCAGCAAGCCAGCGGAGTATTCACCACACTCTTCGATCTACTCATTTTCTGATCAGCCTTCGCCCAGAGGCAGAGGTATAACCCACAGCGACTGAGTCACTGATCAGTCCTTATTCTTTGAAGATAGCCTGTCATGGTTACAATCCGCGAGAGGTCGAATCTGGCTGATGATATCTTCACCACCGGTTAGCATGTCAATACCACGAGCAACATGGCTTTTTCGGTAACCGTATAGAAAATAGAAAATCAATCCAATCCCAGACCAAATCGGGAATACCAACTTAGCATCCGTTGGCAGAAAGAAAAAGAGCGTTATACAACCAATTACGGCGAGAGGCCCTACCAACCAGATTCCGGGCGCTCGGAAAGGCCGCACACGACCTTTATCCTTGACGCGCAATATCATCACTGCAAAAGCCACCACCATGAAAGCGAACAACGTGCCGGAATTGGAAATATCTGCCAGTTTACCGACGGGTAAAAAGGCAGCAGCAATGGTGACGCCAAGACCCGTCATATAAGTAACAATATGCGGTGTTTTGAAGCGTGGATGCACACGGCTTAATACTTCCGGTAGCAAACCGTCGCGCGACATGACGAAAAAAATACGAGTCTGACCGAACAGCATCATCAGAACTACTGAAGGCAGTGCAAGGAAAGCGGTCAGACCAAGCAGATTTCCTATCTTCTCCCACCCGATCTCACGCAGAACCAACGCTAGCGCCTCACGCGAACACACTAACGGCTGCTGTCCAATAGCGGCAAGGGATTGGCATTGTTCAGCCAATGCTAATGATCCCGGTGTCAGACCCTTACCGGCTGTATCCATCACCGGCTGCGCACCGATGGCGCCAATCGCGCCCATCGAAATCAAAAGGTAGAAGACCGTACAAATCCCCAACGAACTGATGAGTCCGATCGGTACATTTCGCTGTGGATTCTTGGTTTCCTCTGCAGCCGTCGAAACTGCATCGAACCCGACATAGGCAAAAAAAATCGAAGAAGCTGCCGCAACCACACCCGTTTCACCCAAAGGTAAAAAAGGCTGAAAATTCTCCATATCTATGACCGGAATCGTCAGTGTAATAAAGAGTGTCAGTGCAGCAATTTTGATCGCAACAAGAACCGCATTAAATCGAGCACTTTCCCTTGTACCAATGACCAACAAACCGACTACCAGTATACAGACGAAAACTGCTGGCAAATTAATGATGCCGCCGGCGAAAGGGCCATTCGCCAGTGCAAAGGGTACTTTGATCCCTAGCGAATTATCAAGAAGCCCAACAAAATAACCCGACCAGCCGACAGCAACGGCACTCGCCGCCACGGAGTATTCGAGCATCAACGCCCACCCCACTAACCACGCCACCAGCTCACCCAGTACCGCATAGGAATAAGTATAAGCCGACCCAGAAACGGGCACCATTGAAGACAGTTCAGAATAACAAAGCGCTGCCACCGTGCAAACAAAACTGGCAATGACAAAAGACAGCATCATGCCAGGGCCCGCCTTCTGTGCAGCCTCCGCTGTCAACACAAAAATACCGGTGCCGATGATCGCGCCCACGCCCAAGAGCGTTAACTGCCAGGCACCCAGAGATCGGTGCAGGCCTTTCTTTTCTGCTGTAGCCAGAATGGCGTCTAGTGATTTCACGCGCCAGAAAATCATGAACTTCCCCTTTAATTTAAGCAAATGTTTACGATAAGCCGAAAATTCTGCGGGGTCATAGTGTACAAGAAATGGCTTTCGCGTAAAGATAAAATAGGAGGAATAAAAAAGAGAATACTCTCGATGACTCGTATCGAGTTAACGAGCATTTATCTTGTGCAATCTGTATCAACTGAACAAAATCATGATTGCCGATTGCTCATTTTTCTACACCGATTGGTAGTTTCTGTTGGGGTTTGAAAACCGTAGCACCAGGATAGTAGGCTTTTCCCCATTTAACCAAAGCTTCCAGGATCGGCCTCAGATCCTCACCCTTTTTAGTTAACATATATTCATAACGAACAGGTTTTTGTTGATAGGCCTGTTGTACCAAAAAACCCGCCGCTTCCAATTTTCTCAGCCGATCTGCCAGAATATTCGTGGCAATACGCTCTGGTGATGTAACCAGCTCTTGATAACGCTTCTTTCCCAACAGCAAATCGCGAATAATCAACAACGTCCATTTATCGCCCAGATGATCCAGCGCACAAGCAATCGGACAGCATGATCGCTCAAAATTCGGTTTATCTAGGTGATCCGTCATCAATTAATCTCTGCGGTAAAAAGTGACAACGCATAATGTAATGCAATCACTTGCAATTAACAAGCTTCTAAGGTAGATTAACTTGCACTATACAAGTCACTAAGTGACCCATATTAATCTCCATAAGGATCGTTAACATGCTAAAACTTTACCAATTTGAACGCACCTGGAACATACCCAATTTAAGTCCATTCTGCTGCAAAATAGAAACTTACCTGCGCATGGCGGATATTGATTATGAAATCAAGCCAACGCTTCCATTCGGTGCGCCCAAGGGGAAACTCCCCTACATCGAAGATAATGGATTCGCGCTGGGTGATTCGCGCTTTATCATCTCTCATCTCAAATCAGCCTACAAAGATTTGGATCAAGGATTGCATGACACAGAACTGGCAACCTCGCTAGCCATGCAGCGTTTACTTGAAGAACATTTGTTTTGGGTCGCACTGTATTCACGTTGGCAATACACGGATGAAAATTGGCAAACCAACAAAAAAGCGATCTTTGGCAGATTACCTCCCATTATCCGGGATATTGTCGCTAGCGGCTGGCGCAAAAAAATCAAACGACAGATCGTGGGTCATGGCACTGGCAGGCACCTAGCTGAAGAAATCTTCACCCTGGGCAAGCAGGATATGGATGCACTCTCCGCAGGCCTCAGCAATAAACTGTATTTCTTGGGAGATCAACCAACCACGCTAGATGCCTCTGCTTTTGGACTTCTGGTCAATATCATCGGTTGCCCCATCGAATCTCCTCTGAAAGAATATGGCCTATCTCAAGACAATCTGGTCAACTATGTGGATAGAATCCGGCGTGCGTATTATTCAGATTTAACAGCGGTATGATAGCCACCACGTTCTGATTGGCTTCTGTAGAATTTCTTTGATGCTTGTGCAGGCACCTCCCATCGACTATGCTTAGTCAACATTTACTTATCCATTGATTGAGGGAACAACCCATGCGTACATTTCTCGTTTTGATCCTCGTTTTCCTGGCTCACCCCGCTTTTACTTGCAACAGCACGCTGCTGGATCAGAATTTTCGCCGACTCGCATCGCCGGACACGGTAAATTTATGCGAAACTTACGCTGGCAAAGTGTTGCTGGTCGTCAATACCGCCAGCAAATGTGGCTACACACCTCAGTATGAAGGACTCGAGCAATTACAAGAAAAGTATCACCAAAAAGGACTCGTAGTATTGGGTTTTCCATCCAATGATTTTATGGGTCAGGAGCCGGGAACCGAAGCCGAAATTCAGGATTTTTGCCGCTTAACCTATGACGTCAAATTCCCTATGTTTGAGAAAACATCGGTGAAAAAAGACTATGCACATCCTTTCTATGTCAAGCTTGCCGAACTGTCCGGCACCTACCCCACATGGAATTTCCAGAAATACCTGATCGGACGAGACGGTAAATTCATCACGCAATTCAGCCCTCACACCAAGCCCTTTGACCCGGCAGTTGTGACCGCCATTGAGCAAGCTTTACAACCATAAATTGATGGAAAAACCAGCACAATCTTCTTCCGATTCGGAAAGTGAACAAAAATCGGAAATCAGCTTTCTGTCAATCCTAATCATGTCTGTGTTCATCGGGCTGATCGTCGGCGCCGGTATCGACAAGTCGCATATACTCCCGGTAGCATTCATTTCTGCAATCATCCTCTTAGTCAATCGAAAAAAAATCTCCGCCAGAGAAGCCGCAACCAAATTGAATGATGGCACAAAATATATTAATTCAAGTAAAGATTATTATGCTTGGCCGAAACTGAATAAATTCTCTGTGACCATTGCCGCAGTCCCCTATCAAGATTCCATCCGACAATTAATACAAGAAAGTGCCACCAACTCCGAGCAAAACTCTGATACCCAAGCACATACTCTGCATGCCCACCTGATACCGATTACCGACAATCCCTTCGACAACAACGTCGTGCGCGTCGACATCTGCAGCCGTACCATCGGTTACTTTAACCCCGACCAAGCCCGTAGTTTCCACCGTAGACTGAATGACAAGCAACTCTCAAATCAGATCACCACATGCGCAGCAGCGCTTATTGAGAACGATGAAATCCCTGGAAAAACAGGTCTTTATGGCGCAAGGCTCGATATCGAGCCACTTGAATGACATAAACCATTAAAGCTGCTCATGAAGATGATCATGAGCAGCGATTCTGTTTACCTACTAATGCGTGCGCGCAGGAGTATAAGCTCCTTGGGATGCACTTTCTTGCTGACGCGCTAAGTCAGTCGCTTCCTTGAGTTCTTGGAGCGTCGTTTGCAGTTCATTGGACTTATCGGGTTGTGCTTCAGATGTTTGAATCACTTCCTGCATTTTTTTACGAATACTATCCACGTTCTTATAAAGATTATGCTCGCGAGACTTGGTTACATTGGAAACCACGATTTTTTTCGACGTAACCGTTACACCAGGGCAAGGTGCGGTTTCCTGCTGGAAGGCAGCACGATTCTCCTTGAATTGCTGTGCAATCTTTATACGCTTAGGAATAAACACCTCATTCAACAAAGGAGACAATGCACCGCTCTCGTCAATATGCACAAAGCCTAGACTGGCGGGCCAAATGGCTTTATTACCGAGATCATTGTTACCCGCTTCTGCAGAAAATTGATGGCACCCGCCACATGTCATGGTACCCGCACGATTCATCAGTTGAGTAGAAGACACGCCACTTAAATCTGACAACGCAGCAAGACGCGTTTGCACTTGATTTAACAACTGAGGATCGGTATCAGTCGCTGGATTATCGTCGTTACCCTGTGAAATGGATTCAAAGTCATTGAATCTGGGATCATAACCGGCGCTAATGCCATTAATAATGTCGTCAGCCGATATGTTTTTATTGATACGATCGGGATTGACTAGGTTACATAATGATTGCCCGAGGAAGGAAGTATGAAAGTGATTGCGATCTTCCTCGCTGAAGACGGAGGATGAACCTGAAACAGCACGGAACAACGAAACCGTTGGTGAATCGTCGACCGGTTCAGGTTTAAAGACTGCACGACCATCCGAGTCAAAACTAACCAGAAACTCGCGTAATGCCCAAGGCACTTCGCCCGGGTTAGGTGTTTTAAATAGATTCACGCGCAATTGCCCCATCGGTAAGCCGTAGTTTTCTGCTTGCACAACCGGCTCAACGCTTGGAATGCCTTTGTAGTACAATTGCTCAAGCGCAGCAACGACTTGAGCAATGGTCGCGTCGTTTGAACGCTCTGCCCAGTAATCGGTGATTGAAGCGCATCCTGCGAGACCTTTACTCGGATTTGGATTGGGAACCCTTGCTTCAAAGATCATGGTCATGCGATCCAATCGCCCACCAGATTTTTTCGCATACACAATTCGATATTCACCGCAATTGCTGCCATCCGCAGGCGCAAGATCAAACCGATTGAACAAACCGACGGGTATCATACCATCGGGTGAAATTGGATTTAACAAATCACCTGGATCAATCGCTGATTCCAGCGGCCGAGGCTTAACGTCAATCGTTTTGCCCGAAATGGGATGAACAAATGCGTTCTCGGCGAATGAATCGACAACACTTTTCAGCATTGCTACTGAAGTTGTCGGTGCACCTCCCGCAGTAGCTACCACCTGATCCATGGTTTTGGCAAATGCAAACGGCTTCGCCAGCGCATCGATATTATGAATGGCAATCGACTTTTCATTAATAGTAACTGGTTTTGGATCTTCATACCCTGGCTTCTTCTTGCCGCAGCCTACCAAGCTGACAACAGTGATTGACAACAATATCAAAAAGCTGCGGGAAATAATCGATTGGAAACGTATAGTTGACATGATTAAACCTCCAAATTGGATGATGTAAAAAGAACAATCGCTCTCCTCACATGAACTCGATAGACAAGTTAGGCTCTGAATATAATCGTGTTTTTGTTTCAACCCATCAGAATTAAAGACTCTCAATGGAATTCCAGTCTAACACACTAAAAAGTGTATCGATAATTCCTCAAATAGACTGTGATATTGATCACAGTCTATTGCACACATTTAACAATCTTTAATCGATTTGAACTGATAAGCTGAATCTTTTGATTCACTATCCACCGTGGCTAAAAAAGAAAGCAGGAGAATCATAGAAGTTAGTAGCCATAGTCGTGACCTCAGCCATTCCCACCACTTCCCCAGAATCATTGATAGCCGTAGCTCGGTTGTTTCCACCCAAATTTTCCAGTATTTTAATCGACCCATCAGCATTCGCCACTACCGATACTGAAGCAGCAGAAATCCCAGCAAGGAAGACGGCAATGCGCTTAAGTTTTGAGCGTTGATACTCATAATACCTCCAATGAAGAGAAGTGTCCTCACTTGATTGGACAATTTTCCCATATCTTAAGTGGAAACGTTGCGTTAATGCCTACCCTGCTTTTTGCATTGCGGGCAGGTTATCGAAGTAGAACTCATTGGGTGTTTTGTCGTCAAGCGCGGTGTGAGGTCTATTTGGGTTGTAGTTAGACAATCGCCATGACAGCACCCGACGGCTTGCCCAGTCGATCACGGCAAACAGATAAACGAAGCCGCGCTTCATTGCGATGTACGTGATATCTGCTGCCCAGACATGGTTTGAGCGGGTAATGGATAAATTCCGCAACAGATACGGATAGACTGGATGCGACTGATACCGCTTGCTGGTGTTAGGCTTGCGCTAATCAGTGCAAGCTCTTCCACTGATAGCGCAACCGGTCGGTAGTATGCTGTTG
>JAMXAE010000061.1 GCA_024281695.1 Nitrosomonas sp. | reverse complement strand
AAAAGAAGCCGACTTTCTCCGTTTTAAAGGAGAAACAATTAAAGTAAAACTGCGAATTCCCATACAGGGGCAAAGAAATTTTGCGGGAGTTTTGCGGGAAATAAATAATGGCATAATAAAACTTGAAGTCGAAGAGAAATTATTAGACCTTGAATTGAGTAACCTTGGAAAAGCCCGTTTGGTTCCAAAATTGTAGGTATATAAAAATTTGGCTGGAGGACTATGAGCCGCGAAATTTTACTGTTGGTTGATGCATTAGCACGTGAAAAATCTGTTGAAAAAGAAATTGTCTTCACAGCCTTGGAACTTGCATTGGCTTCTGCCACGAAGAAACGGTTTCAAGAGGATATTGACGCGCGTGTTTCTATTGATAGAGTAACTGGAGATTATCAATCTTTTCGCCGATGGCTAGTGGTAGAAGATGATGCAGTAGAGGATCCTATTCGACAGATCTCACTAAGTGATGCTGCAAAAAATAACACTGATATTCATTTAGGGGATTATAGTGAAGAGCCATTAGAGCCTATTGAATTCGGACGCATTGGCGCGCAGGCAGCGAAACAAGTAATATTTCAGAAAATACGTGATGCAGAACGCGAGCAAACACTAAATGATTTTCTTGAGCGAGAAGATTATTTGGTTACCGGTACAATAAAGCGTATGGAACGAGGTAATGCCCTCATTGAATCGGGAAAAATTGAAGCCGAATTATCACGTGATCAGATGATACCTAAAGAAAATCTACGTGTGGGAGATCGGGTTCGCGCATATTTATATAAAGTTGATCGCGCTTCCAGAGGACCACAATTAAAACTTTCACGTATTTCTCCTGAATTTCTGATGAAGCTATTTGAGCTGGAAGTGCCAGAAATAGAAGAAGGATTACTCGAGATTAAAGTCGCGGCAAGAGATCCAGGATCGCGAGCTAAGATTGCAGTTAAATCCAATGATCAACGGATTGACCCAATTGGCACTTGTGTGGGTATGCGCGGATCTAGAGTGCAAGCAGTTATTAGCGAATTAGCTGGGGAGCGTGTTGATATTGTCTTGTGGTCAGATGATCCTGCAACTTTTATTATTAATGCGCTTGCACCTGCAGAGATCAGCAGCATTATGGTCGACGAAGAAAAACATAGCATGGATATTGTGGTAGATGATGATAATCTAGCCCAAGCGATTGGTCGCGGTGGACAAAATGTGCGACTTGCTTCAGAGCTAACTGGCTGGGAACTTAACATCATGACAATAGAGGAATCCAAAGCAAAGAATGAGAAAGAATCATCATTAATTTGCCAGCTTTTTATGCAAAAATTGGATGTTGATGAAGAAATAGCAGAGATACTGGTACAGGAAGGCTTCGCTGCACTGGAAGAAGTGGCCTATGTACCACTTAATGAAATGTTGGAAATTGAATCATTGGATGAAGAAACTGTCAATGAAATAAGGAATCGTGCACGCAATGTATTATTAACAGACGCTATTGTTAATGAAGAAAAAGTTGAACATGTAGCTGAAGATTTACTTGCGTTAGAGGGAATGGATCTCAATATAGTACGAGAACTGGCATCAAAAGGTATCAATACGCAAGCTGATCTAGCTGACTTGGCTGCCGATGATTTGGTTGAGATGACAGGTATGGATATTGAACGTGCAAACCAGCTGATTATCAAAGCACGTGAACCATGGTTTACTTGATTTAAATCATCGATTAATAATAAAGTAATCGAATTTCTTTTTATCAAAAACCTGCTTGTAGTTTTGATTGCTGAAGGGTTATAAATGGCTCAAATGAGTGTGGAACAATTTGCTAATGAACTGGGCTTGCTGCCAGTAGTTTTGCTAGAGCAGCTTAAAGCTGCTGGCGTAAAAAAGATGTTGACGGAAGACAGTTTAACAGAACAAGACAAAGCTCAGTTACTTGATTATCTTAGAAAAACTCATGGAGCTACCGAAACTAAAAGTAAAGTTACTTTAACTCGTCGCCAAACTTCTGAGATTCGAAAATCTGATAGCACAGGTCGAGCACGAACTATTCAGGTAGAAGTTAGAAAAAGACGTATCTTAACAAAACCAACTTCTGGAGAATCAGAAGAAGTTGCTCCAGCCGCAGTCATAATGCCGGACACAACAACCAATCAATTGGCTAAAGAACCTTTAATTGATGCAGAGCAATTAGCGCTGCGTAAGGAAGAGGCAAGAAAACAAGCAGAATTAATTGCCCGACAAGCTGAAGAAGTTAAGCAAAAAAGAGCACGCAAAAAAGCAGAGATAACTGACGACACAAGACCAAAAGATCAAGAACAAGCAGTAGCAGTGATCGATCAAACTAAATCGATACCACTAACTACAGCGTCAGAAGCTGATATCCAACTGGAATCTACCAAGAAACTTGAACTTGAGCAGCAGACTGAAACTCAATTACACGCCAACTCGACAGAAGGAACACTGCATAAACCTTTAATAAAAACTGAAGAAAAAGCTGACAAGAAAAAGAAGCAGGCCAAACAGCAAGTTGTTTGGAAGGATGAAAACACCAAGAAACGAGGTGTTAAGACCCGTGGAGATCTATCAGGTGCTCAAGGCTGGCGTACACGTAGGGAGAAGCATAGCAAACCAGTGCACGTAGAAGATCAGAATGTTCATGGTTTTTCTGCACCAACTGAACCAATCGTACGTGAAATCATGGTGCCTGAAACAATTTCTGTTAGCGTACTTGCGCAAAAGATGTCAGTTAAGGCAGCTGATGTCATTAAAGTTTTGATGAAAATGGGTAGCATGGTAACCATTAATCAAATGTTAGATCAGGATACAGCCATGATTGTGGTTGAAGAAATGGGCCATATTGCAAAATATGCTGAAATGGATAGTCCCGAGACTTTTCTTTCAGATAGCGGAATTTCAACTAACGAGGTAGAGTTGTTTCCGCGCGCACCAGTTGTTACTGTGATGGGGCACGTTGACCATGGCAAAACTTCTTTATTGGATTATATTCGTCGTACGCGAGTTGCTGGTGGTGAAGCAGGTGGCATCACGCAACACATTGGTGCTTATCACGTGGAAACAGATCATGGCATGATTACTTTTCTGGATACTCCCGGACATGAAGCGTTTACGGCAATGCGTGCTCGGGGTACAAAAATTACCGATATCGTTATCCTCGTAGTTGCTGCAGATGACGGTGTTATGCCGCAAACTATCGAAGCAGTCCACCATGCAAAAGCGGCAAAAATTCCGATTATCGTTGCAGTCAATAAGATGGATAAGCCAGAAGCCAATGTTGAACGAATTCGCCATGAACTGGTTGCGCATGCGGTGGTTCCAGAAGATTGGGGAGGTGATACCATGTTCGTTGAGGTATCCGCTAAAACAGGTCAAGGTGTCGATGCTTTATTGGAAAGCATATTGCTGCAGGCTGAGGTCCTGGAATTAAAAGCACCCACGACTACACCTGCGAAAGGTGTGGTGATTGAATCACGACTGGATAAAGGTCGTGGCCCGGTCGCAACTATCTTGGTTCAATCAGGAACATTAAAACGTGGCGATGTTCTATTGGCGGGTGCTGTTTATGGCAAGGTGCGAGCCATGAATGATGAAAATGGAAAATCTATCAAACAAGCAGGGACATCGATTCCTGTTGAAATTCAGGGACTTTCTGAAGTACCTGAGGCGGGTGAAATTGTTATTGCACTCGATGATGAGCGCAAAGCAAGAGAAATTGCTCTATTCCGGCAAGGCAAGTACCGTGATGTGAAACTTGCCAAACAACAAGCCGCAAAACTCGAAAATGTTTTTGATCAGCAAGAAGATGTCAAGGTTCTTGCTTTGATTATTAAGGCGGATGTCCAAGGTTCGTGTGAAGCATTGGCCTATGCATTGCAAAAACTCTCAACGGATGAAGTGAAGGTGAATATTATTCACAGCGGAGTTGGCGCCATTATTGAATCAGATATTAATTTATCACTCGCATCCAAGGCAGTAGTTATCGGCTTTAATGTTCGTGCAGATGCAAGTGCACGTAAGCTAATTGCCACGAGTGGAGTTGATGTTCGGTACTACAACATCATTTATGAAGCCGTTGATGAAGTTAAAGCGGCTCTTTCAGGAATGATGTCCCCAGATCGTAAAGAAAGCATACAAGGTTTAGTTGATATTCGTGAGATTTATCGTATTCCTAAAGTAGGCGTGGTTGCTGGGTGTTATGTTATGGATGGTGTTATTAAAAGAAATTCATTGATCAGAGTACTGCGAGACGGTTTGGTCATCCACAGCTGTGAACTGGACTCGCTAAAGCGCTTTAAAGATGATGTCAAGGAAGTTAGAGAGGGGTTTGAGTGCGGTTTATCTTTAAAAAACTTTAATGATATTCAGGTAGGTGACCAATTAGAAGCTTATGAAATTGTAGAAACAGCTCGTTTTCTATAGTAAACATTCTAATCAACACAGCCTCATATGCCCAAAGATTATTCCCGCACACTCCGTATCGCAGATCAAATACAGCGTGAATTAGCGGATCTGATGCAACACGCAATCAAAGATCCTCGTGTAGGACAAGTCACCATTACCGCGGTTGAGGTAACTCGGGATTATAGTCACGCAAAGATTTTTTATACTACATTAGGCAGCAAAGAAGAAAATTTTTTGGTGGAAAAAGGGCTTGAGCATGCGAAAGGTTTTTTGCGCTCAAATTTATCTCATCGAATGAAATTAAGAATTATTCCACAATTACATTTTATCTATGACGAATCAATCGAACGTGGCGTTCGATTGTCTCAATTGATTGATGAAGCGATAGCCCAAGATCAAGCGACCCATCAAGCAGATTCAGATATCAAATAAAAGAAGCATGCATGCTGCACGCTAAAGCACCATCAAACATTTCTTTAATTAAACCGATTAAACGCAACCTCAGTGGCGTTCTATTATTGGATAAGCCATACGGTATCTCCTCTAACAAAGCTGTACAGATCGCAAAACGCATTTTTTCTGCAGAAAAATGTGGTCACACTGGTACCTTGGATCCCATGGCAACGGGATTACTTCCCCTCTGTTTTGGAGAAGCCACCAAGTTTTCATCGGTATTATTAGGCGCCAATAAAACCTACGAGGCAACATTGAAGCTTGGCTTTCTGAGTACCACAGGCGATGCAGAAGGTGAAATTAGGCAACTCTCAGAAAATATTAGCAACCCAACCTTATCACAGTGTGAATTGGTGCTCAATTGCTTTATAGGTAGGATCATGCAAATTCCCCCTATGTACAGTGCATTAAAACATCAAGGAAAACCACTATATGTTTATGCAAGGAATGGCGAAGCCATTGAACGTGTAGCACGGGAAATTTCTATCTATGCAATACAAATCAAGTCACTGATCGACAATGAATTACAGCTCGTTATCCGATGCGGAACAGGCACTTATATTCGAACATTGGCTGAAGATATTGGGAAAGCATTAGGATATGGCGGTGCCTATTTAACTCAACTACGGCGTACCATGATTGATCGTTTTGATCTGCTTCAGGCACATACACCATCAGTATTGGAAACAATGGATATCGCTGAGAAGAATGATTGCTTGCTACCCATTGATAGCTTATTACAAGACTTTCCAGTAATTACTTTAGATAAATTAGCCGCAATCCATTTACTACAGGGGCGTATCGTTTTAAGCCAAACTGATATTAGCTATCTCTCAAAGGGTAGCATCGTGTGCTTATATGACCATCAGCGACAATTTTTAGGACTCGGCATAATCACAGCAGAACAAAAGATAGCAGCAAAACGCTTATTGGCAAATTCTAATTCTGTTAATTAAATCAACAACTTAAATTTAACTAACTATGAATTAAGAGTTAATAAGAAACTACAAATTAAGAAACTTCTGAATATAAAAAGGAGGGATCAATGCTAAAGATTCAGTAGCATTGATCTCCAATGAGTTTTTAAAAAAGTTAAGCAGAAATTCTCATCGAAGAATAGTGTACTTTATTTTTAAAAGCTTCGCGTATTGCGGTGATAATAAGATAACCTAAGAAAAGTACAGCCCCGATAGCGATATCTATTCCTATCAAGCTTATAACAGATTGTGAAGCTGGAAATACAGGCATCGAACCCAATAATACAAAACTAATTACAGGCACGAGACCAAATAATACAAAACTGATTTTTACTGCCGTAGTCAGAAAGAATTGACTTGTTTTCATATTAATCTCCTATATGAAAGTAAATTAAAGTTTCAAAAATCTCCATTCCGAGAGTCGAAACTTCACATAAAGTTTACAGTACTTTCACAAGATATTCACATTTTTCATAAATAAAGTATGAGTTATTGATAGAACCTCGTGTTTATGGGCTCTTCGAGAAATGCAATTAATAAAGAAACATTTTCTATTTCAAGAATGCTGATGTAGTAAATGACGATTACTCACTTATTTTCGACTGTATTCTTTTTCTCAAGAATGGATCAGATTCTAAATCTCGATAATCTTTATGCAATAGCATCTCTATCCTCTTGTTCGAAACATAAAATAAATCGCGCCCACCATACACAGCGCCGCCCACAGATAATCCAGTTTTAACGGTTCTTTTAAATAAAACAGCGCAAAGGGTACAAAAACAGTCAGTGTAATGACTTCCTGCAATATTTTGAGCTGCGCGACGGATAGCACGGTAAAACCAATCCGGTTGGCAGGAACCTGCAGCATATATTCGAAAAATGCTATGCCCCAACTGATCAATGCGGCAATGATCCACGGCTTGTGGTTCAATTCCTTTAAATGCGCATACCAGGCAAAGGTCATGAACACGTTACTCATGGTTAACAGCAAGATAGTTTGCCAAATTTCACGCATGTTATTGAATATTTAATGCTCTATTTAAAGGTATGCAAATTTAATTAAGATCCGATGCCACATGCACACGGCAGTATTTTTTTGCTTAATCAAGAAAGTTTGATGCAAACGTATTATTGCTTTAACTACCTTATCGCATTTAAATTCCTGGTAGCTTCTTTTTGTTTGTACTTTTATAAATTGTTTTTCCACTTCGCATACTTCAAAACCTATCGCGTCAGCAGCATCAAGATCAAATAAGGCATAGTTTTTATGCAAAATACTTTCATCGGGCACACAAAATTGTGACTGGTAAGCAACACCATCATATCCAAGACTTCTAAAATATTCAGCTAATATTTGTGTAGGAATGTACTCTCGTTTGGAATCATTGATAGATAATGGTTTCGAGAAAGCATCACCGATAGCAAGTAAACAATCCTTTTGATGATATTGCTTTGGATTATCTCTTTTACCTAATCTAGCGTAGTGATAAGGACTTGGCCGCTCTGCTGCAAAATCAATGATCTGCATATCTCGATTAGTAAGAAAAGTAGCAACAGTTACTGGCTCACGCAATCCAGGTCTAATTTCTGAGATTGCAATATCTCTTTCATCCGATAAATATAACATACTGATATTATATGCATTAGCTCGACCTTCTGCCCCTAAATCTGGAACTGGTTTTATACCTTCAATAGAAATTAGTTGATCACCTTTTTCACATTTTCTGGCGCGAAAGAATTTTTTATCTTTTGGAATTTTTGTTACGTGCTTACATGCAGCTTCTTTGTACCATTCTAAAAAATCCAATGATTCAGATGATAAGAATGTTCGACGCTCCCGTTTTACTTCTTCAGTAAAACGCACAAAATCCTCAATAGTTTTTCCCTGATAATCCATTACATACTTCCATTTGCAATCAGGGAATTAATCATCAAACTCCCAACTTCCCCCAAATCGTATCCACTCGTTTCTTGATTTCATCTGTCATCGCGATCGGTGTCCCCCACTCCCGGTTCGTCTCACCCGGAAATTTATTGGTTGCATCCAACCCCATCTTGCCGCCCAATCCGGAAATCGGACTGGCGAAATCGAGGTAGTCGATCGGCGTATTTTCGACCAGCAGCGTATCACGTACCGGATCAACCCGAGTGGTAATCGCCCAGATCACTTCCTTCCAGTCGCGCACATTGATGTCGTCGTCGGTAACGATGATGAACTTGGTGTACATGAATTGGCGCAAAAAGCTCCAGATACCGAACATCACGCGTTTGCTGTGTCCGGCATACTGTTTTTTCATGCTGACTACCGCCATGCGGTACGAGCACCCTTCCGGCGGTAGGTAAAAATCGGTAATTTCCGGGAATTGTTTCTGCAGCAGCGGCACGAACACTTCGTTCAACGCCACACCGAGAATCGCCGGTTCATCCGGCGGTTTGCCGGTGTACGTGGAGTGATAAATCGGATTGCGGCGCATGGTGATGCGGTCGATGGTAAAGACCGGGAAAGTTTCCTGCTCGTTATAGTAACCGGTATGATCGCCATACGGCCCTTCCAGTGCGGTTTCTCCGGGATGAATCGCGCCTTCCAGTACGATTTCCGCACTCGCCGGTACTTGCAGATCGTTGCCGATGCATTTCACCACTTCTGTTTTGGCGCCGCGCAATAACCCCGCGAACTGATATTCGCTCAAACTATCCGGCACCGGCGTCACAGCACCCAGAATAGTCGCCGGATCGGCGCCCAGAGCTACCGCCAGCGGATACGGTTTGCCGGGATTTTGCAGGCTGAATTCACGGAAATCCAGCGCGCCGCCGCGATGCGCCAGCCAGCGCATAATGACTTTATTCGGACCAATGACCTGCTGGCGGTAAATACCTAAATTCTGCCGGGTTTTGTTCGGTCCCCGGGTTACCGTCAGACCCCACGTAATCAGCGGCGCAACATCGCCCGGCCAGCAGGTTTGAATCGGTATGCGGCTCAGATCGACATCATTGCCTTCCCAGACGATTTCCTGGCACGGCGCGCTGCTCAATTCCTTAGGCGCCATGTTCAATACTTGTTTCAATAGCGGCAGTTTATCCCAAGCATCTTTCAGTCCTTTCGGCGGATCGGGTTCTTTCAGGTACGCCAATAACTTACCGACCTCGCGCAATGCTTCGACCGATTCCTGCCCCATACCCAATGCCACCCGTTTCGGCGTACCGAACAAATTACCCAGCACCGGCATGTTGTGCCCTTTAGGGTTCTCGAATAATATCGCCGGGCCTTGCGCTTTCAGGACGCGGTCACAGATCTCCGTCATCTCCAATGTGGGATCGACTTCGGTCTGTATGCGCTTTAACTCGCCCATCGCTTCCAATTGCGCGATGAAATCACGCAGATCTTTATATTGCATGGACTAAATCCTTAATGCGGAAAAATGAGGAAATCGAGCGCGATTCCGGCAAACACCGCCATCCCCACCCAATTATTATGCAAGAATGCTTTGAAGCACAGCGCCCGGTCACGATTACGAATCAAGGCATATTGGTATGCAATCAAACCGCATGCGGTTACCAATCCGGCGTAGTACGCCCAATTCATCTGCTGCATTTGCCCGATGATCAACATGATCGCAAGGAAACAGGCATGACACACCATCACGCCCAGCACATCAAAACGCCCAAAAGTAATCGCGGAAGTTTGTATGCCGATTTTTAAATCGTCCGGTTTATCAACGATGGCATATTCGGTATCGTACGCAATCACCCAGAACAGATTGGCCAGCATCAAAATCCAAATGATCGGTGGCAAGCTATCGGTTTGCGCGGCAAAAGCCATCGGAATGCCGAAGCTGAACGCAATGCCCAGATAAGCTTGCGGCATCGCAAAGAAACGCTTGGTGAATGGATAGCTCGCAGCCAGAAACAGTGCAGGCACCGAAAGCAGGATAGTCAATTGATTCAGAGGCAGAATCAGCAGAAATGCACAGATACTTAATCCCGCCGCCAGTAGCAGAGCTTCTTTGGAGCTAACCCGGCCGGCCGCCATCGGGCGATTCTTGGTACGTTCGACATGCGGATCGATCTTGCGGTCGGCATAGTCATTGATGACACAGCCCGCCGAGCGCATCAGCACGGTACCTAGCACAAAAATGACCAGAATTTGTCCATTGGGCAATCCCTGTGCGGCAAACCATAAACCCCACAACATCGGCCACAACAGCAGCAGAATACCAATCGGCTTGTCGAGCCGCATCAATTGCGCGTAAGTTTTGATTTGATCGGCTATGTTCATAATGGTAAATCCAGAATCACCGGTAAAAATACTTCGGTTACTAAAATTGACTGTCCGTGCAACGTAAATAACGAACGCCGCGCCCATAGGTTAGCCGGTCTCGAAGATAATCCGGCGCATGCGCGATCATACAAAAAATGGCCGCAACTAACTTTTTTAAATTCCAGCGGCGTGCGTTTGATTCTGGGATTGGTAAACAAAACCGTTCCCAGCGATTTATTGCCCAATCCGCTCAACCCCCGCCATGCGCCGCGCAGGTTTTTATGCGCCACCACCGAATGCGCGAATACCACCGGCGTATTCCCGCAGTATAGGTAAACTTCGCGCACCATGGCCAACTCACTGGCACGCAACCCCATCACTGCCAACTCATCGCCGTAAATCCTGCTGAACGATTGAAATACGCGCTTTACGCGAAATTGTCCGCAGCGATCCTGGATGCGGCGCGTCAACGATCCTCGATCCTGTAACCAATTGCGTTGATGGTATGAAACAGAAGTCAGCGCGGAATGCCATGCCAGCGGATGGGCTTTGTTCATCGCGGCAAAGCTATAAAATTGGATGATTGCATGTTAGGAATTCTTATGCTGAAATCCGGCAAAGTCATGTTGAGAAATGTTGGAATGGGATTATACAATACTCTCAGAACGTGAATTGCAAAACCCGGGTAATGGAAAATCAACTCATGTAGAGTAATTATGCTCATTTGCTAACATGTGGCAGCAAGAAGGCATAATCCAATAATCGCGATAGGAAGAAGCAGATTGATATCGCCAACGATGAAATAGAAACGATGCATCCCTTATTTGGGGTCACAGGATATTTTTATGTCAGTACTTGAAAGGTATCGGACGGATTGATTAGCATGATTATCAGCTATACTTGGCAATCAATGACATCGACCATACCAAAACAAAAATAATGCTCCCAAACCAATGGTGTTTTTAAGCGCTTCCACACAACCAATCTGCAGGAATCTTACAAGTGACTTTCCGCAAGAAGCTTCACCATGATCTGGAGTCACTGCAAAAAGACCTGGACAGGTGGATCGATCATTACAATAATGAAAGAACTCATCAGGGCAGAATCTGCAATGCAAGACTCTATGGAGACTTTGCTGAGTAGGAAAAAATTTGGAACAGCAAAAACCTGAATCCAATCTAATCCGACGGATACCCGATCAATTCGGTTGCTGTACAATCTGATCTGAGCGAGTACAGTTTAAATCTTCAAACGCTCTACGATATGCCCTTTTATCAGGTGTTCTTCAATAATTTCATCAATATCTTCCTTATCGATATAGGTATACCATGTTTCATCGGGATAAACGACAATTACTGGACCTTCATCGCAACGATCAAGGCAACCGGCGTTATTGATGCGAATTTTCTTCTTACCGCTTAACTTTAAAGACTTGATACGTTGTTTGGCATAATCGCGCAATTCCTGTGCTCCTATATCATTACAACATTTGGCGCCGCCTTCGCGTTGGTTAGTGCAGAAAAAAACATGGTGTTGATAATAGCTCATCTGTTTTCCATTAAAAATGAATGTAGATATTGTTAAGTTTAACGTAATTTTATTTCTGTCCACATGCGACTAAGTATGCGGCGTTGTTTATGATCCAAATCAGTGATCATTTCCAGTCGAGATAATGTATCTTCATCAGGAAATATGGCTTTATTAGATATTAACTCAGGTCGAATAAATTGCTTAGCCTCTAGATTAGGATTTCCGGATCCAATGAGATTGGTTAATTCAGCGGAGTTCTTTCCTTCCAGCATATAATTAATGAATTGATGCGTAATATCGAGGTGCTTTCCGCTCTTATGCAAGACCATGCTATCTAATGACATGACGGCGCCTTGTTTCGGTATCGCAGAATCAATTTCAAAATGACGTTGCGTCTTTTTGGCATCCATAGCTGCTTGAAATAAATCATTTGAGTAACCGTGCACCACCCATAAGTCGCCAATTGCTATTTCACGAATGTAACTGGTATTACTAAAGGCGGCCCAATATGGTTTAGCTCGGATAATTAATTCTTTGGCTTGATTCCAATGGGATTCGTCTTGATCGTTCGCCGAATAACCTAAATAGATCAGTGCCGCCGCCATTAATTCACGTGGACTATCCAGTACGGTAACGCGACCTTTTATTTTCTGAAGATATTCTGGCTCAAAGATAATCGCCCAAGTGTCAGTCGGTAAGCTCAGTTCATGAATTTTATTTTTGTTAAAGCCGACCAAAGTAAGCGTATAAGCGTAAGGAACGGAATATTGATTTGTGGGATCAAAAATTGTCTTGAGATAAGCCGGATGGATATTCTTTAGATTAGGTAATAATGCTTTGTTCAACGGAATCAGAACCCCCTGACGTATCAGCGTATCCATGGCATTGCCGGTTGGCACAATCAAATCATAACCGGTAGCACCAGCAGCCAATTTAGCCAGCATTTCCTCATTATCAGAATAATAATCCTGTTCAACCTGACACTCGCACAAAGCTTCAAAGCGATGAACAGTTTCTGGAGCAATGTAATTGTTCCAATTAAATACTTGTAGTATGGGTGCAGCAGTTTTATTAGAAGTAGTCGAATTTTCTTGTTGTGCACATCCTATCAATAATATTGTTAGGAGTAGCACTAAATCCAAGCGCAGGGAGTCTATCATCACTATTTTGATTCACCTTTCAACATACTGGTATCAAATCGCGTTGCGATGATGATCAGTGTTAATGTCAGTAACATCAATAAAGTTGAAATAGCATTCACCTCAGGCGTAACAGCCACTTTAATCATTGTATAAATTTGAATCGGCAAAATCGGTTCGCCGACACCTTTAGTAAAGAAAGTAATAACAAAATCATCAATTGAAAGCGTAAATGACATTAAAGCCCCTGCGATAATGGCAGGCCTTATCAACGGCAAGGTGATTTGATGAAAAGTCTGCCAGGGCGTTGCGCCCAGGTCTCGCGCGGCTTCAAGAATGGATACATCCATTCCCTGCAAACGTGCGCGCACAATAATAGCGACGAATCCAATACAAAAAGTCGTGTGTGCAATGATAATAGAGAGCATACCCAGCGTCAGGTTGAGTATTTGCAGGAAAAATAATAGCAACGAAACACCTAATAGAATTTCAGGCATCGCAACCGGTGTAAAAGCGAGGACCGGCAATACTTTTAGTTTGTAGCGATGAATCGCCAAACCAGCCATCGTTCCCAACAAGGTAGCCAAGGCACTGGCGCTGATCGCAATGATCAATGAGTTGCGTGCAGCTAACAACATTTCATGATTATTCAATAGCGCTTTATACCAATGTAAGGTAAAACCAACCCACTCCGCATTGAGTTTTGAGTCGTTGAATGAAAACATGACCACGATAATCAGTGGAATGTACAAAAAGGCATAGACCAGAATCGATATTATCCACAAGGCTGTCTGGCGGTGCGACATTCTAATTACTCACAAGCGGAAATGAACAAGGTCTATGTCAATCGAACTGCCGGTTTGGCAAACCAAGAAAACAATCCTGCGATACCTAATACCGCCAGTGTCAGCATGATTGAAAGGGTCGAGCCAAAAGGCCAGTCCCTGGTTCCCAAAAATTGATCTTTGATCAGGTTGCCGATCATGATATCGCCGGTTCCACCCAAGATATCAGGAATCGCAAACATGCCGAGGACAGGAATAAAAACCAAAGCCGATCCGGAAAATATACCGGGCAGGGATTGCGGCCAAGTAACGTACCAGAAACGCTGCCAGCGATTTGCACCTAAATCCTGTGCCGCATCAAGCAAAATAGGATCATGTTTTTCCAGATTGGTATACAACGGCAATATCATAAATGGCAGGTGAACATAAACCATCCCGATCAGAACTGCGAATGGAGAAAACAGTAGCGTGACCGGTGCAATACCCCAAAAAGCCAGAATGCCGTTGATAAAGTGACTTAACCCGGACTCGGGGCCGAGGATAATCATCCAGGCATAAATACGAACCAGAAAATTACTGGCAAACGGCAGCACAACAAGCATGATCATCAGATTACGAAATTCTTTCTGAGCGCGGGCAATTAGAAACGCAAGCGGGTAAGCCATGGTGATGCAAATGAGCGTGGTGAATGTTGCTACCGCAAACGATTTGAGAAATATCTCGGTATAAATAAAATCGCTAAAGAAGAATCGGTAGCTCTCAATCGTCAAACCGGAATCTCCAGCCACTTCTCCCGGCAAAATATTAACGGGAGCCAAACCGCCAAATTCACCCGGCAGGCGGAATGAAGTAAAGATCATGATCAAGCTCGGCGCAGCAAAGAATATCAGCAAGAAAGCGAGTGGCGGTGCGCTGATGAGCCATTTGCGGAGGCGTCTTGATGTATGCATGTTTTTAAATTTAATGATGGCCTAGGCTATTGATCCGACCAAGTAAGATTTGAAGTTTTCATACGGCGTATTTTACACGAGGGGCATGGAAGAATTCTTTAATTAATAAAAGCATTGACCCGGCACGGCAGATTCACTATGTAGCGGATGTTTTTCGCATGAAAGGCAAAAAAGTTTCTAATTGCCTAGATTTTATTGCACCTTTAAGCAAAGTCAGATGCTTTTTTGATCATTCACAGCAGCATATTTTCCTAAACATCCAGTTTTCGCATTATAGACATCAGAGAAAAAGGTGTTCATTTCTCCTATACGCAGTTTTATAATTAATGCGGTTTATAACGAATCGAATACTTACATAAGGAATGCGTATATAGGACATCTTGTTGTATATAGTGAATCCGGTGTTCCTCATAGCGGCTGCATTCTTCAATATGGAAGTGTCCTCACTTGATTGGACAATTTTTCCCATATCTTAAGTGGAAACGTTGCGTTAATGCCTACCCTACTTTTTGCATTGCGGGCAGGTTATCGAAGTAGAACTCATTGGGTGTTTTGTCGTCAAGCGCGGTGTGAGGTCTATTTGGGTTGTAGTTAGACAATCGCCATGACAGCACCCGACGGCTTGCCCAGAGATGGTTTGAAAGGGTAATGGATAAATTCCGCAACAGATACGGATAGACTGGATGCGCTTGATACCGCTTGCTGGTGTTAGGCTTGCGCTAATCAGTGCAAGCTCTTCCAATGATAGCGCAACCGGTCGGTAGTATGCTGTTGAGCTTGCCACATCCAGTAGACGGAATTGCTTCACCAGCGACTGTG
>JAMXAE010000060.1 GCA_024281695.1 Nitrosomonas sp. | reverse complement strand
CAGCATGAGGGCGACCGGTTGGAAGACGGAAAACACAGGGCACCTCATGGCGACGCCAATGCCGCTTGCTCAGCAGCGGACTAGCATGTGCATTTTCCGAGGAGCGGGGTCACCCACCCCGGCCGCCTTACGCCATTGAGCCAGATCCGGCGCAAATCCCTTGCTCCCAGCACCAGACATTGCTGCCCGCTTCATCCCGGTTCGGGCGGCTCGATGCCGCGCTCGCGCATCCAGCGCCGTAGCTGGTTGGCGTTGATCCCGTTGGCCAGGGCCACCCCGGCGACCGAGGCGCCGGGCTCGCCACAGGCGTCGATCAGGGATCGCTTGAATTCCTCGGAGTGAGTGCGACGGGTACGGCGGGGGTGAGTGACGTTCATGGAAGTGTCCACTTCTAGTGCGTAGTGGACACTATGTTTAGCGAGCTAAGAGGCCGGGGGAAGATGGGTTGGCCGGAGGCTTACGCTTGACCAGACAGCTACAAAACAACGCAAGTTATGGCGCTACGCACCAGGTTTGGTGAAAGCAATAAAAAACCCGGAACGAATCCGGGTTTTTCTGCACAACATTTTCAAAATATATCTATGAACAAAGGCAGACAAAACACGCATCAAAAAACGCAACTGTTACGTAAAAAGCCTACCCATGCCGATAGATAAATCCTTGTGAAAGAGTCTTCAACAAGCCCCAACCTAGAAGATCGCCGAATAAAATTTGAGTAAGCTCAAAACCACTCAAACCCAAGGATCTATTGAATTACAAAATCTGGCAAAAGAGCAAAGCCCAAAATTCACAAGACACTACGAAGTCCGACTAGAGCGACCCCAGCAGCGCATAGGCGCAGAGAGACATAAGCGCTTGCGGCATCAACCCGAGAACAGCGATAGCCAAACCATTCGCAGAAAGCAAGACACGCATATCTGCCGGCGCAACAATCATGGAGCGATCAATCGGCTCATCGAAAAACATAACCTTCACGACACGAAGGTAATAGAAAGCACCAATAAGCGACATCACAACAGCCAAGATTGCAACCCAAACATAACCAGCGGCAACTACAGCCTGAAGAACTGAAAATTTCGCGAAAAATCCAATGAAGAACGGTATGCCCGCCATCGAAAACATGACCATCGCCATGACACCCGCAAACCACGAACTGCGCTTGTTTAGGCCTTTCAAGTCATCCAGTGTCTCAGCCTCGACACCTGCGCGAGAAAGTAGCAAAAGGACCCCAAACGAAGCCAAGCTCATTAGAACATATGAAACCACGTAGAACATCGAAGAGCTGTACGCGTTCAGCGCAAAGTGGCGATCTCCTCCAACAACGCCTGACATCAAGCCAAGAAGCATAAACCCCATGTGAGATATGCCCGAGTAACCCAGCATTCGTTTCAAGTTCGCCTGAGCAATTGCGGCGAAATTGCCCAGAATGATAGAGAGCACGCCGAGGAACATGAGCATGGACTGCCATTGATCCGCCAATTCAAAAAGCCCATTTACCAGCAGCCTCATTGCCATACCAAACGCAGCCAGCTTCGGCGCAGTGGCAATCATCAACGTAATGGCAGTAGGAGCACCGTGATACACATCTGGGATCCACATGTGAAAAGGCACAACTCCGAGCTTAAATGCCAAACCAGCTACAACGAAGACCAGCCCGAACATCAGAACAGTCTTGTTGCCAGCTTGATGATAAATAGCCTGGGCAACCCCCGAGATCTCAAGTGTCCCAGTCGCACCATACAACATGGAAATTCCGTAAAGCAATAAACCGGACGCTAGTGCACCAAGCACAAAATACTTCATCGCAGCTTCAGTTGCGCGAGCAGAGTCACGCTGCAGCGCAACTAGCGCATAAAGCGACAGCGAAAGGAGCTCAAGCCCGAGATAAAGCGTCAGAAAATGATTGGCGGCGATCATCACCATCATTCCCAATGTCGCGAAGACAACAAGAACGTAATATTCAGTAGATTCGATCTTCCTGTCACTCATGTAGCCACGAGAGTACAAAAGCACAATAGCCACAGAAAAATAAACTAGGAGCTTGAGAAAATCCCCCATCAAGTCATCTACGTACATATTGCTGAACGTAAAACTAACCTGACCGTCCATCGAAGTAACCGTTACTGCAGCAGCGCCAAGAAGGGTTAGCTGTGTCAAGTAATAAACAAGCCCTTTGGGATCCTTTGAGAATGTACCCACCATGAGGACTACAAATGACATCGCAACTACAAAAAGCTCCGCTGCCGCGGGATAGAAATCAGGGATCACAAAGTTCATATCAAACCCACAGTCCGAAGATTTACTTTTCGGTTTCTCAAGATCAAAGCTTGCTCTCGGCGACATGCTTAAGCAAGTCGGTCACAGAAGCATGCATGACCTCAGTCACCGGAAACGGATAAATACCCATAGCTAGCACGCAAACAGCGAGAACAGCCAGAAAAAGGAATTCTCTACCATTTATGTCTGTCAATTCCGAAACATGATGATTCGCAATCGGACCAAACATTACGCGCTTGTACATCCAGAGGGTATAAGCAGCGCCAACGATCAGCGTTGTAGCTGCAGCAAAACCCACCCAGAAATTAAATTTCACAGCGCCAAGAACAACCATGAACTCTCCGACAAAACCTGAGGTCGCTGGCAGTCCCGCATTTGCCATAGAAAAAAGCATAAACAACGCGGCAAACTTTGGCATCACATTGACGACACCGCCGTAATCTGCAATTTGCCTTGAATGCATTCGGTCATACAGCACACCAATACTCGCAAACATTGCTCCAGACACAAATCCGTGGGAGATCATCTGCACCAGAGCACCTTCAACACCGACCGGGTTGAAAATAAAAAAGCCCAATGTGACAAAACCCATATGAGAAATTGATGAATAGGCAACTAGCTTCTTCATATCCGTCTGAACTAGCGCCACAAACCCGATATAAACAACGGCAATCAGTGACAATGTAATGATCAGCGGGGCAAAAGCATGACTTGCATCAGGAGCAATCGGCAGTGAAAAACGCAAGAATCCATAAGCACCAAGCTTCAAACCAATAGCAGCTAGAACAATCGAACCACCAGTTGGCGCCTCTACGTGAGCATCCGGCAACCACGTATGCACAGGAAACATCGGGACTTTTACAGCAAAGGAGACCAGGAATGCCCAAAAAATCATAGTTTGGACGTCCATACTCAGCTTCAGCTGATGCCAATCAAGGATATTAAAGCTACCGCCTGACTCCATGAACAGGTACAGGAGCGCAACAAGCATCAATAGCGAACCAGCGAGTGTGTAAAGAAAAAACTTTATCGCAGCATAAACACGGTTCGCCCCCCCCCAAACACCAATAATAATGAACAGAGGAATCAGAGACGCTTCGAAGAAAACATAAAAGAGAACACCATCCAGCGCACTGAAAATGCCATTAATCAACCCTGACATTATCAAAAATGCAGCCAAGTACTGGGCTACTTTCTCTTTTATAACCTCCCAACCTGCAACAACGACAATCAAGGTAATAAAACTATTCAAGAGAACAAAAAGCACCGAAATGCCATCCACACCAAGTGAATAGTTGATATTAAACCGAGGAATCCACGAATAGGACTCCACAAACTGCATGGCACTAGTACCCAAATTAAATCGAGTGTATAGCGGTATGCTCACGACCAAGCCGAGCAAAGCTGACGCGAGAGCAATGAACCTCGCCACCGACGCATTGCGGTCCGACCCCGAAGCGAGTACCAAAAGACCTCCAACAATCGGAACCCAAATCGCCAGGCTGAGGAATGGAATGTCCGTCATCTCTACTTTCCGTTTTAAGCGCTATTTAATGGCGCGAAAGTCCTAAATCTTCAAAGCATCCAAAATGGAGCTGCAAATATCAACCGCGGTTGAACCAGAACGTCAGCAGAATGAACACACCGATGATCATTGAAAACGCGTATTGATAAACATGACCACTCTGGAACAGCTTCGACAACTGGGCAATGAGACCAACCGCCTTTGCTGAACCATTAACGATCATCCCATCGATGAGGGCCTGATCTCCGAATTTCCACAATCCTCGCCCAAGCAACCGAGCGCCCCCAGCAAAGACAAGCTCATTGAACTTGTCAAAGTAGTATTTATTTTCAAGCAGCGTATGAATTGGCTTGAATGAGCGCATGAGCGCAGCGGGAACTGACGGAGCGACCATGTAAAAAAACCAAGCCAAACCCACACCGCCCATTGCGAGGAAAAATGGCAGGGAAGTAAATCCATGTAGTGCCATGGCCATAGCGCCGTGAAATTCATCAGCAAGCTCAGCCATCACATGGTGATGCTCAGAAAAATAAATAACACCCTTGAAGAAATCACCGAACAGCATCGGATCGATTGTTAGATATCCAACAAAAACAGAAGGGATAGTTAACAAGATAAGTGGGAGCGTTACGACCCAGGAAGACTCATGCGGCTTCTGACCAGGAGAAAGTCCATGATGACTATCGTGATCTTCATCACCATGGTGGTCATGAGAGTCCTGATCCGCATCATGACTTGCATGGCTTACAGCGACCTTGCCGAACCGCTCTTCCCCATGGAACACCAGGAAGTACATCCGGAATGAATAAAACGCCGTCACAAACACACCGACAATTACACAAAAATATGCATAACTTGCACCAGGAATATGAGAAAGCGCTACAGCTTCAATAATTGTATCTTTGGAATAAAAGCCGGAAAAAAGAGGAAACCCTATTAACGCCAAAGAACCAACAAGTGAAGTAAACCAAGTGATCGGCATGTACTTCCAGAGCCCTCCCATGTTTCGCATGTCTTGATCGTGGTGCATCCCAATAATTACAGAGCCAGCACCAAGGAAAAGCAGAGCCTTAAAAAAGGCATGGGTCATCAGATGAAAAACGGCAGCGGAATATGCAGAGACACCAAGCGCTACAGTCATGTAGCCCAACTGAGACAAAGTAGAATATGCGACGACTCGCTTGATATCGTTTTGTACTATTCCAAGAAAGCCCATAAACAATGCTGTTGTTGCACCGACAACCAAAACAAAGCTCAGCGCACCTTCAGAAAGCTCGAATAGGGGAGACATCCGAGCAACCATAAAAATGCCCGCAGTCACCATTGTTGCTGCGTGAATAAGTGCAGAAATAGGTGTCGGACCTTCCATCGAATCGGGAAGCCATACATGAAGTGGCACCTGTGCAGACTTCCCCATTGCACCTATGAACAAGCCAATACAAATTGCGGTAACCAGTGGCCAACCTGTTTCTGGCACGGTAATGGAAGATAGCTCGACAGCTTTTTCAAATACTTCCGCGTAATTGAGAGTCCCTGCAAATGCAGCGATCAGTCCAATACCAAGCAAAAATCCAAAATCCCCAACACGATTAACTAAAAATGCTTTCATGTTAGCGAAGATCGCCGTAGGTTTCGTGTACCAAAAGCCAATCAACAAATAGGACACCAAGCCCACAGCCTCCCAGCCAAAGAACAACTGCAAAAAGTTGTTCGACATGACCAGCATTAGCATGGAAAACGTGAAGAGCGATATGTAACTAAAAAAGCGTTGATACCCGGGATCTTCCGCCATGTAACCTATGGTGTAGATATGCACCATCAGTGAGACGAACGTAACAACGATCATCATCATCACGGTAAGCGAATCAATCAAGAATCCAACTTCTAACGTTAGCGAACCACTCGTCGCCCACGTGTACAACGTTCCATTAAAAACGTTACCAGCCTGTACATCCTGAAATACGACTAAAGATCCAACAAATGCAATCGCCACCCCGAGAATAGTTACAGTATGTGCACCGGCCCGCCCAATTATTTTCCCGAACAGCCCCGCTACGATCGCACCAAACAACGGCGCCAGCGGAACCAACAGATAGAGCTTCTGAATTCCTGTCATCGAAAAGCTTCCTTATCCCTTGAGACTATCCAGGTCATCAACATGAATTGACCGAAGATTGCGAAACAATGCAACAAGTATCGCCAAACCAATAGCAGACTCGGCCGCCGCAACAGTCAATATGAAAAATACAAAAATCTGCCCGGCAGCGTCCCCCAAATAATAAGAAAACGCTACGAAATTTAGATTAACTGCCAGCAACATGAGTTCAATTGCCATCAAAAGAACAATCAAATTCTTTCGATTCAAAAAAATACCAACAATACTAATAGCAAAAAGTATCGCACCTAGTATCAAATAATGAGACAAAGAAAGCATCAATAGTCCTCCCTGACAAACATCAGCGGAATTTATTCCTTCTCCGTGCGCATAGAAACAATGCGCACCCGATCTTCGCGCTTGACAGCAACCTGCAGGGCAGGATCAATTACCTTTACATTCTTGCGCTTGCGGAGAGTAAGAGCTACAGCCGCAACCATCGCTACAAGCAAAACGATCGATGCAAGTTCAAACGGATACACATAGTCAGTGTAAAGAAGCCGTCCTAGCTCCTTGGTATTGCTATACCCATCTGGAAAGGCTGTTGGCGCGGGCATCGCATCCGCTCCGAAGTAACGCCCACCAAGGACCATCACCATCTCCACAACCATCAAGATCCCGATCAACGCACCTACAGGCAGATAACTCCAAAAACCTTGACGAATTCGCTCGAGGTTGATATCCAGCATCATGACAACAAACAGGAATAAGACCATCACCGCGCCGACATAAACCATCACTAGAGCTATCGCCAAAAACTCAGCGTGTAGAAGCATCCAGATTCCTCCTGCTGTAAAAAAAGCAAGAACTAGAAAAAGCGCGGCATGAACCGGATTCCTGGCTGTAATCACGCAGAGTGATGCCAACACAAGTACGGTAGAAAAAAAATAAAAGACTATTGACTGGAAATCCATAAACGCAATCCCTGATTGTGTTTTAGTTTGCGCGGGCAAACGTTACCGATACTTTGAGTCGATTTCCCGATCCTTGGCGATCTGGACCTCATATCGATCCCCTACAGCCAGAAGCATCTGTTTCGTGTAATAGAGGTCACCACGCTTCTCACCGTGATACTCGAAAACCCGAGTTTCGACTATTGCATCAACAGGACAAGCCTCCTCACAGAAACCACAAAAAATGCACTTTGTGAGGTCGATGTCGTAGCGGCTGGTTCTCCTCGAACCATCGTCCCTCTGCTCTGACTCGATAGTAATCGCCAGCGCAGGACAAATTGCCTCGCACAATTTACATGCTATACAACGCTCTTCTCCGTTAGGGTAACGACGGAGAGCGTGCAAACCTCGAAACCGCGGGCTTTGCGGTGTTTTTTCTTCTGGAAACTGTACCGTTATCTTCCTGGCAAAAAGATGGCGTCCAGTAAGAGCCATCCCTTTAAGCAGCTCCTTGAGGAAGAGGCTTCCTACATATTCCTTCATAGAACCCATTTCAAAGCCCTCACTTCCACATCGACAACGGAGACATGACCCAGACAGCAACCACAACCACCCAGAACAACGTCAGAGGAATAAAGACCTTCCAACCCAGTCGCATGATATGGTCATATCTAAACCTAGGAAACGTTGCCCGAAACCAGAGGAACAAGAACAAAATAAATGAAGTCTTGACCACCAGCCAAACAAAACCATCAGGCAAAAACCCTACAGGAGACAGCCAGCCACCCAAAAAGAGAATTGATGTCAAAGCCGAAATCAGGATCATGTTCGCATATTCCCCCAAGAAGAAGAGAGCAAACGCCATGCCTGAGTACTCAATCATGTGACCAGCTACAATTTCAGACTCTCCCTCTACTACGTCGAAAGGAGCACGATTTGTTTCAGCTATGCCAGAAATCAAATAAACGATAAACATCGGAAAGAGAGGAAGCCAGTTCCAACTAAGCAACCCAAGACCCAGCTCAACACCGAAGCCCTTTCCCTGACTATTCACGATATCGGTCAAATTCAAGCTTGATGAAATCATTAGGACGCAAACCAGCGCAAATCCCATCGCTATTTCATAAGAAACCATCTGAGCCGCAGCACGCATCCCACCGAGAAACGCATACTTAGAGTTTGATGCCCACGCGGCAATTATCACTCCGTATACTTCAATCGACGTAATCGCCAACAAAAACAAAAGACCTGCATCGACATTACCGACAACCCAGCCGTCGTTAAAAGGCACAACAGCCCAAGCTGCTAACGCTGGCCCCAAAGCCAAAACCGGCCCGACAATGAAGAGTCCCTTGTTGGCACCCGAAGGAACAATAATTTCCTTCAGCAGAAGTTTTACACCATCAGCAATTGGTTGCAGCAACCCCTTCGGCCCGACTCTGTTAGGTCCTATTCGGACCTGCATGTATCCAATGACTTTACGCTCAGCCAAGGTCAAATATGCCACGCACAAAAACAAAGGGGCAATGATTCCAATAATTTTTAGAAGGGACCAAACTAATGGCCACGCCCCTCCAAAAAAACTAACAAATGGCTCGATGTAAGCTTCCATTACGCGCACTCCACGCTGACTTCACCATGCAAACCGCCAAGCGACATCGTGTCACCATGCCCGCCGGCAAGGCGCAAACAACCCGCAGCCACAGCATCGTCCTCGATGAGCACAACCGTCACTTCACCAGTTTCTGATTTGATCCGAACTTTCTCTCCAGGCGTTAAACCAATCTTAGAGATAAGAGAGGAACTCATGCGAGCGCTAGGCGCGTCCGCATCTCGTGTTGCCTGCAACGGCCCAGATCGCCGGACTATCGGATCTGCAGAATAAATAGGTATATCTGCGATTCGCTGGATACCTGAAACAGCTCCAGGAAGCGTGAACCTCTCAATAGCTAGCAAATTTCCGAGTTTAAGACTGTCGACAGCCACGGAATTCCCAAGCACTTTATTTCGAACGTCTTCGATGGTTCCAAAATCAAAACCATCCAGTTCGAGTGCAGATCCAATCACGCGAAGAACCTTCCAGCCCGCTCGCGACTCTCCAGCACTCTTTGTCACCGGATGAAATGCTTGCGCCCTACCTTCGCAGTTAACAAAGACACCTGCAGTCTCTGTAAAAGGAGCTATCGGCAAAAGCACATCCGCAAGATCAAGTAGGCTTTGTGATTTAAAAACAGTAAGCGCAGCCACCATCTCCGCTTGTCGCAAGGACTTAACCGCTGAGACCCCGTCAGCAATATCCAAATCAGGTTCTACACCCGCGAGTATGTATGCTTTCAAAGGCGTTGAAAGCATCTGCGCTGCGTTCTTACCTTCGATCAATCCATATGGAACAGCCCCAGCAAGGTAACCACCTACACTGTTCGCAGCCTCACCTATTACCCCGAACGCAGAGTTCGCAAGCCGAGCTATTTCCTGCGAAAGAGCATGAATCTGTGCAGCATTTTTATGCTGGACGGCATAATTGCCGAGCCAAATCGCACTGCGGCGCCCAGAAGCGAGGCTCCGAGCTACAGCTAATGACTCATCGTCGACAGAAATCTGAACACACAGATCCGAAAGATCAGAGGAAATTGTTTGGTTTGTCTCGTCGGCTAAAGCCTTTATAACTCGCGCTAAACCGGCGACCATTTCGCTCGGTGCCACACAAATCTTGTTCTCTATTGAAAGCTGCCAATCATCAAAAGCAGGATTGAGAACAGACAGTTTCAAACCCTTCTTAATGGCTTGGCGTACGCGCTGAGCCATCAGCGGGTGATCTTTTCTGAAAAAGCTTCCGACAATAAACAAGCGATCTAAAGTCGAAATATCTGATACGGCCATTCCTAACCATGGAGCTCCGTTCAGCTTTCCATCTCCCGAAAAATCACTCTGCCGCAAACGAAAATCGATATTCCCAGACCCTAAACCGCGAGTAATCGACTGAAGGAGATAAAGCTCTTCAAGAGTGCAATGTGGGGAAGCCAAAGACCCGATCGATTCGGCACCATGATCTGCTCGAATTGACTTCAACCCACTAGCCACATAGTCGATTGCAGTCTGCCAGTCCGTCTCAATCCACTGACCACCCTGCTTAACCATGGGTCTTGTAAGTCGATCGTTGCTATTAAGGGCTTCATAAGAAAATCTGTCCTTATCTGATAGCCAGCACTCGTTGAGTGACTCATTCTCCAAGGGAAGGACTCGTTTAACGGAGTCATTTTTGACTTGGACAATCAGATTACTTCCCAGCGAATCGTGCGGGCTAACGGACTTTCGACGCGACATTTCCCACGCTCGTGCACCGAAACGAAACGGCTTTGAGGTAAGAGCACCAACAGGACACAGATCGATTATGTTGCCAGACAATTCCGAATCAATAGTTTTTTCCACAAACGGCATAATCTCTGCATGCTCGCCGCGAAATGCCTGACCCAACTCCATCAGACCTGCTATTTCGGTCGTGAACCTCACACATCGAGTGCAATTGATACACCTCGTCATGTCGGTCGATACTAGTGGTCCGAGGTTCTTGTTGCTTACGACTCTTTTTTCTTCTTCGTACCGTGACTTGGCACCACCATAGCCAACGGACAAATCCTGCAGCTGACACTCACCACCTTGATCGCAGACTGGACAATCAAGCGGGTGATTAATCAGCAAAAACTCCATAACGCCTTTTTGCGCTTTTACTGCCTGCTCGGAATGAGTCCAAACTTTCATTCCGTTCGTGACAGGCGTAGCACACGCGGGAAGCGGTTTCGGCGCCTTCTCAACTTGGACTAGACACATACGGCAATTAGCCGCGATTGATAGCTTTTTATGGTAGCAAAAATGAGGAACATAGGCTCCAATTTGGTTGGCCGCCTCCATAACGGTACTTCCGTCAGGAACCTGCAACTGCTTTCCGTCAATTTCGATCTCTAGCATGTCGAGCCTACGCTACGTAAATCTTGCTACCTTCGCGCTGAACTTCAGCCGGCACGAGGCATGTCTTGTGTTCAATATGAAACGCGAATTCATCGCCAAAATGCTTAACAAAGCTCTGAACGGGCATTGAAGCTGCGTCACCTAACGCACAAATGGTACGCCCCATGATATTCGCAGTTACGCTATTTAATAGATCCAAGTCCTCTAGTCGTCCGAGCCCGTTCTCTATCCTGTGAATGATTCTGTACAACCAGCCGGTACCTTCACGGCACGGCGTGCATTGGCCACAAGACTCTTCGAAATAAAAATAAGAAAGGCGCTCGAGCGCCTTCACCATACACGTTGTCTCGTCCATCACAATGACGGCACCTGACCCGAGCATCGAACCCGCTTTAGAAATTGAATCGTAGTCCATGGTGCAATCCATCATGACTCCACCAGGCAAAACAGGAGCAGAAGATCCACCAGGAATTACTGCTTTGATTTTCCGCCCTGCCCTGATTCCGCCCGCCATTTCAAGAAGCACGGAGAACGGAGTACCAAGCGGAATCTCGTAGTTTCCTGGCTTATTTACATGACCAGACACGGAAAAAAGTTTCGTTCCTCCGTTGTTCGGCTTGCCAAGAGCAAGGAAAGCATCTCCACCTTCCCGAATAATAAAAGGAATAGAAGCAAAGGTTTCCGTGTTATTGATCGTAGTAGGCTTACCATACAGACCAAAACTGGCAGGGAACGGTGGCTTAAAGCGGGGCTGCCCCTTTTTCCCCTCTATGGATTCAAGCAAAGCGGTTTCTTCACCGCAAATGTACGCACCGTAACCATGGTGTGCGAACAAATCAAAGCTGAATTCTGAGCCAAGAATACTTTCACCCAAGAGCCCAGCATCCCGAGCCTCTTGCAGAGCTTCTTCAAAACGCTCGTAAACTTCAAATATTTCGCCGTGAATATAATTATATCCACGCTCACACCCCATCGCATAACCTGCAATGATCATGCCTTCAATAACACTATGGGGATTGTAACGGAGAATATCGCGATCTTTGAAAGTGCCAGGCTCACCTTCATCTGAATTGCATGCAATATATTTCGCACCTGGGAACGCCCGAGGCATGAAACTCCATTTCAGGCCTGTCGGAAAACCAGCGCCTCCACGACCACGAAGCGCAGATTTTTTTACTTCATTTATTATCTGATCGGCAGGAATTTTCTCGGAAATGATTTTTTTTAATGCCTCATAACCACCTCGCTGAACATACTCAGCAAGACGCCATGTACGGTCGCCATTGAGACCGGAAAGAATAATCCCTTGAGAACTCATTTTTTCAGATCAGCCAGCAATTGATCAATTTTCTCTTCAGTCATCCAGCTGCACATGCGGTGATTATTCACCAGCAGTACTGGAGCGTCTCCGCAAGCACCCATGCACTCACCTTCCTTGAGAGTAAAAAGACCGTCTGGTGTTGTTTCGTTGAAGTCAATGCCGAGCTTTTCCTTAATGTAGTCCGCAGCATGGACTCCACCGGAAAGTGCGCATGGCAAGTTAGTGCAAACCGTGATTTTTCTTGCCCCAACAGGGGCTAGATCATACATATTGTAAAAACTCGCTACCTCAAACACGGCCATTGGGGCCATGCCAAGATACTTCGCAATAAATTCAATCGTCTCGCTCGAGAGCCAGCCTTTTTCTTCCTGCGCGATCCTCAATGCAGCCATTGAAGCCGATTGCTTCTGATCAACAGGATACTTGGCGATCTCTCGATCAATTTTTTTCAGTGATTCCGGACTCAGCATTTTGGTATCTACTGTAAGCAGAATATCGATAAGAGCTTAACGCTCAGCAGATGCGACGATCAGCGATCCACATCTCCGAACACAATATCCATCGTTCCGATAATGGCCACAACGTCGGCGATCATATGTCCTCGACACATTTCATCCATGGCGGAAAGGTGCATAAAACCCGGAGACCGAAGCTTGAGACGATAAGGTTTGTTAGCGCCATCAGAAACCGCAAACACACCGAACTCCCCCTTCGGGTGCTCGATCGCAGCATAAACTTCGCCAGGAGGAACGTGCATACCTTCGGTGAAGAGCTTGAAGTGGTGGATTAACTCCTCCATGTTGCCCTTCATTCGCTCTCTGGACGGAGGAGCCACTTTGTGATTATCAGTAATAACTTGCCCAGGATTCTTTCTGAGCCAGTCGATGCATTGCTTAACTATGCGATTAGACTGACGCATTTCTTCGATACGGCAAAGATATCGATCGTAACAATCACCTTCGACACCAACGGGAATATCAAAATCCAGTTGATCATATACTTCGTAAGGCTGCTTCTTTCGGATATCCCACTCGATACCAGACCCGCGCAACATAACGCCAGAAAAGCCTAAGGCAAGAGCTTTTTCCGGTGAAACCACACCAATACCAACAGTTCTTTGCTTCCAAATACGATTATCAGTCAGCAAAGTCTCGTATTCGTCAATGTACTTAGGAAAACGCGCTGTAAAATCATCAAGAAAATCGAGAAGAGAGCCTTGACGATTTTCATTCAATTGCGCAATTGATTTCGCATTCTTCCATTTCGATACTTCATATTGAGGCATCTGATCAGGTAGATCGCGGTAAACTCCACCAGGACGGTAGTAAGCGGCGTGCATCCGTGCACCCGAAACCGCTTCATATGCATCCATGAGATCTTCCCGCTCACGGAACGTATACAAAACCATCGTCATCGCACCGATATCGAGCGCGTGCGTTCCGACTGCCAACAGGTGATTCAGAATTCGCGTGATCTCATCGTAGAGAACGCGAATATATTGGGCACGAATTGGGACTTCCAGCCCGAGCAACCGTTCGATTGCCAAGCAGTAAGCGTGCTCGTTACACATCATCGAGACATAGTCAAGACGATCCATGTAAGGCACTGATTGCACCCAAGTGCGTGTCTCGGCTAGCTTTTCCGTGCCTCGATGCAACAAGCCAATATGCGGGTCAGCACGTTCAACCACTTCGCCGTCCAGCTCAAGAACTAAGCGCAAAACCCCGTGCGCAGCGGGGTGCTGAGGACCGAAATTAATAGTGTAATTGCGAATTTCAGCCATGACCTACGTTCCCATAGTTCTCGTCACGTACGATACGCGGAGTGTTCTCTCGAGGCTCGATCGTAACAGGCTGATAAATAACTCTACCAAGCTCTTGGTCATAACGCATTTCAACGTACCCCGAAATCGGGAAGTCTTTGCGGAAGGGATAGCCAACAAAACCGTAATCAGTAAGAATTCGGCGCAGATCTGGATGGCCATTGAACATGATGCCGAAAAGATCGAATGCTTCGCGCTCGAACCAGTTTGCACTGGGCCAAATCGCGCAAACAGAGTCGATCATCGGAAAAGTGTCGTCTTCTGCGAACACACGAAGCCTGAGACGATAATTGTTACTAACAGAAAGCAAATGAGAGGCGACTGCAAAACGGGCCCCCTCATCACGCCCCGCAAAGCTGGAATAATCAAGCCCTGTCAAATCAACAAGTTGCTCGAAACGAAGCTCGGGGTCGTCACGCAGCATAGTGGCTACTGATGAGTAATCCTTTGCCGATACAACTATGGTCAATTCACCACAAGAGGTCAGCGCCTGGAGTATTTTCTCACCGAATTTGCTAGCCAGCACTTGGCCTAGACGTTCAAGTTTTTCACTCATGATAGTCAGCGGGCGATGGTGCATTCACGTTTGATCTTGTTTTGCAATTGGACTATGCCGTACAAGAGTGCTTCTGCAGTCGGAGGACAGCCGGGAACATACACATCAACAGGAACAATCCTGTCACAGCCTCGCACAACAGAATACGAATAGTGATAGTAACCACCACCGTTTGCACAAGATCCCATCGAGATCACCCAGCGAGGCTCGGACATTTGATCGTAGACCTTGCGTAGTGCTGGCGCCATCTTGTTACACAAGGTACCGGCCACGATCATCAAATCAGATTGGCGAGGACTTGGACGGAACACGACCCCGAATCGATCGAGATCGTAACGGGAACAGCCCGCATGAATCATTTCGACAGCACAGCAGGCCAGCCCGAACGTCATCGGCCAGAGAGACCCCGTGCGCGTCCAATTGATTACCGTATCAAGGGAAGTAGTTACAAACCCTTCCTTGAAGACACCTTCGATGCTCATAAACACCCTTTAGCCAACAATTTGTGCGCCTAGGAAATATCTAAGATCACTCGAGAGCGCCTTTTTTCCAAACGTAGACGTAGCCAATCAGGAGAATGCCCAAAAAGACAATCATCTCGAAGAATCCGAAGAGACGAATAGACTCGTTGGCGGCAATTTCTCTCAAGATCGTCGCCCATGGAAACAGAAACGCAATCTCGAGATCGAACAAAATGAAGAGAATAGCCAGAAGATAGTAGCGAACATCAAACTTGATGCGTGCATCTTCAAAGGGTTCAAAGCCACACTCGAACGGTGACAGCTTTTCGACGTCAGGCTTGTTTGGACCTAAAACCCGGCCTGCAATGATGGGAATAAAACCGAAAACAGCAGCAAACAGG
>JAMXAE010000059.1 GCA_024281695.1 Nitrosomonas sp. | reverse complement strand
CCGTCCAGAATGTCAGAATTAACCGGATAATTGACTTAAATGTAATAAAAAAGCAATTTCTGATGATTCTGCGATCTAAAATTTACCCAAAACAAGCAAACTATAAATTCGAAACCTTGAATTTATCACTTGTTCAGGGTTTCCCTGGTGAATCATCAGGAAATCTGACGGCTTTATCAAACACGAATTTGGAAGCTAATGCGGTTGGTCAAACGCTTTGGGGTCAGCCGGCCAAGATTTATGCCGTACTGAAACGCGCTGGACTTCAGAAATTTACTCCACGAACAGTACTAACCTGCAATTCAAAACGCTTCAGCATGGCTTCAAACGCTTAGCCAAGGTCGAACAACAAGCGATAGGGAACGTCTAAAGCGCTATACAAATCCTGCCTCTAATGGGCATGAGGTATACCAAAATTGCTTTAAAGACGGTGCTGATTGTCATCTGCAGCTTATCCGTTTCATTAGCTTTTACAACACCGTGAAATCGCATAAAAATTGGAATAATGCCGCTCCTTATGAAATACTCGCCGCTTATTCCAATCAGCCTCTCTGTAAACAACCCTAAGATTTCTTATAGCTTAGTTTATAAAGCTGGCTCTCACTTTTTCTTCCATCGGTGGACGCATACCTGCTTTCCGACCTGCTGCAAGCGCTACTTCTGGATCAACACCTTTTCTGATTTGATAGCTTGCCCACATGGCACCAGCCCGATTGCCTGAGCCACAATGAATCAGTACAGGTTTTTCAGCGTTTTCAATCGCCTTCGTAAAAGCAGCTAATTGTTCTTCGCTAATACCAGCGACGGTCATTGGCACATTGATGTAATTCATGCCGGCAAGGTCCACCAGCGCTTTTTCATCCGCAGTACCTTCTGTTGCGGTGCGTAAATCAATAACAGTTTTGAAACCATGCGCTGCGAGTGCTTGTACGCCGCCATCACTAATGAGACCTGAGATTGCGATTTGTTCCGTAGCGCGGCTATAGTTCTGGACTGGAATAATTTGATGAGCAAACGGTACCCGGTCGGCAGCCTGTAACGCTCCTGCAAACAAAATGATCAATAATGCCTTTAGAGTGATAAAGTATTTCATATAGACCTCATTGCTGTGTTAAGTGAAAAATGAATATGTCCATTGTAGCTGTAGTGAATAATTAAATACAAATTATTCCTGTCGATTCTGGTTTATGGGATAGGCGCCACCCAATTTGTCATTTCATCGAAGGAAATACAATATATGCAACATGAGCACGTTGTGGTAGCCGAACAAACATCTGCATGGCATAGCTACCCACCCCAGCAAGTACTGGAAGCGTTTAGAACCAACCATGGCGGATTACCTCAATCTGAAATCAAACGTCGCCTTGAGCAATATGGTGCCAATCGATTAAAGCCACCGAAACCCCAAAGCAATTTCATTCGTTTCTTGCTGCAATTCCATAACGTGCTGATTTATATTCTTCTAATTGCATCAATCATGACCGCTTTTCTGGGGCATTGGGTTGATAGCGCGGTGATTCTAGGCGTTGTGGCGATCAATGCAATCATTGGTTTTGTGCAGGAAGGCAAAGCGGAAAAAGCACTCATCGCTATCCGGCACATGTTATCGCTCAATGCCAGTGTTCTACGTGCAGGGCAACGGATACAAATTTCCGCTGAAGAATTGGTTCCGGGTGATATCGTGTTGCTGCAATCTGGCGATAAAGTACCGGCCGATATGCGATTGCTTAGTTGCAAAAATTTGCGTATCGAAGAAGCTGCACTAACCGGAGAGTCCGAAGCCGTCGAAAAATCCGTGCAAGCAGTGGATGCAATGACGGTGATCGGCGATCGATTGTGTATGGCGTATTCAGGCACGTTGGTAGTTTATGGTCAGGGATCGGGCGTGGTGGTTGCTACTAGTGATCAGACGGAAATTGGACGCATCAGTCAGATGATAGCGCAGGTCGATAAGTTGACTTCGCCCTTGCTGCGACAAATGGCAATCTTTGGGCGCTGGTTGACGTTGGCCATCTTACTGTTGGCAGTCGGTATTTTTGTGTATGGTTTACTACTGCATGATTACCCTATCGGTGAAATGTTTATGGCTGCGATTAGCATGGCCATCGCAGCAATTCCGGAAGGATTGCCAGCCATTATGACAATCACACTGGCATTGGGCGTGCAAAGTATGGCGCGTCGGAACGCAATTGTTCGTCATTTGCCTGCGGTGGAAACACTGGGCGCAGTGACTGTTATTTGTACTGATAAAACTGGTACATTAACGCGTAATGAAATGACGGTGCAAACTGTGATACTGGCAGATGCTCAGATACAGGTGAGCGGCGTGGGTTATGCACCGCAAGGGAATTTTAGTCTGCATGGTCAGAAAATTTTGATGACGGATTATGCCGATATGTTGGATCTGTTGCGAGCCGGGTTGTTGTGTAATGATGCTTCGGTGCACCAGCATGAGGATGCTTGGGTTATTCACGGCGATCCGACCGAAGGTGCGTTGATTACCCTAGCCATGAAAGCTGAATTGAATCCGGTGCTTGAGCATGAAGCGCTGCCTCGAATGGATGTGGTTCCTTTTGAGTCGGAACACCGCTTTATGGCGACGCTGCATCATGACCACTTCGGGCATAGCCTAATTTATGTCAAGGGGGCGCCGGAAGAGGTATTGGCAATGTGTAGCTATCAACGCAGCTTAGGTGAAGATTATCGGATAGAGACTAATTTCTGGTACGAAAAAATTCATGCTGTCAGCGCATCTGGACAGCGCATACTGGCCATTGCCAGTCGTGTGGTCCCAACAACTCAGCGAACACTGAGGTTTGTTGATGTTGAAGCGGATTTCACTTTGCTGGGATTGGTGGGGATTATCGATCCACCGCGTGAGGAAGCTATCGCCGCTATCGACAAATGCCATGCCGCAGGCATCCGCGTCAAAATGATTACCGGGGATCACCGTATTACTGCTTGTACTATTGGTGAGAAATTAGGGATCGGTGATGGTCAGAACGCTATCACGGGTCTTGAATTGGATCGCTTGGATGATGCACAACTGCGTAAAGTGGTTGCAAAAATCGATATTTTTGCGCGCGCAAGTCCTGAGCATAAGCTGCGGCTGGTGACTGCCTTGCAGGCCAATGGCGAGATTGTGGCGATGACGGGTGATGGTGTAAATGACGCACCGGCATTAAAACGTGCTGACATCGGTGTTGCTATGGGACAGAAAGGCACTGAGGTCGCGAAAGAAGCCGCTGAGATGGTGTTGACAGATGATAATTTCGCTTCAATTACGCATGCCGTGGAAGAGGGCCGCACAGTTTACGACAATATCCGTAAAACGGTTGTTTTTATCATTCCAACCAGCTGTGGCGCAGCTGGTATTCTGATGTTGGCGATTATTTTGGGGATGGCTTTGCCGATTACGCCGGTGCAGATTCTATGGGTCAATATGGTGACGACGGTGACACTGGCGATTTCACTCTCATTTGAGCGACCTGAAAGCGGCGCAATGTTGCGTCCTCCACACGATCCCAATACTTCAATCTTGTCGGGTTTTCTGGTATGGCGCATTGTTTTTGTTGCATTATTGATGATGGGGGGGGGCTTTGCATTATATTCTTGGGAAACTATGCAGAGTTCCAGCATAGAATTGAGTCGAACAGCGGTTGTGAATGTGCTGGTGATGGGACAAATTGTTTATTTATTCAATTGCCGCTACTTGTTAGCTTCTGTCATATCGCGCGAGGGACTGCTGGGCAATCGCTTTATCCTTATTTCAGTCGGTGTATTATTAATGTTGCAACTTGCGTTTACTTATCTGCCCGTGATGCAGCAACTATTTGGTACAACCGCTTTGGATGCAACAGCCTGGGGACGTGTGGTTGTATTCAGCGTATTTTTATTTCTGGCAGTTGAAATGGAGAAATATCTGATCAGACGCACAGGAATCAATGATCAGTAGAGAATCTTATTGGATTCTCTGGTTTCAACAAATTAGGAATCATGTGTCTTTAGATATTTGTTGAGGATAGCATTAAGAGTAGCGATATCGATAGGCTTGGTAATAAAATCATCAATGCCAGATATTAAGCATACATTCTGATCCTCTTGAGATGTATTAGCGGTACAAGCAATCACCGGAACCGATAGGTTGTTTTCTCTTAACATTTTAGTAGACTGTATGCCATCCATTTCAGGCATTTGTATATCCATTAGAATAAGATCAAATTTATTTTTTACTGCCGAATCAAAAGCTTCTTTACCGTTGGTGACGGTTGTCACGTTTAATTCAAATTTTTGTAATATCTGCTCGAGTATCATTCTGTTTATCAAATTGTCTTCCGCCACTAATACATGATAACGATGACCAAACATCTGCAAAGGTAAGATAGCTGGAGTAATGTTATTTTCCTCCTGCACAACTGATGCCAGAGGGATGGTGAGTCTAAAGGTGGATCCTTTCCCTACTATAGATTCGACCTCAATCGTTCCTTGCATCATATCAACGATGTTTTTGGTAATGGCTAATCCTAAACCTGTTCCACCAAATTTTCTGGTGATTGAACCATCTGCCTGATAAAAAGGTTTAAAGAGATTTCTGACCACAGTTTCATTCATTCCGATGCCATCATCTGTAATTACTAGACATAGCGATTGATCTTTATAAGCAGCGTAAACGTCAACAATTCCGCCTTCTGAGAATTTTATGGCATTGGAAATAATGTTATTGATCACTTGCTTTAATCTGATTTCATCGCCTTCTACATATTGATCTTCGCCAATCTGATGATAATCAAAGTGGAGAGTTACATGCTTATCTTCTGAAAAACCAAGCAAAATGGCATGACAATCGGTAAAAACTTTAATTAGAGGGAATGGGACTTCTTCAATTTGGAATTGACTGGCTTGGATTTTTGAGAAATCGAGTAATTCATTGACAATATCCAATAGATGTTTCCCAGATAGATGAATAGCATGTGCGTTGTCTTTGATTTTTGCCGGATCTGATTCCATTTCAATGAGTTTTGATAATCCCATCACAGCATTTAAAGGTGTGCGAAGTTCGTGGCTGACATTGGCCACAAATTCGTCTTTAATCTTCTGGGCTGCCTGCCATTCCTTCAAATCAGTAATATCTTCAAAAACACCTACATATCCAATCAAATGATCATTCTCGTCTCTAAGCGCGCTAATAGATAAAAATGAGATAAAAGTTGATTTGTCCTTGCGCAGATAAGTCCATTCTCTTGCTTCTACTTCGCGTTTTTCTCGTGGATTTTTGACAAAAACATCAAAACCAGGCTCGATTCCTAACTCTTGTGCTCGGGTTATTACTTCATCCGGAATATGAATAATTGCAGGCGTTACACGACCAATAACTTCATCCGCCCGGTAACCCAGCATTTTCTCGGCGGCGGGATTGAAGATTAGAATTGTTCCATTTAAATCTGTTTCGATAACACCATAACGAGTTGTTTGAATAATGGCTTCAATTGCTCGCATACGAATGGAATCATTAGGGTAATTACTACCGCGATGGAAATACAGAATATAGCCGATGCAAGCAAGCAAAAACACAACTAGAAAAGCCATCATTAATAACTGTATGTTGTCAGAACAAGCCGATTGGTCATCTCTCTAGTGCATGGTGAGAAAAATACGGTGCAATCAGATGATGAGGATCTCACCAAATCAATTTAATAAAATAAGGCAAGTACATAATGACGGATAATACTGTTTTTAAAATGAATAAACCAGAATTAATTGAATGATTCGTTACCAAGGATATTTTGTAAGGTGTTGGTAAAATCCAATTTTTATTTGAAGAGTGTTTTAACCAGAATTTCTCAAAGACGTTGCAATCTCAGTAGAGATTGCAGCTTTTAGCATGTTTCAAGGAACTTTAAGGAAGCTCTGACTAAGTTTTCCGATAAGCTCAGGAAGATCGCTTTCTGATTACGTTCGTGATGAATTTGTTTAGCAACGAGCAAAATTAACTTGACCAAGTCAATACTCATTGTATGGCTAAATCACCATAATATCCGCATTGGTCATGGCTAAACCAATGCCGACCGTGGTAATCTTTATCGCAGCACCAACGCCATTGCCATCCGCATCGTATAAAAGTGTTCCCGTTACGTTGTTGTATACAATAAAATCATTGTTATCCAATGCTTGCGTGCCGACTTTAAACTGACCGACAGGCAAAGTGCCCGTTGTCGCTAATGCTGTAAATAAGGCATTTTCTAACTGGATGGTGTCATCAACTCACCTGGCTTACCATGCGAGATGATGTCTATAGCATCAAGATTTGTTTTGCTTTGCAATGCTGCCTGTATTTGCATGACCCTATCCTTGTCTGCATCCAATACAACTACTTTTGAGTTCGGAGGAAGTTGAGGAATCAAGCTTTGATAATCGGTTACGTTTGAATCGATGAATATGATGCGATCAGACATTGATATTCTCCGGGCAGTAAGGCATGTAGTTGGTTGTTATTGGGTATTATTTTCTTAAAACTTGCAGATGGTACTTGAAGCGATAGAACTCTGATAGTTAGGCCCTAGTGCTCTAGGATGTGATTAGCGGCTCCTTGCAAGCACCTGGTAGGATAATACTATTATTTCAAAGTGCTGATTTGTTTTGATTACGCATGTGTTATAAATTTATAACAGCCATTTAGCATGATTGCTTCCATGAGTCGTAGAGGAGATTACCGAATATATCGTCTATAACTGTCAAAGAAAGCAAGTGCGATTGGGTTATTTAAAATATTCGATTCTATTTTTGATAGTACGCCTCACATATTTCATGAAATGTCTTTGAATAGACTAGGTCTGTTGACAATTTGAGATAAGTTTCCAATAATAAAGCGCAAACTCGTAATATTGAGATTCCTATAGTACTCCAATAAAACGAGGTTGCGATGCTTCGAATACTCAGTGATGAGTTCTGGCCGAAGCTGGAGATGAGAGAAGTGATTTATAACCAGCGAATTTGTGCATGACGGCAGAAGGTATGTTCCGCGCAGTAATTACACTATATGTGCTTAACCGAACAGACTTACATTAGGTTGACGAGACATTATTAAGATTCACATTAATCAAAATAAATGGAGAATCATCATGAATCAAGGAAAAATCTTAACGCTAGCGATTATTATGTGTATAGCTTTTTTTACTGGTAGTGCCTATGCTTTCGATAAATCTTTTCATCCAAATCATCAATTTGTAGATAGAGAAAGTATTGGTCCAAAACTTAAGTCTGATCTTGTTATCGATAAAGATAAAGCAGCAAAAGTAAAAACTGCAGAAGAGGAAATGCAGCTCCCTTCTGGAGTAGTTCCTAGTGATCCTTCGCCAAAAAATTCAAATATTCCTACGGGAGCGGCTCGTAGGTTAACTCCGTCCTTATAGCAGGCCTTATTGCTTGTTCTGACCCTTCCGGCAGATCGTCCGGGAGGGGGATTTAGCATGCTTAAATCTCACGCGTAGACATTTAGGCGAGCCCTAATGCTCAGGGGTTCGATACACTTCTTCTTTCAGTTATTTTAAGGAATGTGTCCGGTTTAATGTAGCCACATCACCTGCTTCTGGATTTATTCGGTAATAGGTAATGAATGACAAGTTGGTTCAATTTTCCCCCACGCAGTTTCATTAAAAGAATCGATACCAGTGTATGCTTGAACGATTTTATGCCTTCATGTCACTGAATATTTAGCTTATGGAAGCAGCGCTTGCAACTATGCAACAATGGATTTCGGTTGATGTTCTCGTCAGTTTGACAGTAGCATCTGTCATCGGTTTTGTGGGTTCGCTGATTGCTATTCCCTGGATTTTGATTCGTTTGCCCAGCGACTATTTCGATATGCGGGTACCTCGTTATTGGATGAAAGATCATCATCCGGTATTACGTGTGATCGGGCTCATTATTAAAAATATTTTAGGCATGGTGTTCTTATTAGCCGGTTTTTTGATGCTTTTCTTGCCCGGGCAAGGCTTGCTGACCATGCTGATTGGGATTTCATTTATGGATTTCCCAAATAAGCGCAGACTAGAAGCCAGAATTATTGGGCAACGTACAATATTCAACGCCATCAATGCGATGCGCCAAAGATTCAATAAACCACCATTGACATTATTCCTGAAATAACCGGTCATTAGATAACATCCCGTAAATGGTTACAGTGCAGCGATGCCTGAACATTGTGTCAAACCATGTAGAATACGCAACGTGTTTGCTCCATCTGTCGAGACCGTTACTTTAACAGTGTGCCGCACAATGTTTCAATATCACCGCCCACATAGTGAACTAGAACTGCCTAAAGAAACTGAGCGTCATGATTGCCAACGTAGTACCTATAATATTGTCCGATGCACCTGCGATCTCGGCATTAGCGGATGAAATTTGGCGTCATCACTATGCCGATATCATCTCGCCTGAGCAGATTGATTATATGCTGGTTCAGCGATATCAGCCGGAGCTAATCCAGGAGCAAATATTAAATCCGGATATTTGGTGGAGAAAATTGGTCGTGGATGAAAAGATGGTCGGTTTTTCCTGTTACATGCGCACGTCCAGTCCGGATGAACTTAAAATTGACAAACTGTACATACATTGTGATCATCATCGTAAGGGCTATGGTGGATTGCTGATTGCGGATGCAATCAAATTGTTGCGCAAGAATAGTCTGCGCAGGCTGATTTTGACCGTGAATAAACACAACCAAACTGCGATTCTGGCTTATCGGCATTATGGATTTGAGATTGCGGCGGATAGTGTGGTGGATATTGGGGGTGGTTACTTTATGAATGATTATTTGATGACCATGACTAAGTTGGATCGCTGAAATATTTAACTGATGAAAGTAAAATTTACCAAAATGCAGGGCCTGGGCAACGATTTTGTCGTATTGGATGGAATCAATCAATCCATCAATCTGGATCGGCAACAGATTCGCCTGCTGGCAGATCGCCATTTTGGCGTCGGCTGTGATCAAATATTGCTGGTTGAAAAAGCGCAGGGACAAGCTGATTTCCGCTATCGTATTTTTAATGCCGATGGTGGCGAGGTAGAACAATGTGGAAACGGTGCGCGTTGTTTTGTGCGCTATGTGCATGATCATGGCTTGACGCATAAAAGCGAGATTCGTATCGAAACACTCAGTGGTGTGATTTCTCCCAAACTGGAAGTGAACGGAAATATTACGGTGAATATGGGCAAACCCATCTTTGAGCCGGCAGAAATTCCTTTTATCGCTGAGCAATATGCATCGACTTATGAACTGGAAATACAGAATCAATCCGTTACAATGAGTGCTCTATCGATGGGCAATCCACATGCAGTGCGTGTCATTCAGGATATTGACACTGCGCCAGTGAATAGCGAGGGCGCTTTAATTGAAACTCATTCACGTTTTCCCAAACGAGTGAATGTGGGCTATATGCAAGTAATGGATCGCACGCATATTAAATTGCGTGTTTTTGAACGCGGCGCTGGCGAAACACTGGCTTGTGGAACGGGTGCCTGTGCTGCAGTGGTCGCGGGCATTAATCTGGGGTTGTTAGATCAGCAGGTGACCGTCAGCACTCGGGGAGGAGAGTTGAATATTTATTGGAAAGGACAAGATGATCCGGTTTGGATGACGGGTCCGGCAGTTACCGTATTTGAAGGTGAGATAAATTTGTAATTAACCAAGGAAGCATGATGAAACCGGAAGATGTTGCTCAGTATTTACAGGATCACCCACAATTCTTCAATGAATATGCCGATTTGTTGGCGGATATCCATATTCCAAATCCATACGATGGCAGAGTCATTTCTATCAATGAGCGACAAGTGATCTCCCTAAGGGAAAGAAATCGCGTATTACAGGACCGATTACTTGAGCTGATTAGTTTTGGTGAAGAGAATGATGCGATCGGGGAGAAAATGCATCGTTTAACCATCGCGTTGCTTTCTGTCTCTAACTTGGACGAGTTTTTGGTAGCTCTGAATTTTAGCTTGCGCGAAGATTTTGCAGTTCCGCTTGTCGCTATGCGCTTCTGGAACATTGCTTGCGGCGACAAGACCTATATTGAATTGGCGCCGACCAGTTTGGATGTTCATGTGATTGCTGAGAGTCTACCACAGCCTTATTGTGGTAATCATATCGCGGACGAAATCAAGCACTGGTTTGGGGAAGGGGTTGAGCACTTGAATTCATTTTCCATGATTCCGTTGAATACGACAAAAACGATTGGTTTGCTTGTTTTGGGTAGTCCCGATGTAGAAAGATTTTATCCGGAGATGGGAACACTGCATTTAAAACGATTGGGCGAACTGGTGTGTACTACCATTGCGCGCTATGATGTGGCAGAACAGGCCAGTAGTGGAGCAATTCAAGATCATTTATCCAATGAGCAACAAACCTGAGTCGCTAGCCGATGCTTTTATTCATCATCTCACTTATGAGCGGCGTTTATCACCGCTGACTAGTGAAAACTATGCGCGCGATATTCGCGTTCTGCTGGAATATTTAAAGAAAGATGACTTAGAGCAAGTTCAGGCGCCGAATATTCGTCAAGTGATCGCTCAACTACATGGTAAAGGGCTTTCCGGAAGAAGCTTAGCCAGAATGTTATCAGCCTGGCGCAGTTTCTATTATTATTTAATACGCGATCATCGTTACCAGCACAATCCCTGTGTTGGCTTGCGTGTTCCCAAATCAGCTCAGAAATTGCCCAATGCACTTTCTCCTGATGAAGCGTTACGCTTATTAACATTTCCGGCCAATGATATTCTGACCATACGGGATAGTGCCATGTTTGAGTTATTCTATTCTTCCGGTTTAAGGTTAGCAGAGTTGACAAAACTCAAGCCGACGGATATTAACTTTCCTGAGAGCACGATAAGGATTTCTGGTAAGGGCGGGAAAACACGTATTATTCCAGTAGGCAGTTTCGCTATTCAAGCATTAAAATTGTGGCTTGAACAACGTGCTCAAATGATTAAAACGGATGTAACCGCCTTGTTCTTATCGCACCGAGGTGATGCCATTAGCGCTCGCACCATTAGTCATCGCTTAAAAAACAGGGGGAAGTGTCAAGGTATTCAGCAGAATGTACATCCGCATATTTTGCGGCATTCCTTTGCTTCTCATCTTTTGCAATCCAGTGGTGATTTACGTGCTGTTCAGGAAATGCTGGGGCATGCTAGCATAACCTCCACACAAGTTTATACACATCTTGATTTTCAGCATCTCACAAAAGTATATGATACGACGCATCCTCGTGCGAAAAAAAGAAGCTAATCATGTACTGTTCTTTCTGTCTGAATTGGCAATGTTTTATACGGTATAATGATATTTTGTAACGTGTTAAGTAAATTTCATGACAACAATTGTTTCAGCAAGACGTGGTCGGCAGGTTGCACTGGGAGGGGATGGTCAGGTAACACTCGGTGCTGTGGTGGCCAAATCCAGTGCGCGCAAAGTTCGCAGACTTTATCATGACAAAATCCTGGCTGGATTTGCAGGAGGTACTGCGGATGCTTTCACACTATTTGAGCGATTTGAAGGTAAATTGGAAGCCCATCATGGGCACATTATGCGTTCAGCTGTTGAGCTGGCGAAAGACTGGCGAACCGATCGAATTCTACGTAGATTAGAAGCCATGCTCGTGGTTGCCAACGAAGATGCTACGCTGATTATTACCGGTGCTGGTGATGTGATTGAGCCTGAGTTAGGTCTCGCAGCCATCGGTAGTGGCGGTTCATATGCATTGGCTGCGGCTCGTGCACTGTTGGAAAATACGGACTTGCCTCCCAATGAGATTGTGAAAAAAGCACTCACCATAGCAGGTGATATCTGTATTTACACTAATCAGGACCATGTCATTGAAACGATTGATTAGATTGTTCTCGTTGACGAATTAAAACTACAAATTTTTTCATTTTTACAGAGATCAAGTAGCAATTGACCTGAAGCCGTCAATTAGAACGCTTGCCTATATTACATCTACCGCAGAATTTAAAACTATGTCTCAAATGACTCCACAGGAAATTGTTCACGAACTGGACAAACATATCATCGGGCAAGACTCCGCCAAACGCGCCGTGGCTATTGCACTGAGAAATCGCTGGCGCAGACAACAAATTGCAGATCCACTGCGTCAAGAAATTACGCCGAAAAATATCCTGATGATTGGCCCTACGGGGGTTGGTAAAACCGAGATTGCTCGGCGTTTGGCAAAACTGGCTAATGCGCCTTTTATAAAAATTGAGGCGACCAAATTTACTGAAGTCGGATATGTCGGGCGAGATGTGGATTCGATTATCCGTGATCTGGTTGAAACAGCTATTAAGGAATCTCGAGAAAGAGAGACCAGAAAGAAACAACCGTTGGCGGAAGATCGGGCAGAAGACCGTATTCTGGATGCGCTATTACCGGCTGCTAGAGATTTTGATTCCCATTTGAATACTGAGGATCGTGATAATTTAACGCGACAAAAATTTCGTAAGAAGCTACGTGAAGGTGAATTAGATGACAAGGAAATTGAGATCGATGTTGCTGTGCCGCGTGCCAATATGGAGATTTTTGCCCCGCCTGGAATGGAAGATCTAACTTCTCAAATTCAGGGCATGTTTCAGAATATGACCGGGGATAAAAAGAAAACCCGTAAGTTGACGATACGCGAAGCAAGGGCAATACTCATCGAAGAAGAGGCTTCAAAAATGGTTAATGATGAAGAACTAAAACTGACTGCCATACAGAATGTAGAGCAAAATGGTATCGTGTTTCTGGACGAGATAGACAAAATCGCCAGTCGCGCAGGAAATACCGGGGGCGATGTTTCGCGCCAGGGAGTACAGCGCGATTTGCTGCCTTTAGTTGAAGGCACAACCGTATCAACCAAATATGGCATGATCAAAACGGACCACATTCTGTTTGTTGCTAGTGGTGCGTTTCATATGTCCAAACCCTCTGACCTAATCCCTGAATTGCAGGGACGCTTCCCTATTCGAGTTGAGTTGGCTAGTTTGAGTGTTAGTGATTTTGAGCAAATCCTGACCAATACCGATGCATGCTTGACTCGCCAATATGAAGCGCTACTGACGACAGAAGGTATTCAACTACAATTTGCCAATGATGCCATCAAGCGTTTGGCTGAGATCGCTTTTTCCGTTAATAGCAAAACTGAGAACATCGGTGCCAGACGCTTGCATACGGTGATGGAAAAATTACTGGAAGAAGTTTCATACAATGCACCCAAGCATAGTGGCGAGACTATTGTGATTGATGCGGCATATGTCGATACACGCCTCATGGATCTTTCACAAAGCGAAGATCTGGCGCGGTATGTATTGTAATCTTTAATGCATTATTAATTTTGTGAGCTCAGTTTACTGCTGAGTTTCTTCAGTAAGATAGACTGAAGCTCACTATTGATCCAAGCCTCTTTGGGTAATGCCCATAGAGTATCTTTGGCAAAATCACGGCACTGTAATGCATTCTCCTCGGGCATCAAAATGGCATCCGCTGCCGGGAAGTGAATGTCTTGTCGAATAAATCGATGATTCTCTCCAAATGAGTGCAATTCTGCATTTAGGCCCGATTTTTGTATAAATTCGAAGAACCATTGAGCGTTGTCCGCGTCTGCTACTGCGTGCAGTTGTTTGTTTTTGAAGTCTGAAACGGCTTGATGAATGTCTGGATTGAGTAGTTTGCGTGCAGTTTCATTCACTAACTTCATATTGTAAGTTTTACCCCACTGGCTAGTATCTACAAAATGTTCGTGTTGACCACTGGTGACAATAATATTGCCTTTTCCTAGATACTTAAGATTCGCTCGTAAAGGGCCGGCAGGTAATAATAATCCATTGCCGAAGCTTTGCTCGGTAAAATCAACGACAACGATCTCGATGTCACGTTCAAGGCGATAATATTGCATACCATCGTTGCAGATAATTACGTTGCATGTTGGGTGTGCATGCAGAAGCGCTTGAGCAACGGCAACTCTATCATTACCCATCCAAACGGGACAAGAATTTTCACAGCGTTGCGCCAATAAAAATGTTTTTCCTCCGACGACATTGGGGTCACTGAAAGAGTTTACAGCAGCAGGTGACCCAGGATTATCCAAATTACCACGCGTTATAATCCCCGGGCGATAGCCTTGTGTCAGTAAACAATCAATCAGCCAGAGTATTAGAGGGGTTTTGCCGCCATCTTCTGTGCTGATACTATCCACAATAATAACCGGCACCGATAGCTTGACTGAAGGCAGAATGTCAAGCCAGTAGCACAGTTTCTTTAAAATTAGGAAAAATCCATATAAAACACTTAATGGCCATAAGAAAAAGTGCAATGGGGTGATGCGATGCCAATAAAGCTCTGATAATTTCATATTTCACTTCCATTGAATAGATAGTGTCTATGGATCTGCTTATGCATTTAAAGTGGCGATCGAATTAAATATTCTGACATGTCATTGAGTCGATAAGCAAGATCTAAATGGCTTAGCAGTTTAATCTTACGAAGCTTACTAACAAGTCTACGCATAAAAATCATAATGTCGTAGGGTTAATGTATCATTTGGTTTTCCCAACGAAGCATCGAATAGATAAGGATTATGAACACATATTTCTTCTTTGATGTGATAGTGCTAAGTGGTGATCTGTGTTTGGCATCACAATTTATGTGCGAAGTGATATTGAGGTAGTAGCGGATATTTAATTGTAATAATATTCAAATGACATAAACCATGAAGATACCTGTAAAACGATTACTTGTGCCCACACTTTCTGTCGATGGACAAAAAAAAGAACCGCATTATATTGCGTATACCGACTGGGGAGATTCCCAGAATCCACATGTGGTTGTATGTGTGCATGGTTTAACACGCAATTGCCGCGATTTCGATTATCTGGCTCGGGTACTTGAGTCGGATTGCAGAGTGATTTGTGTTGATGTGGTTGGGCGTGGCCAAAGTGATTGGCTGGAACATGCGCATGATTATGATTACTATCCACTCTATCTTTCTGATGCTATATCTTTGGTTGCGTATATACAATCTCAATACAATGAGAGTATTACGCTTGATTGGGTGGGGATTTCGATGGGTGGCTTGATTGGGATGATTTTGGCGATACAGCCGAATCTACCAACACCCATCCACAAACTGGTATTAAGTGATATTGGTCCATCAATTCCTGCCGTTGCGCTGAAAAGAATCGCTGATTATGTGGGCAAGGACCCTCGATTTGATAGTTTTGAAGCATTTAAGAATTACATGAAAGCCATTTCTGTTTCGTTTGGACCTTTAACTGAGGAACAATGGGATCACATGGCAATTCATAGCGCTCGCGAATATGACGATGGATCTTATGGTTTTCGCTATGATCCAAAGATTTCCATCAGTTTTAAAGAACATGAAATTCAAGATATTTATTTATGGGAACAGTGGGATCAGCTGGATATACCAACGCTAGTTCTGCGGGGAGCTGAATCGGATATATTAACGGCTGAAACGGCTGCACAGATGCGGATACGCGGTGCAAAAGCTAAAATTGTTGAGTTACTTGGTGTGGGACATGCCCCCATGATTATTGCCGAT
>JAMXAE010000058.1 GCA_024281695.1 Nitrosomonas sp. | reverse complement strand
CTGGCTGGGGAGGTAGGGATCGAACCTACGAATGCCGGAATCAAAATCCGGTGCCTTACCACTTGGCGACTCCCCAAAATATTTATTCCATCATCTGATACATCGGATGATAACTCAACCCTTTAGCGACAAAGCCACTCATATCATCAGGCTTCTGTTCGAAAGCAGTCCGTGCCGCAAGTTCCGTCGCAAATTCAGCAAAAACGCAAGCACCCGAACCACTCATTGCTGCTATTGTAGTATTTTCCAATCGCTTTAGCCACTCCAAACATCTGGCTACTTCAGGATATGCTCGGCAAACGACTAATTCCAAATCATTCTGCCCTTGCCAGACAGAAAAGGGCGGTATTTTGATAGGTATCGTGTTGCGTGTCAATTCTTTACTCGCAAAAATCTCTGCGGTGGATACTTGTACTGGCGGCACAAGTATCAAATACCACGCTGGCGGCAGTTCAATGGGAGCCAGTTTCTCGCCGATTCCTTCTGCAAAAGCATTTTGTCCAAAAATGAATACAGGCACATCAGCACCTAGCTGCAGCCCTAATTCGAGTAACTGATCCTTACTCAAATTCACTTCCCATAGTTGATTAAGTGCTAGCAGAGTGGTTGCTGCGTCAGAACTTCCTCCACCCAATCCTCCACCCATTGGAATTCGTTTTTGCAAAAAAATATCAACACCTTGTTTAGTACCCGTCTGCTGCTTTAACAGCATAGCTGCTCGAACACACAGGTCTTTATCTTCCGGCACACCTGCAATGGGATTATTCAATTTGATAATGCCATCTGCCCGTGATCTGAAACTGAGTTGGTCAGAAAAATCTAAAAATCGAAAAACTGTTTGCAATAAATGATATCCATCCTGCCTGCGACCTACCACATGTAAAAAAAGATTCAGCTTGGCGGGAGCAGAAAATGTCAGCATAGGTTCATATTAATCAGTTTGTGGCTTTAATATAGAAAAAATCTATTCAGCTTTCCAGTCATCTACAACCAGTCTGATTCTCAAATTTTCAAAGACTAAATCTAATGTTCTCGGGAGAGGAATTTGATTCAATTGTGCAGGAGCGTAACTATTAAATTGAATTTTCCAACCATCTTGTCGGATAGCTATTACCTGATTTTTATCATCCAGATCTTTTTCCGCTGCGGTAACCGGTGAATGTGTGCCTTGTATCCAATACTGTAAACCACTGAGCGGCAAACGCCATCCCAAAATTTCTTCCGTCAAGCTTTCTACATCAGCCGCGTAAAAAGCTTCCAGCTTTGAGGTAATCAACCGCACGCCCTCCTGGTCTTTCGTTATTTCTGCCACTGCCTGACCTAGGGGTGTAAATAACAGAATTTCATCGCTGATTGCTAAGTGTTGCCAGCGAAAACTGCCAGAAAAGCGCTCATTCCTGTTCTGTATGGATATCCTTCCCAGCAGATTAAAATCAGCAGCCGCAACGACTTGCGTATTCGCAGCAGCAGGCTCAGTAACAATCGTCGTGACAGTCTTATCAGCTGTTGTTTCAGGAGTCAGTGTTATACAACTGGAAATCAGTGCGCAAATACAGAATATTACCCCTCCTGATTTGATGCTCCACCGATTAATTCCGAACCAGATAGATAGTATTTTGAAGCTTTTCAATTGGATGTCAGAGCTATTCAAGATTGATTTATAATTAACTAACAAGCCATGAATACTGTCTAGTTATTCAATCCTTTATTTACTTGCTGATAATCAGGCAAAACTATATTCAGTTCCAGCGTTTCTTGATTCTCATCTTGTTCAAAGTTAACAGATATTGCATCCTGATCCACATTTACATATTTACGGATAACTTCTAAAAGCTCTTTTTGCAATTGTGGCAAATAGGAAGGTTGATTGCGATAACTGCGCTCATGCGCTACGAGAATTTGCAATCTCTCTTTTGCAAGCGATGCAGTTTTAGGTTTAGATGATCTGAAATAGTCCAGTAAGCTCATTTTCTTCCTCCGAAAAGCCTCCTGAGAAACCCTTGTTTACTATCGATAAACCGATGCGGCAGTTTCTCTCCTAAATACCGCGCAACAACATCTGCATAAGCCTGGCCCGCCTCACTCTTTTCATCCAAAATCACCGGTATACCCGCGTTGGATGCCGACAAGACCGATTTGGATTCGGGAATAATGCCGAGCAATTCCAAGGATAAAATTTCCTGCACATCATCAAGACCTAACATCTCCCCTGATTTAACTCTGTCAGGATCATACCGGGTAAGTAACAAATATTCCTTAATAGGTTCTTCATTATTTTCGGCACGCCGCGATTTACTGGATAGAATTCCCAACATACGATCTGAGTCTCTGACCGAAGAAATCTCAGGATTGGTAACGACAAAAGCATCGTCTGCAAAATACAGCGCTAAATTTGCACCTTTCTCAATACCCGCCGGAGAATCACATACAATATATTCAAACTCTTTGGATAATTCCTCTAGCACTTTGCCAACACCTTCTTGGGTCAACGCATCCTTATCACGTGTTTGAGAAGCCGGTAAAATATACAGCAAATTACAGTTTTTATCGCGAATCAGAGCCTGATTAATACTTGCTTCGCCATTGATAACATTAATAAAATCATACACAACACGTCGCTCGCAACCTAAAATCAAATCCAGATTACGTAAACCCACATCAAAATCAATAACAGCAGTTTTGTGCCCTTTTTTTGCTAGCCCCATGGCAATCGCTGCACTAGTTGTTGTTTTGCCAACGCCACCTTTTCCTGATGTCACGACTATAATTCTTGCCAATTGAGCCTCCTCTGCTATATGGTCTTAAGCAATCTCTTTAATAATTAAAGCATGATTCTGCAAATATATCTGCACCGGTTTTTTGTATATTTGCTTATTTAAATCCTCACTGGTTTTATAGTCCCCTGCGATTGAAATGAGCTCTGCCTGTAAATCGAAGCAAAATATCCTGGCATCTTTATTGCCATGCACACCTGCCAAAGCACGCCCTCTTAGGGTATTATAGACATGTATGTTGCCTTCAGCCATAATTTCAGCGCCTGCACTGACCTGAGACATAATAATCAAATCACCCGCAGCATAGATACGCTGACCAGAACGAATGGGTTGGGTAACTAAAGTTGCTGCCACATAAACTGGCGAAGGCACAGAACTCACAGGCTCTTTAGTAGCTATCACTTCTGGTATAGGAAGAGGTTGTTTGATATTCTCTTGTTTCTGTGTCTCATTAATTACTACTGAGCTGCCCTGTTCTCGCGCCGTGTCGATCGGAATTGATAATGAGCGTGCTTGCTTATTTTGTTGTTCATTACCTCCACGTATGCCTACTGGAAAAAAACCTATTTTGCGCAATACCCCCGTTATCTGAACAAAATCCAGATCTTGATTCTGCTTATTTAATTCACGCAAATCGATAATCAAAGCGGAGTCTCTAAAAAACTCCGGCGCCAAGTTAATTTTCTCTTGTAACGCTTGCTCAATTGCAGCTACATCGTTATTAAAAAGAATCAAAATCGGTGCGAAAAAAGTGCTACTTTTGAATTCTAGTACCGGTGGAGTATTAAGCATTTTTTGAGGATTCTATCGATAGCCGTAGAAGGTTCGTTAATTACATTGATAGTACAACTTCAATTGTACAGCTATGTTATAACTTATTACATTGATAGTACACAGGCTATCAATGCCCTAAGCTCCCATCAATCACAGTTTAAAGTTGGCTAAACGAAAGTGTGCAATCGGTTTATAAAAATTAATCAAACATTTTCTTTTTCATAAATCGTTGTACAGTTTTAAGCAAAATTTCATTATCCGGGTTTTTCTCTAATGCAGAGCGCCAAATATCTGTGGCATTTTCTCTGGCACCTTGTACCCAAAGCACCTCACCCAAGTGCGCTGCAATCTCAGGATCAGGACGAGCTGCAAAAGCCAAATTCAAATAATTCAATCCATCAACAAAATTACCCATGCGATAGTATACCCAGCCAAGACTATCCATAATATATGGATCTTCTGGAGAAAGCTCTATCGCTCTTCTGATTAATTTTAACGCTTCTGGTAATTGAATGCCGCGTTCAGCAAGACTGTAGCCCAATGCATTGTAGGCGTGAGCATTATCAGGCTTGAGTTGTATCAGTTTACGCAGATCCTGTTCAAGAACCTTAAACTTGCCCAGTTTATCCGCTGTCAAAGCGCGGTCATAAAGTAATTCTGGGTAATTTGGCAATTTCTTCAAGCCATTGTCCAGCAAATCAAATACCTCTTGATGTGCTTTAGATCTTCGCAAGATTTGTGCTTCTGCTAATATCAAATGCGCAGTCTGCTGATCATTGGCTGCCGGAAGTTTGTGCAAATACTCGCGAGCTTCTTTCAAATGGCCTTTCATTGCCAACAAATCTGCATAGCGAATTTGTGCAGGCAGATAACGGCCGCCACTTTTCACCATCTGATACGATTCCATCGCCATATCCGGACGCCCTGTTTCTTCATAGATCTGGGCTAGGTGAAAATGGATGGCATTCAAATCTTTATATCCCAGACTCAGTGCTTTCTTAAAGCTTATTTCTGTGATATTAAAATCACCCATTTCTGTCGCCAGCAACCCAATTGCCAACATGATCTCGGCGTCTTCCGTATTCTTGTCCAATAGCAATTGCAGTTGCTCTCGTGCCAGGTCGATCTGGCCATTTCCTATTAATACCCGTGTATAAGCAATCCGCACTTCATTGGCCGCGGGGTTTCTTTCTAAATAACCACGATAGTACTCAGTCGCATCGTTGTTTGAAATACGTTGCAATATCCTCCCATTATGAACCGCCGCGATTTCCCAATCGGGACGTAAAGCAAGGGCTCGCTGCATTTCATCCAAAGCCAGTTGATGCTGATTGGCAAACCAAGCTGCCTGCGAAGTTGCAAAATGCACCTCTGGAGAATTTGCATAAGGTTGGGAGAGTTGTTGTATTAACTGCAATGTGGCTACTTTGTTCGGATTTCTCGATAACAACTGGTTTAATTGCATAAACGCATTGCCAACACTATCCTTTTCCGAAGCCAGTAATTTCTCCAAATGAGGTCGCGCTGCATCCAATTTACCTAGATTAACTAATAGCGCGGCAATAGTTTGCCGTGCATCGGCTGAGTCGGGTTCAAGTTCAACCCACATCGTAACGGCTTGTTCTGCTGCAAAAGGGTTTCCTGCATGCAAAGCAATTTCAGTAGCGCGTTTGGCTATCCGAGGGTCGCGCGTTGATTTCGCCAATTTAACATAGCGACTAACGGCAATATCAAGATTACCTCGCTGTAAAGCGGTCTCACCCACTAAAAAATCAAATAAAATGGGAGCGGTCAATTCCTGCTTGGGCAAATTAAGCTGACTGGCTTCGTCTCGCTCAGTGGATTCTCTCGTTTCTTCTGTTCCCTCTTTAGTGGGAATCTGCGCGCAGGCAGCAAGTCCAGACAACAGTAACACGCATAGAATTCTAAATTTCATGAAAAATCCAATTGGTTTTCAAATATAAAGATAAAAATAATCATATCGCAATGCCTAAAGGACCCATGAAATTAAATCATTAAGTATCATTTTTTATCTCATAATCCTTTATTCATTGGTAAATTCTTACCATGCCCATAATGAGCATATTCTACTTTTATACCGACAATAAAGTGAATAAATAATTATTTAGCCTTCACAATATTTATTACACTCTAAAAAGTAAGATTAAAATTGTACGCAAAGCGACTGTCAATTAATTTATGATAAGCAAATGCTGAGAACAGCATTAAATCATGAAAGTTCATATAATTTCATACTGCACGTAATAAATATCAGTTAGCTTATACCGTGCAATCGTCTTTTTCTAATACACATCTAATTTTGGCTCGATTGAAGAATCTTTATCTCAAACTGATTATTATTTTTTTACTTGGTATGTTAACCGTCCTCGGTTTTGCGCCATTTTATCTTTTTCCCATACCGGTAATCACGCTGGCACTATTGCTTGGATTTTGCTACAAAAGCACAACTCCTCGACAAACAGCGCTCATGGGATTTTGCTTTGGCATGGGATTATTCAGCGCAGGAGTGACCTGGATTTATGTCAGTCTGCATGATTTTGGCGCAATGCCCATGCCCATAGCCATTGCTGCTCTGATTATACTATGCACTTACCTATCAATATTTCCCACTTTGAGTGTTTGGATATTAGCCAAACTTCGCTTAACTTCACCATTTCATTGGGCATCAGTAGCTGCCGCACTTTGGGTGCTGTTTGAATGGTTACGTGGCAGCTTGTTTACCGGCTTCCCCTGGTTAGCAATGGGTTATTCGCAAGCTCCATTGAGCCCATTGGTGGGGTTTGCACCCATAATCGGTGTTTATGGTATCTCGCTTTTATTAGTACTCAACGCTGCCTTTCTTTTTCTCTGGATGGATAAGGGGTTCAGACAATGGCGCTATGGATTGCCATTTATGCTAATTTGGTTCAGCGGCTTTTTTTTACAAACAATTGAATGGGTAAAACCCGAAGGAGAACCGGTAACCGTCAGTCTGCTGCAAGGCAACATCGCTCAAGATATGAAATGGCGTGAAGATCATGTGGAAAATACCATGGAAATCTACGCAAAACTAATTTTGGAAAGCAGCGGCCGCTTGATTGTAACACCGGAAATTTCCATTCCGCTTTTTAGCGATAACGTACCGCCTCTGTATTTATCCTATCTTTCCGAGCATGCTAAAAATAATACGGGCGATGTATTAATTGGTTTCGCTGAACGCACAGTCCATAATGAGAATGACTATTACAACACCATGTTCAGCTTTGGCTCATCGCCAGAACAAAGTTATCGCAAACATCATCTGGTTCCATTTGGCGAATTCATTCCGTTAAAACCAATTTTTGGCTGGATCATCAACGTTCTGCAAATTCCATTATCCGATTTCTCACGCGGTGGTCTCGATCAGCAACCCATGAATTTGGCCGGACAACGCGTTGCTATCAATATCTGTTATGAAGATGTTTTTGGTGAAGAAATCATTAATCAATTACCACAGGCAACGATGTTGGTTAACGTCAGCAACGATGCTTGGTTTGGGCGTTCGATCGGCCCCCAACAACATTTACAGATTTCACAGATGCGTGCATTGGAAACCGGTCGCTATATGTTGCGCGCCACCAATACGGGTGTCACGGCTATCATCAATGAACGCGGCAAAGTGTTGCAAACCATAGAAATTTTCACCACAGCAGCATTGCATGGAGTGGCACAGGGATTTACCGGCACCACGCCTTATGTACGCACAGGAAATTATTCGGTGTTGGGACTCACCGGATTAATATTGTGCATGGGATTCATATCCGCCTTTCGTAGGGCACGTAAAAAGCTGTAAAATCCGACTCACTTTAATTCTGGTCATCTTTATGTCAACACTTACATTCCAGGAAATCATTCTTAAGCTACAACGCTATTGGGATCAGCAAGGCTGTGCGATCCTGCAGCCCTATGACATGGAAGTGGGTGCGGGCACCAGCCATACCGCCACTTTCTTGCGCGCTTTAGGGCCTGAACCTTGGAAAGCTGCCTATGTGCAACCGGCGCGGCGTCCCAAAGACGGACGTTATGGCGACAACCCCAATCGCTTGCAGCATTATTATCAGTTTCAGGTGGTGCTCAAACCAGCGCCGAAAAATATTCTGGATTTGTATTTGGATTCGTTGCGCGAACTGGGGTTTGATTTAACGCAGAATGACGTGCGCCTGGTTGAGGATGATTGGGAGAATCCAACACTGGGCGCCTGGGGGCTGGGCTGGGAAGTTTGGCTCAACGGCATGGAAGTCACGCAATTTACCTATTTCCAGCAGGTCGGCGGCATTGATTGCAAACCGGCTACGGGTGAAATTACCTATGGACTGGAACGCTTAGCAATGTATCTGCAAAGCGTAGAAAGTGTTTTTGATCTGGTCTGGACCAAGGGATTGACTTACCATGATGTGTATCATCAAAACGAAGTCGAGCAATCCAAATATAACTTTGAACAAAGTAATACCGAATTTCTATTTCTGGCGTTCGGTAAACATGAAGAACAAGCGAATCAACTGATTGAACGGCAGCTTGCGTTACCCGCTTATGAGCAAATCTTAAAAGCGGCGCATACCTTCAACTTGCTGGATGCACGCGGTGCTATTTCCGTTACCGAACGTGCCGCGTATATCGGCCGCATCCGTAATCTGTCGCGGCAGGTTGCCAAGGCGTATTACGACAGTCGCAAAAAACTGAATTTTCCCATGGCCCCCCCTGAATGGGTTGCGCAGATGCCGGATATGCAGGAATCCGCATCATGACCAAAAATCTACTCGTCGAATTATTGGTCGAAGAATTGCCGCCCAAATCACTGAAACAGCTTGGCAACAGCTTTGCGGAATTATTAGCCGCCAGCTTGAAAGCGCAGGATCTCGTACCTCAAGAAGCGCAAGTTACAGCATATGCTTCTCCCCGTCGCCTGGCAGTGCATATTACCCCTGTGGCAGCACAGGCTGCGGATAAAGCGATCACCCAGAAATTAATGCCATTAGCTGTCGGCCTGAATGCCCAAGATCAGGCGACACCACCGTTATTGAAAAAACTGGCGAGCCTGGGTACCGATGCATCGGTCGTGCCACAGTTAAAGCGCGTGATGGAAGGCAAAACGGAAACATTATTTTGGAACAGTACGGTTAAAGGAACGCCATTAACCGATGGTCTGCAAAAAGCATTAGCGGAAGCGATTGGTAAATTACCGATTCCTAAGGTGATGACATACCAGCTAGCGGATGGCTGGAGCAGCGTCAATTTTGTTCGCCCTGTGCACGCATTGATAGCCTTGCATGGCGCGGACATCGTTCCGGTCAATATTCTGGGGCTGCAAGCCGGGCGCGAAACACAGGGGCATCGTTTTGAGGCAAAAGCAAATCCCATCGTATTGCACAATGCGGATAGTTACGCGCAGCAACTGCTGACGGAAGGTGCAGTAATCGCCGGTTTTGCGGAGCGTCGAGCGGAAATTGTGCGCCAGCTTGCCGCAGCCGCCACACGGGAAAATCTCACCCTGATTGACGATGACGCATTGTTGGACGAAGTCACCGCATTGGTCGAACACCCCAACGTCCTGGTTGGTAAATTTGCCGCCGAATTTCTGCAAGTGCCTCAAGAATGCTTGATTCTGACCATGAAAGCGAATCAGAAATATTTTCCGCTGCTGGATACGCAAGGAAAACTGGCCAACAAATTCCTGCTGGTTTCCAATATCCGGCCAACCGATCCGGGTTTGGTCATCGGTGGGAATGAGCGCGTGGTTCGTTCGCGCTTGGCCGATGCCCAGTTTTTCTTTGATCAGGATCGCAAAAAAACACTGGCAGCACGTGTGCCGGAATTGGATAAGGTGGTTTACCACAATAAGCTGGGCACGCAAGGGGAACGCTCGAAAAGAGTTCTTGCAATTGCAAAAGCTATTGGTCTCGAGCTCGGTGGTGAAGTATTGGCCAATCAAGCTGATCAAGCTGCCAGCCTAGCCAAGGCAGATCTCCTCACCGATATGGTTGGTGAATTTCCTGAGCTACAAGGAGTCATGGGAAATTATTATGCGCGACATGAAGGATTTAGTGATCCCATTGCACAGGCGATTGAAGATCACTATAAACCGCGCTTTGCCGGTGACACGCTACCCCGCAACCCCGTTGGTGTTTGTGTCGCGCTGGCAGACAAACTGGAGACATTGGTAGGCTTGTTCAGTATTCAACAAATACCTACGGGTGACAAAGATCCCTTTGCACTTCGTCGTCATGCTTTGGGTGTAATTCGTATACTGATTGAAAAAGAACTGCCATTATCTTTGGATAAGCTGTTGAAACAAGCCAAAGATGCTTTTACCGCGCAATTTGTCGAGAAAAATGATTTTATTTTTGATCTTAAGATCTTTATCTTTGATCGATTAAATAGTAGTTTAAGAGAGCAGGGATACCGTCCACAGGAGATAGACGCTGTTCTTAGTTTATTGCCGTCATATTTAGTTCAAATTCCCCGGCGATTAGAGGCGGTGCGCGCTTTTTTAGGCTTGCCTGAGGCAGTTAGCTTGATAGCCGCCAATAAACGGATTCACAACCTTCTGGAAAAAGATATGAAGAAAGGTACTGTACCCGGAGTTGGATCTGCTAGAAATTTGGCTATTGATATTCAATTTCTAAAAGAACCTGCTGAATTAGCCTTATTTGAAGCACTAAATACCGTAAAACCTCAGGCTGACGAAGCATTCGAGTCAGGTCACTATATTCGCTCACTGCAGTTGCTTGCTGCGCTTAAGGAGCCTGTTGATGCATTTTTTAAAGGCGTAATGGTTAATACAGATGATACAGATTTGCGAGCCAATCGGCTTTGTCTACTGAAATTATTACATAATACGATGAATCGTGTAGCCGACCTCTCTAAACTGGCATCTTAATATGAAATTGATCATCCTGGATCAAAATGGCGTGATTAATCAAAGCAGTGATACATTTATCAAAACGCCGGAGGAATGGGTGCCCATTCCGGGTAGTCTGGAAGCGATGGCTCGTTTGACGCATTCTGGTTATCACATCGTCATCGCAAGTAATCAGTCCGGTATTGGACGTGGACTCATGGACATGGCTACTTACAACGCCATTAATGACAAAATGCACAAGGCAGTGAACCATGCCGGTGGGCGGATCGATGCTATATTCTTTTGCCCGCATACCAATGAAGATCGATGTCTTTGTCGTAAACCAGCCCCTGGTATGTATGAAGAAATCATGCAGCGATATGGAATTAATTTAGGCAGTGTTCCTACAGTCGGCGACTCATTAAGGGATCTACAAGCTGCCGCTACGGTCGGGGCAATACCGATTTTGGTGTTGACGGGCAAAGGACAGAGAACTCGCGTTAAGAAAGAAATTCCTGCCAATACGCAAATTTTTGAGAACCTGGCAATGGCGGTCGATTCTCTGGTTGGGCCAGCATGATACTCGCAACGTTACGCTCAGCACTGTATATGTTGTTGCAAATCATCATTACGCCACCGTATGCTTTGATAACTCTAGCCTGCTTTCCGTTATCCCCGCATAATCGCTATCGCGTGACTTCCAGCTGGACAATGCTTATGCTGTTTCTGCTGCGTCACCTGTGTGGCATTCGCTATCAAATCATCGGTGCGGAAAATATCCCGAAAACGCCAAGCATTGTGATTTCGAAACACCAATCGGCTTGGGAGACGCTGGCTTTCCAGAAAATTTTTCCGCCACAAGTATGGGTACTGAAAAAAGAATTACTGCACATCCCGTTTTTTGGTTGGGGATTGGCGATGACCAGTCCAATTGCGATCGACCGCAGCGCCAAGAAAAAAGCATTGGAACAAATCGTTGAGCAAGGCAAAGACCGGCTAAGTCAAGGATTCTGGATTGTGATATTCCCAGAAGGCACGCGAATTCCACCGGGTCAACGCGGCAAATACCGCATCGGTGGGGCATGGCTGGCGACACACACCAATGTGCCGGTAGTGCCGGTCGCGCATAATGCCGGTGAGCTGTGGGGGAGAAATTCTTTCATCAAACACCCCGGCATGATCACCGTCAGTATCGGTAAACCCATCGATCCCACCGGCATGGAAGCAGGCGAATTGAATGCAGCAGTAGAAGAATGGATTGAGACTGAAATGCTACGTATCAGCAATCAGAACCCTTACAAAGCGTAAAACAGTGCGTGTTCAAACCGTTTTAAATGGACGAGAAATCACTTACACACTGAAACGCTGTAAGCGCAAATTCATAGGTTTAAAAATTGATAGCGATGGTTTGAGTATCAGTATTCCATTACAAGCCACAATCCCCTCTGTTGACAGTATTCTTCAGGAAAAAGCAAATTGGATTACCCAAAAACTTGAGCACTGGAAAAACAAAAGGAAGCTCGCGTTAACTTGGACGAATGATGCGACTTATCCACTACTCGGTGAATCTTGGCAGATCGCCATAAATACATCGGGCGAAATACACATGGCTCGCCACCCTGTTCTAGAACCAGAAAATACAGCTGATTTAAAGCAATTAATACCGAAACTATCCCCTCGCCAAATCGAAAAATTTGTAATGGCCTGGTACACTCAACAAGCCATCACCTGCTTTAAACAACGCATCCTGATGTACGCACCCAAACTCAATGTACACCCCTCCCCTTTATTTCGTCTATCGGACGCTAAAACCCGTTGGGGAAGTTGTAACACGCGCGGCGTGATTCACCTAAATTGGCGATTGATTCAAATGCCGCTGTATCTGGTAGATTATGTCGTGGCACATGAACTATCGCATCTGATCGAAATGAACCACTCCGCCGCATTCTGGAAATTAGTGGAAAGTGCTTATCCAGATTATCTAGTCGCTCGTAAGACACTCAAAGAGTATAGCTGATAAGGGTTATTAGCATAAACCAGGACGTTAAAGTGGTATATTATTACTTTGTCATTTATATCTAATAATAATCGATGACTAATTCCTTCTCATTTAAATTGAATGAGCTGAGTCTCACTGAAATCATTCGTCTTCAGAATCAGATTTCTAAAACTTTAACCAGCCGTTTTGGGAAGCATGAGTCGCTGGCATTCAGTGACATAGTCGGCAGTACTTCTTACTTTGCGCGCTTTGGCGATGAAGCCGGTCGCCGCCTTCAGCAACAACATTCTGATCTTATTAATGAATCCATCAATAAAGCGCAAGGCCAAATTGTCGACACAGCAGGTGATAGTGCGCTGATAGCCTTTCCAACAATGGAATCTGCAATACAATCTTTTCTTCAATTCAAACAGCTTCTACAACATTGTAATTTTCAACTCCCACCCGAACAACAGTGGACAACACGAACGGGTATACATTGGGGAATGGTACTCACAGACGGAATTATTCATACCGGAGATTCGGTGAATCTCTGTGCAAAAATTTCCTCTGTAGCTCAGTCAGGTAAAATTCTTTTATCTAAAACCGCTTTCAATGAATTGTCCAATTTTCTTCGATTGGCTTGTCGCCCCATCGGTACTGTTACTCTGCCAAGTACTTCTCAATCAATCGAAATATTGGAGCTGCTTTGGCAAGATCTGTTAATGATTCCATCCACACTGCACATTGAGGAAACAAGAATTGTCCTCCCTCTACCAGATCAGCCCGTTGTGAACTTTGGTCGATTGGCTAATTCCAACGGCTCCAAGAGCAACGACATTGTTTTAGAACTTCCAGATCCTCTGTTAACCAATCGAATCAGCCGATGGCATTTTGAGTTACTGAAAACAAAAGATGGCCTGGTACTACATAACTTATCTGACAAACTTACCGAAGTCGATGGCCAATCGCTCCCTCAAGGAAGTTGCGTTCCGATCAAGATTGGTAGCTGTGTTCGCTTAGCAGGAGTCATCACACTTAGATTTCTTACTTATATGGATTTTATGAACAAAACAGACAAGACTACAATAAAATCGAAATCTTCAATTACCCATCAAATCTGAAAGTTCCAGCAACTATAAGAAATTGTCCTACCGTCATATTTTGCAGCACACAATCATACATAAACATGAATCACTTATTAGCAGACCGGTGAAGAACTATTCGCATTCTGGAAATTAGTAGAAATGTTTATTCCGATTATCTGCTGGCGCGTAAGGAGCTCAAGCAATAACATTGATGTAGGGCTTACTAGCACAAACCGGAGCAAAGCCTTATGCTCCCGACATTTATTTATACTAATCTTGTTAGGTGATTAATGCATCCATCGCCTAATGTTTTAATTCCTTGGGTGCAGAGAAAATGTGCACGCTAAAAGTATTGCTATCAAAAAGCATGGATAACACCAACAAAAGCCAAGCAAGGCGAGTACATCAAAATTTTTGCCCAGATTTCTGGAGATCCTAATAAAATCGGTAAAGTGGTATTTATGTTAGGTAGTACTCCGCTTGCAACCTTGACTGACCCGGATGGTGACGGAACTTGGGCAGGTCAGCATCCGGTTATTGAAAATCTTGGTTATCAAGCGGCCACTAAAATCTATGTGAAAAACCTTACAGGTGGGATTATCGCTAAATGGCCTGGTTTTACCTTTTCGCAATAACAAATTCAGCGAGCAACTAGCTGCGCAAATAACAATATATATTGAACTTGTCGAGGCGCCACATTCTGTGACAGCACGTAGCAGCGCTCAGGAAGATACCTATCACGACGATGATACGACCTCGGGCAAATTGCTTGATTCTGTTGCAGAATACGATCAATCGCTTTTACAGGTTTGTATTTCAAACTCCAACAAGCTATCGAAAAACAATCAGCATCTTAGCATAATCAATGATTCTTTACCAAACGCCGCATTAACGGTTGCTCAAAAAAATGCCAGGATACTGAAGCTAAGCAAATCGTCAAGATTAGCACCACAGGCAAGGCGCGCTGCGGTTCCAACCATGGCAAATCCTTCAAAGTAAGTAGCACCGGTAAATGCCAAAGATAGATGCCGTATGAAATAGTACCCAGATAGCGTAATGGTGCGGTTAATCGCAACCACCAATCAGCATTTAGCGTGCATGCAGAAAACACGACTAAAACACACGCTGTTGCCAGCACAGTACGATAGAAAATTACCATGAACGGAAAATCCCAATACTTAGCAAAAGACCAATACAAAGTCAATGCAAACCAAACGGCTGCTGCTGCTAACGGCATACTCCAGACTGGAGATGACCGCATCAGCAGCGCCCCTCGCTCAGTTCTGGAGAGCTTTGCAAGCAGTAGCCCTGCCACAAATTCATCCAGCATGCCAGGTAGTTGCGTTGACATCATAAAAAGCTTCCAAACACCATGTTCTGCTTGAGTCGGCAGCAACAATGTGCAGCCGTAGCGCCAAGTCCAAGCCACTAGTAAAAACGTACCCAACACAGCCCAAAAGTTAGTGCGTCGTATCCATGGCGCAACCAAAACAATGAGGACATAGAACTGCATCTCAGTGCCAAGCGACCAATTGGGGCCGTTGATTGCACCATGAAAATTGGGGAATAGGTTGTGCACAAACAACGCGTGGGTTATTAAATTCGGCCAGAATTTTTCGAATAGGACTTGGGGTAAAACCAAGGCAGCAAAAAGCAAGCAAGTAAAGTAATGTAGCGGCACAATACGAACAAACCGTCGCATCATAAACGGTCGCTGGAACCCTGTGGTTCCATGTTTGGCGATCTCCGAGAATGCAGACAGTCCGATAACGAAACCCGAAATCACAAAGAACAGATCCACGCCCATCCAGCCGATTCGGAACCAAACCAAGGGACCTTCCGCCGGGTAAGTCTTCCAGTCGAAATGTTCAATAACGTGATATACCACTACCGACAAGGCCGCGAAGCCACGCAAGATATCGATAGATGGGAAGTAAATGGAATGCTTAGTAGACATTAGGCTTATTTCGTCGAAATCTTACAAGTACTTATTCTTATCATTCTATTTCACGCTAAAAAGTTTTGAAGACTTAAATCCACTTTTTATTTATAAGATTTATTCGGTGAGTTGCGCTTTTTTGCACGAGCACTTTGTTTGACCATTTCAGTCTGAGACACCAAATCATTCTAACACTTTCGATCAGAATGACTCATTAGCGATTGAATATTATTCCTTGCAATCATTGCTTAGTGACAATCAGCATATTTAAATAAGAAAGACTCCTTCACAACCTCGCCTGCCAGTGCAATAAGCAACTAAAATAGAGGTAGTTAAAGGACAGTTGGCGCAAAAGAT
>JAMXAE010000057.1 GCA_024281695.1 Nitrosomonas sp. | reverse complement strand
AAAGACCTCTGTACAACTGCAAGAATTTTGCTGTAGTGACAGAGAAAAATATCCAAATGACACTTGTTGCACGTCATTTTTGTAGAAAGTGAAGTTTTATTCCATTTTTTAAGGGAGTTTTCCCTCTCATGCAACATTTGGACGGATTGCTCCCCTAAATGGTTGATCTACGAAGATTTTGTTGGCAGCTTTTTTCAGATTCATGCAGATGCTTTTCAGCATGACCTGGGCGTTGACTTTTACCGTACCGAAGTAGCTGGCGCGCCCCATTCTGAATAGGCGTTTGATTGTGCCGAAACACTGTTCGACAATATGGCGTTTTTTGCTGATCAATTGATTCGCCAGCTTATGGCGTGCCCAGAGCGGTTTGTTCTTGTACGCGCGATGCATGGTTGCGCTCTTGATTTTTTGCTTTCTTAGAAACTGCTGATTGGCGTTGCTTCCTGATCCCTTGTCGGCATACACTCGATTTGCCTCAATGTGTGCACCATCGATAGCTGCTTCGAAATGCATCATTTCGCTCTGGTTGGCAGGGGCAGTGCGAACTCCACGCACATAGCTGTCTTGCGTATCTACTACCAGGTAACTGCGGTAGGCAAACTGCGACTTCTTGTCTTTCTTTAGCCAGATCGCATCCAGACCCGCACTTTGTGCTTCGGTACAGCTGATTCCAGGCTGACTGCCATCTTCAAACTGAACAGCCTTACCTTTTCGGTATCCACCTCCAGTATGATGGTCTTTTTAGGGCGTACCGCTGACTCAATCAGGGTGGCCCGCTTCCGTCGCACCCTTGATCATCAATCCGTGTGATCGAAGCTGTTCATTGATAGAAGCCAGCAAACCATCCAGCCAGCGCTGGTCACGAGCCGGTTACGGAACCGGCACAGGGTGGTTTCGTCCGGTATCTCATCCGACAAGGACAATCCACAAAATTGTAAAAAATCAATGCGCACATACAGCGCTTGTTCTAACGCGGCATCCGATAAACTATGCCACTGACCCAGAGCAGGATCGCTTTGAACAATCAACAACCCATCAAGCGCTTCCTGCCCTCCACCATGCGATAATTCGCGCTTGTATAAACCTACAAACCTCGGACGTAAACCTGCCCATTCAATCAGACCATCAATCTTCATCAGCACACTGTCTCGCTTCAATCGTTGCGTCAGTTCCAGTGTTCCAAAACTCATCTGCATCTTTTGCGCCAAGTGTCTTTTAACTACCTCTATTTTAGTTGCTTATTGCACTGGCAGGCGAGGTTGTGAAGGAGTTTTTATGATGGAGATTAAGCTATCATTCTCTTTGTCCGTAAGATATTTTTTATTATCCACAGAAATTGTGGATAACTTTGTGAGTAAATGTATAAATTAGATGACTAAATTATGTATTTCTAAGGGTTTTTCTTAGGTTGATTAATTATTTAACACTTTAGTTATATTCTATTTATCATAAGCTTATTTTTATTTATAAACTTCACATAGCTTTTGCTTAGGCTAATATTTATAACATAACTTCAATTATGTATTATTGGAAATGTTAAGAAAATAATAAGTTGCTAATTATTATGGAATTTAATCTCTCGGAGTTAACGTCTCGTCGCTTGCGGTGTAGTACTTTATCTGCTTTGTCCATAGGCCAAAGCAGCATTTTATAAGTCATACCTATTATTGATTATTAAAATTTTAAGGCTGATAGGGTTTAAGTTACGACTATTAATACCAGTGCCAATATTCTTCAAACTTATTATAACCATTTGCAAAACTACCCTGTCGGTAATCCAACAGGGCAGCAAAGCTATTTCCAAAAAATAAACCAGATTAGTCCGCTTGTCTTCTTAAGAAAGCAGGTATATCCATTGGATCAACACCCGATTGACGCATTGCTGCCACTGTGGCATTGCTTCTTCTACCTGTGCGCATGACTGCTGGTTCTTCTGTTGAATAAACTGAATCCCGATCATCGGTTCCGGTACGACTATGAACAACTGTCAATGGGGCACTCTGGCTTTGACTAACTACATTACCGAGTCCGGTAGCAACCATGGTTACGCGTAAATCTTCAGCCATATTTTCATCTATGACGGTACCTACGATAATGGTTGCATCTTCCGCGGTGAGATTTTTTATAGCGCTCATTACTTCGTGTACTTCTCGCATTTTCAGTGATGTGCTGGCTGTAATATTGACTAAAATACCGCGTGCTCCCGACAAGGAAATATCTTCTAGCAATGGACTTGAAACTGCCCGTTCTGCTGCAACACGAGCACGATCGACACCGGCTGCTATGGCTGAGCCCATCATCGCCATACCCATTTCCGACATCACCGTTTTTACGTCTGCAAAGTCAACGTTAACCAATCCTGGACAATTAATTACTTCAGCAATACCGGCAACTGCACCGTAAAGGACATCATTAGCGGCTTTAAATGCATCGAGCATAGAAATGTCATGGCCTAGCACCATCATCAGCTTATCATTTGGAATCACAATCAATGAATCAACATGTTGAGAGAGAGCTTCCATTCCTGCTTTAGCAGCTGCAAGACGCTTTCCTTCAAATGCAAATGGTTTGCTGACAACCGCCACGGTTAAAATACCCATTTCCTTGGCAACTTGTGCGACTATCGGTGCTGCACCTGTTCCTGTTCCACCGCCCATACCTGCGGTGATAAACAGCATATCCGCACCTTGAATCAACTCCGCAATCCGATCGCGGTCTTCGAGTGCAGCTTCACGCCCGATTTCAGGATTTGCCCCTGCGCCTAATCCTTTAGTAATACCTGTACCTAATTGTAATATTGTTGGAGCTTTATTCCCTTTCAATGCCTGCGCATCAGTATTCATACTGATAAACTCAACGCCTTGCATGCCATTCTGGATCATATGATCCACTGCATTGCTTCCGCAACCACCAACGCCGACGACTTTGATGACGGCCTCTTGAGTTTCGTTATTCATGATTTCGAACATAATGTTTCTCCTTTAGTACATTGAAATTAAAGCCACTTGACTGCTAATACAACCCTTGAAATTTCTAATTAAAAATTTTTCTGAAACCACCCCTTCATTCTGGAAAGAATCTGTTTGGCAGAACCTCCTTGCATTCTTGAGCTCTGTTGATGCTGCATCTGTTCGATGCCGGCAAGAATTAAGCCGATGCCTGTAGAATATCTGGGTGTATGGATCACTTCCTTTAAATTACCATGGTAATTAGGTAAACCTAATCGCACGGGCATGTGAAAGATTTCTTCACCTAACTCCACCATGCCGCGCAATGAAGCAGATCCTCCTGTTATTACTATCCCTGATGAAAGTAGCTCTTCAAATCCACTGCGCCGTAGCTCAGCTTGCACCATGCAGTAGAGTTCTTCTACACGTGGTTCTATCACTTCGGCTAATGTTTGTCTGGAAAGCTGTCGTGAACCACGATTACCTACATCAGGAACTTCTACCATTTCTTGTGTATCTGCGAGATTTCTTAATGCACATCCATAACGACACTTGATGTCTTCAGCACTCTTGGTCGGAGTACGCAATGCCATCGCAATATCATTTGTTACTTGATCACCGGCAATTGGAATAACTGCCGTGTGCCGAATGGCACCATTGGTAAATACCGCGATATCCGTTGTACCTCCACCGATATCAACCAAGCAGACACCCAAATCTTTTTCATCATCTGACAGAACAGCCATCGCTGATGCTAATGGTTGCAGTATTAAGTCCCTGACTTCCAAGCCACAGCGATGCACACATTTCATAATATTTTGTGCGGCAGAAACAGCCCCTGTCACAATATGTACTTTTACTTCCAGTCGTATTCCACTCATCCCTACAGGTTCGCGTACATCTTCTTGACCATCAATAATGAACTCTTGATTCAGGATATGTAGGATTTGCTGATCTGCTGGTATATTCACAGCTTTTGCTGCTTCCATTACTCGTTCAACATCTTTTTCTGTTACTTCCTTATCTTTGATGGGTACCATGCCATCTGAATTAAAACCTTTGATATGACTACCTGCTATTCCCGTATAGACTTCATGAATTTTGCAGTCAGCCATTAATTCAGCTTCTTCTAATGCTCGCTGAATAGCATTTACTGTTGTTTCGATGTTGGCTACTACTCCTTTCTTCAATCCTCGCGAAGGATGACTGCCTAAGCCAATGACCTCAAAACCGCCTTCAGGAATGACCTCTGCGACGATAGCAACAATCTTGGATGTGCCAATATCAAGGCCAACAATCAAATTTCTATTTTCTCTGGCTTTATTCATCTAGTTACATCTCCCTGGTCTCACGTTTCTCTCCTCAGACCGGATTTATGGGGTACATGCTTGATTATTTCGGGCATGCGGATAGCAAAACCGTTTGGATAACGCAAATCTACATAGGCTAATGGTTCTTGCTGATTTAATCGAGCAATACTATGGTTATAGACTAAAACGTAGCGAGTCAGTCTTTCCTCTATCTCATTACGCCCTAATTCCAGTATTGTTCCTGTATTCAATTGGATGCGCCAAGCGTATCGGGGGGTTAGATTGATCTCAGCAATAGACTGTTGTAGTGGTGCTAATATTTGACTGAAACGCCGATATTGTTGTGCTACCTCTTGCGCACTTGCTTCTTTAGGTCCGGTAAAAATAGGTAAATCTCTGTCAACTGTGACGCGGAATACTTCGCCATATATATTAACTAATGCATGACTCCCCCAATAAGCTAATGCTTGATGCTCTTCAAGCGTTACATTTAAACCATGAGGCCATTCTCTGTTGACTTTGGCATCACGCACCCAAGGTAATTTTATAAAAGCTTCACGGACTTCGGTCAAATCAACTGAAATGAAATTTCCTTTAATTTCATTTCTGGCCAGATGTTCAATCTGTTCTCGGGTAATATTTTGCAGCTCTTTATCCTCTGTTTCTAAGCCGTTTACAATTTGAATGTTAACTTCTTTTATTGGAAACAAGGGCGGTTTGATAAGCCGTAAGCTGATTGCATATAGAGCCGTTATTGCTACTAGAGTAAGCAATATCTTGGATAGCAAATTGAGAGCTTGATAGTTATTCCACATGAGACAAAACCAATATCTTGATAACTAAATCTTCAAATGAAATGCCTGCTGTTTTTGCTGCCATCGGGACTAAACTATGGCCAGTCATACCTGGACAGGTATTGGCTTCAAGGAAATAGAATTGTCCCGTTTGATTGAGTATTAAGTCAACTCTTCCCCAGCCTTCGCATCCCAGTACCTTATAAGCCTGCAATGCTTGATGCTGGATCGCTAATTCCAATTCATCCGATAGGCCACTGGGACAGAAATAGCTCGTATCATTCGATAAATACTTGGCTTCATAGTCATAAAGCTCCCCGGCTATTTCAATTCTTACTAATGGAAGTGGCGTTTCTCCCAAAATAGCAACAGTCAATTCCTTCCCAGTAATAAATTCTTCGGCGATCACTAAAGTATCATGCTGTGCTGCCAATCGATATGCTTCTACCAGATCCTGCTGATGATGTACTTTGCTTAAACCAATAGTGGATCCTTCTCGTGCTGGTTTAATAATTAGTGGTAAGCCTAGGGTATCAGCAATTTCCTTAAAGTTACTGTCGGCCTGCAATAGGGCATAGCGAGGAGAATGGATTCCTACTGCTTGCCAGACTAATTTAGTGCGCCATTTATCCATAGCCAGTGCACTGGCTAAGACACCACTGCCGGTATAGGGTATTCCCATAAACTCGAGTGCACCTTGGATCGTGCCATCTTCACCAAAACGTCCGTGCAATGCGATAAATGCGCGGTTAAAATTCTGATGTAAAAGTTCTTCCAATGCCTGTTCTGCCGGATCGAACGGATGAGCATCAATGCCACTTTTGCACAGCGCATCCAGAATAGCTTGCCCACTTTGCAGAGATATGGCGCGTTCTGCAGATCGACCGCCTAACAACACCGCAACTTTTCCAAAGTTTTGCGCCATCATGATGAGCGTCCTCTGGTATCACCAATAATTCGAACTTCTTGGATTAATTCGATGCCGGTTTCTGTTTTAACCTTGTCATGTACTTGTATCATCAACGCTTCAATGTCAGCAGCGTTCGCAGTGCCGGTATTAACAATAAAATTAGCGTGTTTGGGTGAAACCATGGCTCCGCCGATACAACATCCCTTTAAACCGCATGCTTCAATCAAACGCGCAGCATAATCTCCGGGCGGATTACGAAATACTGAGCCTGCATTCGGCTGATTGAGTGGTTGACTGTTAATACGTTGTGCTAGTAATTGTTTAATTTTTTGCCGAGATTCAGTTTGATTTCCGCGCGCTAATCTAAAATATCCACCAGCAAACCATTCTGATACCGTTGTGACGGATATCGATTGAAGTTTTACGCTACGATAACCAATCATGTAATCGCCAGGTTGTCGCACGAATACTTGGCCGCTGTGATTGATGATCTGAACTTTCTCAACGATATCCCAAGTCTCTGATCCAAAGCAGCCGGCATTCATTGCCAGTGCTCCTCCCGCCGTGCCTGGAATACCTGCCAGAAACTCAGCACCCGCCAAATGATGCTTGGCTGCGAATCGAGCAACTTTCGTACAAGACACACCGGCGCTTGCAAAAATGACACCATCGGATTGATTCTGTTCAACCAATTGCAACTCATTTAATTGTGCATGAAGCGCGACTACGGTACCTTGCAGACCGCCATCTCTGATCAATAAGTTACTTCCTAATCCAATCACATAAATGGGTTCATCAGCTGGTAAGTCGTGTAAAAGATTGGCAAAATCCTTCAAATCTGCCGGTAAGTAATAACGTTCAGCATAACCCCCTACGCGCCAGGAAGTGTGCTTGCTCATGGATTCATTCGTGCGCATTTCTCCACGCATTATTTGCATACCAGCCTCGCTTGCTAATTGATTGGCTATTGATATGTTGAGTCCTATATTCTGTGGCAGACAGGGCATTTTCCCTAGATCCTTAGCGGTATTCATGACCATTAACCACCATTAGCTTATTCTTCATTCGTGCAATAGTAGGAGCGACTTTCGCAACGGAGCCTGCACCCATCACCAGAACGACATCGCCATCTTGCACAATATTCAGTATGGCAGCGGATAAATCGTCTACATTTTCAATGTAAATGGGTTCGACTTTTCCCTGTACTCGCACCGAGCGCGCTAATGATTTACTATCAGCAGCAACAATAGGATCTTCGCCTGCTGAATAGACCTCGGTTAATAACAGCACATCAACCTGGGATAAAACCTTGGTGAAATTTTCGAACACATCCCGGGTGCGTGTATAACGATGGGGTTGAAAAGCTAATACCAGACGTCGATTGGGAAAAGCGCCTCGAGCAGCTTTTAGGGTCGCCTCCATTTCAAATGGATGATGGCCATAATCATCAATCAACGTAAAACTTTTCTGTGCGGATAATCTGATTTCTCCGTATTGTTGAAAGCGTCTCTCGACCCCTTTGAATTCTGCTAGCGCCTTAACTATGGCTGCATCTGGAACCCCAATCTCATTAGCAACCGTAATGGCAGCCAATGCATTTTGTATGTTGTGTAATCCGGGTAAATTTAGTGTGATATTCAATAGACGTGCTGAGCCATTGACTCCTATGATTGCAGTAAACTTCATTTGGCTGCTGTTATGTTGAATATTGATTGCGCGCACCTGTGCATTTTCAGACAAACCATAAGTTGTAATGGGCTTGGTAATCGCCGACATCACTTCGCGCACATTTACGTCATCCATGCACAATACGGCCATTCCATAAAAGGGTAAGTGCTGTACGAATTCTACAAATGTTTGCTTCAGCCGACTAAAATCATGCCCATAGGTTTCCATATGATCCTCATCAATATTGGTTACCACGGTAAGCATGGGTTGCAAATATAAAAACGAGGCATCCGACTCGTCTGCTTCAACGACAATGAATTCACCGCTTCCTAATTTGGCATGACAGCCTGCTGCTTCCAGTTTCCCTCCGATGACGAACGTAGGGTCCATATCGGCCGCCGCAAGTATACTGGCTATCAGGCTGGTTGTGGTTGTTTTTCCATGCGTCCCCGCTATCGCGATACCACTTCGTAATCTGAGCAATTCGGCCAACATCAAAGCGCGTGGCACCACCGGAATATTTTTGTTTCTTGCCGCAATGACTTCAGGATTCTCAGACTTCACTGCGGTAGAAGTTACTACCACGTCTGCCCCTGATATTTGCTGGCTTGCATGCCCAACATACACAGTTACACCGAGGCTACTCAAGCGTTGAGTAACTGAATTATCTATCAAATCAGAACCACTGACCTGATAGCCCAGATTGACGAAAACTTCTGCAATTCCGCTCATTCCCGCGCCGCCAATCCCGACAAAATGAATATGTTTGACTTTATGCTTCATGCAATACTCCACTCAGCTCAATGCATGTTTCAGCTACTATTCTGGTTGCTTCTGTTTTCGCCAGGCTGCGAGCATTCATTGCCATATTGAGTAATTCTTCACGCATCAGATTCGATAGCAGCTCAGCCAACTTTTGTGCCGTTAATTCATTTTCTGGTATTAACAATGCGGCACCCTGACTCACAAGAAACTGAGCATTACTGGTTTGGTGATCATCCACAGCATGAGGATAGGGCACCAGAATGCTGGCAATCCCTACTGCACTTAACTCTGCAATCGTTAGCGCGCCAGCACGGCACAATACTAAATCGCAGATTGCATAGCGTTCAGCCATGTCATCAATAAATGCAACCAATTCACCTTCTATGTGCAATTCAGCGTACGCCTTCTCAACGGATTCTAAGTGCAGGATGCCGACTTGATGAACTACCGTCGGACGAAGATTTTCTGGCATTAGTTCAAGCGCTCGTGGCACGACAGTATTTAAAGTTTGGGCGCCCAGACTGCCTCCCACAACCAGAAGTTTTAGTTTTCCTTGTCGTCCTAAAAAGCGCTTTTCTGGTGTTTCCATTCGCGTAATTTCAGATCGTACTGGATTACCTGAGAACACTATTTTTTCTTTATCCGCGAGAACGGTATCGGGGAAGCCGAGCATCACTTTATCCGCCAGCTTTGCCAGAATTTTATTGGTTAAACCTGGTACTGAATTCTGTTCGTGAATGATCAATGGCTTATTGAGTAAGCATGCCATCATGCCGCCTGGAAAGGCTGGGTAGCCACCCATACCCAGAATTACATCAGGCTTTATGCGTCGGATGATATGGATACTTTGTAAAAATGCTTTGATTAATCGCAATGGCAGCATAAACCACGCAGTCAATTGTTTGCCCCGCAATCCAGAAAAACTGATGGTTTCTGTTTCATATCCATGTTGGGGAACTATCTTTAATTCTATGCCCGCCTGCGTTCCCAGCCATACGACATGCCAGCCTAATTCCTTCAAATAGTTGGCAACCGCCAGCCCCGGAAACACATGTCCTCCAGTGCCGCCTCCCATAATGAGAATAGTGGGAGTTCTCATGTTGGCAATCCTCGCAGTCGCTGACGATTTTCCCAATCAATACGGAGTAACACAGCAAGTGCGATACAACTTGCGGTGATGCTGCTACCTCCAAAGCTTAATAGAGGTAGGGTTAATCCCTTGGTGGGTAAAACGCCCATATTGACACCCATATTGATTAACGCTTGCACACCGATCCAAATACCAATACCTTGTGCAACTAATGCAGAGAAAGGGGATTCTAGTTTTGCAGCCAGACGACCAATTACAAAAGCACGCATGATAAGCCATATAAATAAAATAATGACTGCAGTAACTCCGACAAATCCGAGCTCTTCAGCTAAAACTGACAGTAGGAAATCCGTATGCGCTTCAGGCAAATAAAATAATTTCTCGACACTACCGCCCAGGCCGACGCCAAGCCATTCGCCCCGTCCAAATGCAATTAACGCATGGCTCAATTGATATCCTTTTCCATAGGGATCAGCCCAGGGATCCATAAATGCCACTACTCGATCCAGTCGATACGGTGAGCTTAAAATTAATCCATACAAACCGGCTGCTAGAATGCTAATCAATCCAACAAATATTTTTAAACTGACACCGCCCAGGAATAAGATAGACATGGCCAGTGTAGTTACGACAAAGAAAGCGCCGAAATCCGGCTCCACTAACAGCAGGAATCCTACTATGGCCATCACTATGGTTATAGGAAGAAATCCTTTCAGGAGATAATCCAGATCCGCAGCTTTACGGTTAACATAGTCAGCGGCATACAGTACCATAACAAATTTCATAAACTCGGATGGCTGCAAATTTACCACATACAACGGAATCCATCGCTGGCTGCCATTGACTTCATGACCAATGCCGGGAACAAGAACGAGTATCAGCAATAGAGTACTTGCCATGAACAAATAGCTGACATATTTTTGCCATAACCGCATTGGTATCTGAAAAGCAATCAATCCTAGTATCAAACCTACAGCCAGGTAAGCACCATGTCGCAATAAATAATAATTTGCACGATCAGCGCCAAACTGTGCTTCTGCAATTGCGATAGATGCAGAGTAGATCATGACTAGTCCGATACTTAACAACAGCAAAGTTGACCACACCAGTGCCTGATCAAAATCAGTCATCACTCTTTGCTTCTGATTGCTCGCTTGATAAATCATCATCAATGCTTTTTCTGTCCAAAACTAAAGAATTTATTCTCGATATCTTTGACAGCCGCGACAAATACCTCTGCGCGGTGTATGTAATTTCTAAACATATCAAAGCTGGCACAGGCAGGTGACAGCAATACCACATCGCCTGATTGCGCTAATAAAAAACTTTTCTGCATGGCTTCTTCCATCGTGACCGCGAAATGCAAAGGTATGCCACAATCTTTCACCTCAGCAGCAATAATTCCGGCATCGCGACCAATTAGTACGACTGCTCGTGCATTATCAGCCACAGCTTGTTTTAGATGAGAGAAATCCTGTCCCTTGCCATCCCCGCCGGCGATTAATACTACATTCTGTTTCATACCATTGAGTGCCGCTACTGTTGCACCGACATTGGTGCTTTTGGAATCATCATAGAAAGTCACGCCATTAAATGCCGCTACTTTTTCCATTCTATGCGGTAAACCTCTAAATTCTCGTAAAGCAGACAGGAGCGGATCAACCGGCACTCCTAATGCGCGACATATGGCCAATGCGGCCAATGCATTGGCCGCATTATGTAATCCATTAACAACTAATTCAGAGGTTTTGATTAGTGGAGTGTCACCGTGTACCAACCATAGATCATCTCCGTCATGGATAATGCCAAAATCTGTGTGGGTTGGAGGTCTATCAACGCCAAACGTAATTTGCTTTCTATTTATCAGCGCCATTGCACAAACAACAGGATCATTCCGATTAAGAACTTGTGTTCCTTCATTCTTTTCATGTAAAAAAACTCTCTTTTTTGCTGTTGCATAATCGTGCATGCCGGTATAACGATCCAGATGATCTTCGCTTACATTTAGTACAGTAGCTATATCTGCATTCAAATTATGGGTTGTTTCCAATTGAAAGCTAGATGTTTCCAGAACCCAGGCTTGCGGCCAATCGCCAGCATCCATGCGCTGCATGAGTGCAGTAAGAATGGCTGGGCCAATATTCCCTGCCACTTCCACATTCCAGCCGGACTTCTTCAACATGGCACCTATCATGGCGGTGACCGTTGTTTTTCCATTGGACCCTGTGATGGCTACCACTTTGGGTTTTGGCAGATTGCTTTGCTCTAGCGCCCAGCTAAAAAGAGCCATATCGCCTACAACTGGTATACCACGTTGAATGGCCTGCTGCACAAATGGATCTGCTAAGGGAACACCTGGACTAATCGCGATCATCTCTATGCCATCCAGAATCTTGGTCTCAAACTTGCCTTTGTGAGCCTGTAGTAGAGGGAAATTTCCCAACAATTCTTTCCAGTTAGGTGGCTCTATACGGCTATCTGCAACACGAACTTCTGCACCTTGGCGCAATAGCCATTTCACCATGGATAAACCTGTTTCGCCCATGCCCAATACCAGCACTATTTTATCTTGCAAATTCATCTTAGCTTTAATGTTGATAGTCCAAACAATACGAGAATGATGGTAATAATCCAGAATCTAACCACAACTTGATTTTCTTTCCAGCCTTTTAATTCATAATGATGATGTAATGGCGCCATGCGAAAAATACGCTTACCCAGCAATTTGAATGAAGCCACTTGTAACATGACTGACAGTGCTTCGACTACAAAGACACCGCCCATAATTACTAATACAATCTCCTGACGCACTATCACAGTTACAATACCTAAAGCGGCACCCAAGGCTAATGCGCCTACATCACCCATGAATACCTCGGCGGGGTAAGCGTTAAACCACAGAAAAGCAAGTCCTGCTCCTGCTAGAGCACCACAAAATACGGATAATTCGCCAGTGTTAGGGATATAAGGAATTCCCAGATACTTGGCGAATACAATATGTCCGGTTACATAAGCAAAAACTGCGAGTGCACTACTGATCATGACAGTTGGCATAATCGCCAGACCATCCAATCCATCAGTAAGATTGACTGCGTTGCTGGTGCCTACAATCACAAAGTAGGTCAATATGATGAAACCAATGATTCCAAGTGGAATCGATACTTCCTTGAAGAAGGGTACGATCATGTCTGTCTGAGCGGGTATTTCGGCAGTTAACGCAAGATAGATCGCAATGATCAGCGCAATGACAGATTGCCAGAAGAATTTGGCGCTCGCGGGAAGTCCTTTAGGATTGCGATACACTACTTTGCGATAGTCATCGATCCAGCCAATCGCTCCAAATCCCAATGTAGTCAGCAATACCACCCAAATGTATCGATTACTTAAATCAGCCCATAATATAGTCGTTAGTAAAATTGACATCAATATCAAGGCGCCACCCATTGTGGGTGTTCCCGCTTTCACAAGATGAGATTGAGGGCCATCATCACGTACGGATTGTCCGATTTTGTAGGCAGTCAACTTACGAATCATCATTGGGCCAATGATAAAAGAAATAACCAGTGCCGTTAGAACAGCTAGCATGGTACGCAATGTAATATAGCTAAATACATTGAAAACACGAATATCCTGAGCCAGCCATTGAAAAAATGCTAGCAGCATAAGAACTCCAGTTGTTGTAATCTATCATCTAGCATTTTATTTACTTTTTCTGCGAGCATTCATTTTTATAAACGTTGGATCTCTAGTTGCTTAATTACTCGCTCCATTTGCATAAAGCGTGATCCTTTTACCAGAAGAGTGACATCATTCGCCAGTAAGCTTTCCGTCGCGTTGAGCAGTTCATCAATGGTGTTAAAATGTTGCGCGCCCTTACCGAATTCTTCGGTTGCGTAAGCGCTTAATTCACCCAGTGTCAACAATTTATACAATCCTGCTTTACGCGCTTCTCTACCAATTTTTCGATGTAAATCAATTGTTGATTGGCCCAATTCACCCATATCGCCCAGTACTAGTATCTTCTTCCCATCTGTTGATGCTAAGACAGCTAAAGCAGCGCGTACCGATTCTGGATTTGCGTTATAAGTGTCGTCGATTAGCAGCGCATGATGGAGTCCTTGCTTCTTCTGCATACGACCCTTTACACCCTGAAATCTTTCCAATCCTGATGCAATTAATTCTTTTTTAATGCCTAAAGCAGTAGTCGCTGCGGCGGCTGCCAATGCGTTATAAATGTTATGAATACCTAGCGTTTGCAACTGTATGGTTTCTATGCCATCGGGTAATTTCAACTTAATCCTATTCATCAGCGGATTTGTTTGATAGTCAGCGCTGATTTGGGCGTTTTCACGCAAACCAAAGTCTATGATTGATCGCGAACCAGCGTATTTACGCCATAGCGGGGCAAATACATCATCTGCATTGATAATCGCCGTTCCTTGTTGCTTTAGTCCTTCAAAAATTTCAGCTTTAGCACGTGCGACAGCTTCAATGGAGCCCAATCCCTCAATATGTGCGGCACCTGCATTGGTAATCAGTGCAATAGTTGGTTTGGCCAGTTGCGTCAGATAAGAAATCTCTCCCATATGGTTCATACCCATTTCAATAACCGCATATTGATGCTGCTGGCGCAGTCGCAATAACATCTGTGGTACGCCAATATCATTGTTGAGATTGCCTTCTGTTGCCAAGATAGAGTTCAATTGTTCATTGATTACTGCTTCATCACTCGCTGTTGCCCGACGCAAAATCGTGGCAATCATTTCCTTGACCGTGGTTTTGCCATTACTGCCAGTGACGCCAATCAAGGGTAGCGTAAAACGACTTCTCCAGTGGGCTGCTAATTGCCCTAGACCTAATCGTGTATCTTTGACTCGAAGCAAGGGAATGCCAACTGGAAGGTCATTGCTACTAACTTCTTGCTCGATCATAGCTGCAACAGCGCCTTTCTTAACTGCATTGTCTACAAATCTATTGCCATCAAAATTTTCGCCCGTTAGAGCAATAAATAAATTACCTTGCTTCAGCGTACGGCTGTCTGTACTTACACCGGTAAATAACACATTTTTTCCATTCCAATCGGCATCTAATACTTGAGCGACTTCCTTAATCATCATCATTGTTGCCCTCGTACTTTTATTGCTAAGTCCTTGAGCACTTGTTGCACAACTTCAGCATCATTAAATGGAACTTTCTGTTCTTTTATTTCTTGGAATCTTTCATGACCTTTGCCAGCGATCAAGACAATATCGCCAGAATCAGCATTGTCAATGGCCTGATAAATGGCTAATGCTCGATCAATTTCGATCTGGTAATTTTCTGTACTGGCACCCTTGGCAATAGCTTTAATAATGCTCATAGGATCTTCAAAGCGTGGATTGTCGCTGGTAAAAATAACTGCATCCGCCAGACGTGTCGCAACTTCACCAATCATTGCGCGTTTTCCTTTGTCACGGTTTCCTCCGCAACCCACGACACAATGCAAGCGAGCATTATGCAGAACCGCTTCTTTGTTTTGATTGGCTGTGCGTAAAATCTCACGCAGTGTACAAAGCACCTTTTCCAGTGCATCGGGAGTATGGGCATAATCCACGATAATAATAGGTTGATCAATACCGCCATACTTTTCCATGCGTCCTGAGATAGGCTGTACATTCTGTAATGCTCGAATGGCATCTGGCAGTTCGATACCACTGGCTAGCAAAGTAGCCACTACCGATAATAAATTGGATGCATTGAATTTTCCCAGCAGATTAATTCTTAAATGCCCATGACTGTTTTCATATTCAATATCAAACTCCATACCTTCGATATCGGCTTTAAGATTTGAGCCATAGACCATTTTAAAATGCTTAGAGTAATGGCCTGTTTCTGGATATCTGAATCCATAGCCAATTATTTTTGTGGTTTTATTGGCGAGCTGTCGTGATAATTCAACACCCAATACATCATCCATGTTAATAACCGCGTACTTAAGTTCTGGCCAGAAAAATAAACGAGCTTTTGCAGCTGCATAGGCATCCATGTTCTGGTGATAATCGAGATGATCGCGCGATAAATTGGTGAGTACGGCGACTGAAAGTGTTGTTCCGTTGATACGACCTTGAACAATGCCGTGTGATGAAACTTCCATCACTACGCTATCAGCACCTTGCTGTTTAAATTTTGCTAATGAGTGCTGTAACAAAGTTGCATCGGGTGTTGTATTCTCAGAGGCTTCAAATGAACCGCTAAAACCATTACCTAATGTTCCTATTATCGCTGTTTTCTTGCCTAGGCTTGTCAAGGCTTGTGCATACCAATGACAACAGGAGGTTTTGCCATTGGTGCCCGTGATGCCGACCACCCATAATTTCTGCGATGGATTATCATACACATAGTTTGCGATCCAACCCGCTTTGGACTTAAGTTCATTAACAGATAGCGCGGGGATATGCCATTCAGGATTCCATGAGAAATTTTGTGGATCC
>JAMXAE010000056.1 GCA_024281695.1 Nitrosomonas sp. | reverse complement strand
TTGTGCCTCACGCCGCTTGAATCCGGCCTCTGTTTGATCAGAAAAGTAGAGATGGCACGCGAAATGACCTGCAATACGGGTGAGATCAGATGCAGATGGACAGCGAGTAGATAGCGCAGTGGAATTGGTAGTGAGAGAACCCATTGGCGCACGGGTACATTGGGAATAACGTGATCGACCAGGTGAGCAGCCGACTGCGCGTTTGTAGTCCCCACAGCACGAAGGACAGAACCCCGCCGCTTACAGTAAAAAGCGACCAGTTTTTCATGGGTGCAGTCGGCACAACGCAGGCGCAGAAAGCCATGGGCTAAAACGCCACATTCAAGAAAGGCATCAAACTCGTCTTTGACAAAATCGGGCAACCCCGATCCGGTCACCAATTCAACTTGCGCAAAGAAGGACTCAGTGTGTTCTTGCATCAATTGGTACAGAGTAGTTTCTTCCGGCCGGTGTCGTTCATAGTGAATGCGCTTCCCAGCCATTCGTGGCTGGACTGAATGCAGGTTATTTTGTGGATTGTGATACGCAGCCTTTACGATGATCTCTGAGCGCAAATTCCATTCTCAAAGTATCGACTTCTCCGAATAGGCCTTGAGCTGCTACATAAAATGCTTAAAAGCTGAACAAGAATGAAATGATCGATGCCGTGCTATTATCTGAGCATGCCCAGGAAAAATCGCGAAGAAAAATGATGACTAAACCCAGAATCAAAATTGCCACCACGTCATTAGCCGGATGTTTTGGTTGTCACATGTCTTTTCTCGATATGGATGAGCGCCTGGCCGGTTTGCTCGAACGCGTGGAACTTGACCGTTCGCCGTTCACCGACATCAAACACTGCGGTTCTTGCGACATTGGTTTGATTGAGGGCGGCGTGTGCAATGCAGAGAATGTGCACGTATTACGTAAATTTCGTACTAACTGCACCATTCTGATCGCAGTAGGCGCCTGCGCAATCAATGGCGGTGTGCCTGCCATGCGCAACTATTTCGACCTAAAGGATTGTTTGCAGGAAGTCTATTTGAATGGAGTTGGCGTCACCAATCCGCAGATTCCGAGTGACATTGAGTTGCCGCTGTTGCTGGATAAGGTGTATCCCATCAGCGAAGTCGTGCGCATCGATTATTTTCTGCCCGGCTGCCCGCCTTCCGCGGATGCGTTCCTGCAACTACTGCAACCGTTATTGGCCGGACACAAGCCGGTCATTGCAAAATCCCAATTACATTATGATTAAGCGCTATGGAACCGGATAAACCCGCCTCGCCACCCGCCACCCGGCGCATCGCCATCGACCCGGTCACGCGTGTCGAGGGGCATGGCAAAATCACATTACTGCTGGACGAAAACAATCACATCGTCGAAGCGCGGCTGCATATCGTCGAATTTCGCGGCTTTGAGAAATTTATTCAGGGCCGCCCGTATTGGGAAGTGCCGTTCTTCGTGCAACGGCTGTGCGGCATTTGCCCGGTCAGTCATCAGTTGGCGGCAGCGAAGGCGGTGGATCAAATCGCCGGTGTACGGCAACTCACACCAACGGCAACAAAACTGCGTCGCTTGCTGCATTTCGGCCAAATTCTGCAATCACACGCGTTGCATTTTTTCCATCTTTCTTCCCCGGACTTCCTGTTCGGCTTTGGCAGTGATCCGGCGCAGCGCAATATTGTAGGTGTTTTGGAGCAATACCCGGAAATCGCCCTAAAAGGCGTCAAGCTGCGCAAATTCGGTCAGCAAATCATCGAAGCGATCACAGGCAAACGCATTCACGGCACCGGCACCGTGCCCGGCGGCATGAACAAACCGCTGACAATTCCTCAACGCGATGCGTTGCTCGCCGACATTGATAATATCCTGCAATGGAGCCAGGAAGCGCTCGCGCTGAACGAGAAAATCCACACCGCACACCCGGAACACCGCGATTTTGGTACCCTTCACAGCAATTATCTCAGCATGACCGGAAGCAGCGGCGAACTAGAGTTCTACCACGGCGGATTACGCGCGCGTTATGCCGACAGCCATCCAATTTTCGATCAGTTCGATTACTGCGATTATCAGCAGATCCTGCAGGAAGAAGTACGCCCGTGGAGTTACATGAAATTTCCCTATCTCACGGCATTAGGGATCGAACAAGGCTGGTACCGCGTTGGTCCGCTGGCACGCATCAACAACTGCGACCACATCTTAACACCGTTCGCCGAAGTGGCGCGCCAGCGCTTCAAGGCATTCGGTCAAGGCGGATTGGTGCATGATACGCTCGCGTATCACTGGGCACGCATGATTGAACTGCTACACTGTACTGAATCAATCCAAGCTCTGCTGCACGATGCAGACATCACTGGCACAGAACTGATCGCTGAAAAAGGCGGGCACCAGCCGCAAGGTATCGGCGTCATCGAAGCCCCACGCGGAACATTGTTCCACCATTATCAAGTCAACGAGGAAGGATTAATTACACAAGCCAACCTGATTGTTTCCACCACCAGCAACAATCAGGCAATGAATGAATCCGTGCGCTCAGTAGCCAATCAATATCTGGATGGCCAGGAAATTACCGAGGCCTTACTCAATCATCTGGAAGTTGCCGTACGAGCTTATGATCCGTGTCTGTCGTGTGCAACGCATGCGCTGGGTAAAATGCCTTTGCAGGTGACACTACAGGATAAAGATGGCAAAGTGATTCATCAACTGACGAAAGGGATCACTGGAGAGATTCATCGGCAATGAATAAGTAACCTTTATTTACGTATCCACCAAAGTAGGAGCGATAACACGATCGAGATCAATAAACCGGTCATGAGCGGAAAATGAAAGCTCAAATTCTCACGTTCGATATGAATATCACCTGGCAAACGACCCAAAGGCAATTGCGAAACCCAAGGCCAAGCTAGACCTAGCAATAATATTAGAATACCCAAAGTAATTAGTAGTTGCTGCATTCAGTTTTTCCAGCTAGAAATATGAATCATTTGAATTTTGCTAGTACATAGTAACAAAGGCAATGTTCATACACAATTTATCCCGCAATTCGGTTAAATGGGTTATGGAGATGCGAAACAGACAACGCAATCAAGAAAATACATGGATTAATACTAATTTGCTTATACCAGAATCAAATCAACCACAAGACATACAATTTCCTGTGGTTGTTACTTTTAAACTAAAATTAATCTACAAACTATCTCGCTTTACGACTACGCAATGAAAATCCAATCAAGCCCAGACCGGCTAGAAACATTGCATAAGTCTCCGGTTCAGGAACAGCACTAACATGAGAAAACAACATATAACCACCACCCATTGAACCCGTAATAGTACCTGTCACTTGATAATAATAATCTCCCGCAGTAAGAGAGCTAAATGTCGTGTTTGTTGCTGTAGAATCAAAAGTAAATGAGCCTAGTGATAAGTCATTTGTGTAATTAGTATCACCATTACTTTTAAATAATTCTACTTTGCCACTATCGATATTAAAAATGCTAGCCACATCATTAGAAACTGCAGTTGCTAGCGCATTCACACTGCTATTTAAATTGAATAGATATTCATGCTCAAAGGTATGCCCTACTGCACTATAAAAACCCCCTAATTCAGCAGGATCATGACCAAACCAATTAATGGACGCTTGCGTTGGCGCAGCTTGTGCAGTTCCGCTTATCATTAGAACAACCGCTGCTAATAATTTCATTTTAAAGTCATTCCTCATCTCAGTATCTCCCATAGAATTTAACAACTAATCCACCCATAAATCGGCTATCTCAATTACTTAATTCAAAAGTTATAATTACCACAGTGGTATTCATTGTAATTACGTTACCTTATTGAATCTATGGGAAATAACTCCTTTTTTGTTAGTACATGAGTACATCTTCACATAGTACATATGTAATAATTAATGACTAATAAATGATATTAATCAATATAATATTGCGCATCTATCCGCTCCGGAAACAAATAAATCCAGTGAAGGTGTTTACAGTGAACAAAGACAAAATTATTGATGGAAGATGTGATTAAAATTGATTCTAAATCTATTGAATAGCGACAATTATGTATTACAAATACCCAGTGTAAAACGTATGCTCTTGCTACTCTATTTTACCGTTAGAACATCCGTTGTACGCACACCAATACCTAAACTTACGAAGGAACTACACTCAACTCATGCTTGAATTATTACTATTCGGTTATGGAAATCCCGGGCGCGGAGATGATGCTTTGGGTTCCCTATGTATTGAGCGTGTAGACTCGTTAAAATTAGCGCACGTAACTTGTCTCATTGACATGCAACTGTTGGTTGAGCATGCTGTCGATTTTGTGGGATTTGATCAGATTCTATTTGTTGATGCCGACATGTCATGCAAAGAACCCTTTGAATTCTCAACAGTGAACGCCGAAAAAGATGATAGCTATACCAGTCATGCAGTAACTCCCGCTGCGCTGCTGTTTATTTATCAGCAGATATACCAACGCCAAGCCCCTCCCACTTCTTTATTGAGGATCCGTGGCTACTCTTTTGAGTTGGGCGATGGGTTAAGCATTCAAGCTAGTATGAATCTGGAAACAGCCATTAAGCATGTACAGCAATGGCTTTACATCGCATAGATTTTGTTGACACCGAAATAAGAAATGCATGAACTGTCATTGGCTGAAAGTTTGCTACAACTTATTGAAGATGCAGCCAATGAGCAAAAATTCACCCGAGTCAAAACGGTATGGCTGGAAATTGGACAATTGGCTTGCGTAGAGAAAGAATCGCTATGTTTCTATTTTGATGTGGTCAAACAAGACAGTGTCGCTCAACAAGCTAAGCTGGAAATTATTGAAATAGTCGGACAAGGCATCTGCAATCAATGTCATCATTCAATTTTAATCGCATCACACTATGCCGCTTGCCCTCAATGTGGGAACTATGCGGTGCAAATTACTCACGGTGAAGAAATGCGCATTAAAGAACTTGAAGTGGAATAACGAGGACAACTATGTGTACAACCTGTGGCTGTGGCGTGGGTCAAACTCGTATGAATGGCAAGTCGATACCTGTGCATCGTCATTCTGATCGGCCTATGAAGTATCGCCCGATTGGGCAGGCATTATGTGCTAATCAATACCATTCGGCGCCTGTTAATGCTAATTACGTACTCAAAATCGTGCATCTCGGCACAGGTATTGCTGCTGCCCACGCTGTCGGCATGAATTCATCGCGGATGATAAAGATTGAACGTGATATCCTGGCGAAAAATAACCATTATGCCGATAAAAATCGTCGTTTCTTAACTGAACACGGCGTCTTTGCACTGAATTTAGTTTCCAGCCCGGGTTCCGGCAAAACCACCTTGCTGGTTAAAACTATCCAAATGTTACGCGGGAAACAACCTATCGCTGTGATTGAAGGAGATCAACAAACCGATCATGATGCGGCACGCATCCGTGCAACCGGCATTCCGGCGATTCAAATCAATACTGGCAAAGGCTGTCATCTGGATGCACACATGGTAGATCATGCTCTACAACAGCTATCATTACAAGATAACAGTCTGTTATTTATTGAGAATGTGGGAAATCTGGTTTGCCCATCGAGTTTTGACCTGGGCGAAGCGCATAAAGTGGTGATCTTATCGGTTACTGAGGGCGAAGATAAACCACTCAAATATCCCGACATGTTTCATGCAGCCGATTTAATGCTGTTGAACAAATGCGATTTGCTGCCCTATCTAAATTTTGATGTTAATTTGGCAATTGACTATGCACATCGTATCAATCCTGCATTATCTGTCCTGCAGATTTCAGCCACGCAAGGCAATGGCATAGCGGCATGGATGGATTGGATTGAAGCCGGTTGCCGTAAAACAGCAACTACCAAGCAATTATTACAACCCGTCGACAGCACGCTTGACTGACTAATTTGCGCGATACTCGCATCTCGTTGGCAATCAGTGGCTCCGCCGTTCTAGCTTGTGGTGCCTGGTTAAAAAATACCATTTGCCTAACACAGAACAACCAAGCCTATATTTCTCCGTTGGTGGGCGATCTGGCCACGGCAGATGCATGCAGTCAATTAGATAAAACCGTACAGCGCATGTGCCGGGATTATTCGAGGCCACCTGAAATTGTCACGCATGACTTACATCCGGATTTTTATAGCACCCGGTTTGCTGAAGCTTACGCGCAACAACAAAGGATTCCTGTACTGCCTGTGCAACACCATCACGCGCATATTGCCGCAATCTGTGCCGAGCATAAACTGACTCAACCTGTACTGGGATTAGCGCTAGATGGCATCGGACTCGGAATGGACAATATGCCATGGGGGGGTGAATTGTTATGGGTGGATGGCGCGCACTTTCAGCGGCTTGGCCACCTGACCACGCTCGCTTTGCCCGGAGGCGATCGCGCGGCACAAGAACCTTGGCGCATGGCCGCAGCAGCGCTAGCTAAATTAAATCGAAGCAATGAAATTGCGCAACGTTTTGCCAGCCAACCGGCAGCAGGAATCGTTGCAACGATGCTGGCAAGGAATTTAAATTGTCCGCAGACTTCCAGCATGGGACGATTATTCGACGCAGCGGCCGGTTTGTTGAGAGTCAACTGGATCCAATCGCATGGAGCACAAGCAGCGATGCAATTACAGCAATTAGCTGAGCAATATGGACCGGTAGCCGAACTGGCCGAAGGTTATCGAATTACAGAAGATAATAATCTGGATTTTTCTCCCTTACTGTCGGCACTGATCGACTGCCATGACTCAAAATGTAATACCTCTTATGCGGCCGCCCTATTCCACGCCACTGTAGCCACAGGTTTAGCGGCATGGATAAAAGAAACCGCCTATCAGCACACGATAACTCACTTGGCATTAGGCGGTGGTTGTTTTCACAATGCTCTATTGCGGCAAAGCTTAATTCATCAATTAGCTGCACCAGCTCTACACATTTTTAGTGCTCAACAAGTATTACCGGATGACAGCGCCATCGCTTTAGGTCAGGCATGGGTAGCATTGCATAACAATCGTTTATAATACTGATTAGATTATATTGGTTGATGAATTTAATAGAGGTTTAATATGAGTAATTACGTACAACGCTTTCTTTTGGAGGATCTGGACATACGCGGTGCATTGGTGCATCTCGATTCGGTGTGGCAACAAATGCTCTCAGGCCGAAATTACCCGCCGCCGGTCTCTCAGTTGCTGGGAGAAATCAGTGCAACCACCCTACTCATGGGTGATAACCTTAAACAAACCGGACGACTGACTATCCAATTGAATGGCAGTGGTCCCGTTTCCATGCTAGTCATCGACTGTAATGAAAGTTTACACATACGTGGGATGGCAAAATGCGCTAAAAATATTGACCCTCAATCGGTGCCTGATTTACTTGGCCACGGTCAATTACTCATCACGCTGGATATGCCCTCCATGCGCGAATCCTACCAAAGCATCGTACCGCTTGATGGCAACAGTATCGCTGAAATATTTCAGCATTACTTCAAGCAATCTGAGCAATTACCTTCGCGCCTCTTTCTGATCACCACAAATCAGACCATCTTCGGTTTATTGTTACAAAAACTACCCGCCGCCGACCAACAAGATCCCGATGGCTGGGCACGTGCCGAAGCTTTGGCCGCCACAGTCAATGATCAAACATTATGGGATTTGACTGCTGAAGAGATACTTGCGCGACTATTTTACGAAGAAGCTGTACGCATCTTTGATCCACAATCCGTCCATTACGGTTGCTATGAAGACCCGGCAAAAATTTACGCTATGCTACGTTCACTGGGTCGAGAGGAAGTAGATTCTATTTTGAAAGAATTTGGCGAAGTCATTATTAGCGATGATATCTGTAATCGCGAATATCGCTTGGATGCGCTAGCAATTGATGCGGTATTTCGCGAAGCTGGACCGACAATTCATTAGAGCACTTCTTTGGAAATAACGCTGCCATAATAAAGCACCCCGCCGCAAGCGGCGAGGTATTAAGTACGCTCCTCAAACTACTTGTTTTTCAACCAGCCGCCCCAAAGAGCAAGGAATTAAACCTGAAGAGATTAAAGTGCTGCCAAGAAAGCGACTAAATCAGCTTTCTCTTGATCAGTCAATCCAATACCAAAACGTGTATTATAAAAATTGATTACAGCTGATAAATCTGCAGCAGAACCATCGTGAAAATAAGGTGGGCGTGATGCTACGGAGCGCAAGATGGGGCCTTTGAAACGCCCGATGTCTTTCCACTTACCAGTGAGCAAAGCACGTCCTGGATCAGTTGTTTTTACAATGTCGCCCGTTAGTTTATTTTCCAGCGTATATAAAGGCATGTCAGGCGCACGACGTGATTCATCTGAAATACCGATATCTAACGGCATCGGTACTGAGTGGTTACCAGAATTGGGCGTATTGTGACAGGTGGTACAAGTGCCTTGAATGACATCCGTTCCTAAATCATCATTTAAGCCCTTAACACCACTGATCTGTATTAGTTTTGAATTAAATAACACTTGGCCACGCATAATTGCTGCGCGCCCCCTGAAATTAGACTTATCATCCTCACAATCTTCATTCTCATTGTCATCTCGATAAGTATACTCATTACTATCTTCATCAGCATGTTCGTTATAGCGATTCCAAGTATCAAAGAGTGACATTACTATAGGGTTAAAATGTTCGCGTGTCCGATAGTCACCGGCTACTGTATCGTTAATGCCAAAGTAAAACTCTTGTTTCTCCAGATGCTTCGGCCCACCTTTCGCGCCTTTAACTGTTAATCGACCGGCATCTTTGTCATACACTTGTGCCGTAAACAAGCCGGATTCAAACAGCACGATTGCATTGCGTTGTTCGATGCTCAATTCCTTCAAGGCTTCAGCATGTCCTAGTGTTGCATGATTAGCTTGATTGGAAAGATCTGAAGGCACAGGAGCGAAACATTTGGATGTTCCAAAAATACATTCGCTGGAATTTGGAACACTTGTCGTTTCGCGTCCATCCCACATAATCGTACTTAGAAATTTAAGATTGGTTGTTGGTAATGGTCGACGAAACAAAGACAATTCTGTTTCACTCGCATAGCCATAGGGATCATCAACTTCAATTAATTTAAATTCTGCATCGGCGGGAATACCTATCCCTACACGGATATTCGCTTTATTCAGTAACATACTGAAAGCATTTCGGCGCTTCTCCTGAGTGGATATATCTGCGTTAGGCGAATTGGCTCCATCATTTAGCCGAAACAGAGGATCTAAGCCCTTGGTTTTATTAAATCGCTCTTGAACACCCTTCGGTGTAATCACCCAGCCTTCTGAAGGGGCATGACAAGTTACACAGCTCCGACCATTGCTACCCAGGATTTTGAAAAATGGATTACTTAGATCAATAAATCCTGCCTTGCTATAGGTTGCATCGACGCCATGACTATTAGCTGATTTAAGCATGTTTGGGAGACGTCCGGATTTGCCGTTCTTGTGAAAATCATTATCTGCAAATGCAACACTATTGGCTGCAAATAGAGTTAAGACAAAACAGACCAAAAGATAATCCCTATAAGACATAAAATACTCCAAATAATTAAAGTGAGAAATAGCACAGTTACTTTCTTGAATAGAGAAACATATGCTCTTTCAAAAGTAATTTAATATCAATCAAAGGTCTGTGAATTATCTCACTTTCTGCATGAACTAAGAATCTTCTTACAACAATTAGTTATTCTTCACATATTTTTCACATATGCTACGATATGATCAAATGAACAATTGTCTCGGTAAGTTCGTTATTTCGTGTAAGCGCTTAACTTACCAAGATTAGACTATTAAGGAAGGAGAGTTTTATGGCACCAAGGATTGCACATGTTGATGACGATTCGGATATTCGGGAAGCAGTCGAACGTATTTTGTGTAAGAACGGATATGAAGTTGATAGTTATTTGACCATGCAGGATTTTATCGATTCATTACAGAATGACGCCAACCGCCCAGACCTTGCCATTCTTGATGTTATGGTCGAATCAATGGACTCTGGTTTAACTACGTATGCGCAAATCCATAAACGTTTTCCAGAGATACAGACCATTTTTTTAACCTCTCTGGGCGACATGATCAGACCTTATTTTGAAGATGGCTCTCATGAATGGGTTTGCATAATGGAAAAACCGGTTGAACCAATAAGCCTGCTAGCAACAATTAATGATCGTTTAAAAAATACAGGAGCCGCAGCTCAATTGGGTTAAATAGCTATGGCAATTACTGAGTTTTCCTGGAACAAGCCTAGTAATCAGAGCGTATTACTTGAGATAAAAGGTGATAGACTCAAACTCAGTGACGATGTTCTAATCAGCAATATTCGTTGGTTCATCTCGTTTCGTTGGGTATTGATCGCTGCACTAATCCTTTTCGAAGTTTTAGTGCTATTAGCTTCAGATACCATCACGCAGTTAGGCATCAATGAACAGCAGAATTGGCCAATTATTGTCATAATGGTACTGAGTTTTGCGAATATTACTTACATTTATGCATTAGATTACTGCAAACCTAGCAAATACAATTCCCCCTCTATCAATCTGTGGTTACAGATTATTGTTGACCTAGTCTGCTTATCCGTTGTGGTACATTACATTGGGAGCACCTCCACACCTATTCCATTTTTCTATGTACTGCACATCGCTCTAGCCTGTATCTTTTTTTCTACCCGAGAAAGCCTGTATGTAACCATATTAGTTTGTGTCATGGACACTATTGTGATCTTTATTGATAACTTTGTCTTCACCCAAATACCACTCTCGGCTCTCATAGGCACTCATTTATCCACTGACAACATGCATAGAGATAGTGCTTTGTTGTGGATGTTTTCGCTTGATATTCTGTTTTTTGTAGTTTGGTATGTTGTTTCAAGACTCTCCTTGATTGTCCGTGCTCATGAACATCATCTCTTGGATGCATATAGACAAATCAATCAGGCACAGGTAGAGAAAGACCAGTATGCCGTCCTAATGACACACCAGCTCAAATCACCTTTGGATGCAATTCGTAGCAAGATCAATCTAATCAAGGGGGGATATTGTGGAGATGCTTCTCAGGGCGTTAATGAAGCGCTTGATAAAATTGATAATCGTGCACAAAGTATGTCTGGGTTAATTCTGGATTTGCTCAGATTAGAACGTTTAAAGGACACTTGTCTTAATACGGCCGTATTCGAATCTATCGATATTCAAACCGCCTTGCAGAAATGTATTGAGAAACTAACGCCGGTTGCCAATTCCAAACAGGTTGTACTGAATGTATCCATTGGTAATTTTATCTGTAAAGTTATTCCCGATCAATTGGAAATACTGCTAGAAAATATTATTGCCAATGCAATTACTTATTCGCACCACAACACATCCGTTGAAATTACATCCGAAATCAATCGACGTAATCAAAGTGCCAGCATTACCATTACTGATCATGGCATCGGCATTGAGAACAAAGATTTACCGAACATATTCAATGAATATTTTTATTCTCCTAGGGCCGCATTACATAACAAGGCATCCAGCGGCATCGGCTTGTCTATCGTCCGAATCGCAGCAGAAAATAATCAACTGAAAATCAAAGTTGCCAGCGAACCCGGTGCCGGCACCTCTTTCACTATCATTTTTAATAATATTGAATTACCTGTAGATAAGCGGGGACTTAACCAAGCACCTTTGACGAACGGTTAACCCGTCTTAGGCTGGAGAAAAGCTCCCAGCTTTATATAGGGTTGCTATTACTCACGTAAATCAGCTTGATATTTTCCATCAATTTTATACCAATAGCGGCGGTGTAATTTTCTCCAACTATCAACAAACCATGTATTATCTGCAAAACGTAGCAAAATAGCCCCGTCCACATCACTGCGTAGCAATTTACTTCCAGAATTATGATAACGTTCCACCACTGCTTCACGAGGGTGATCATAGCGATTCAGATAACCTACAGTAAATATAGTCAGCATTGGATTCACTTTCTGGATAAAAGCCGCGGTTGAAGAACTACTGCTGCCATGATGCGGAGCGATCAATACAGTCGAGGATAGTTTATCATTAACGCGAGCCAGCAATCCAAGCTCATCTTTACCGCCAATATCGGATGGCAGCAACACACTTCCATGTGTTGATGTAATTTTTAACACACAGCTGTTTGCATTCGTCTTATTCTTCGAATTCTCATCATCAAGTGCTATTGGGTGCAGTAATTCAAAATGTACATCATCCCATTGCCAGGTCTGCCCAGCACGGCACTGATCCTTATCCATTGCCGCTTGCTGGATTGGATGGCGGTTATCCAGAGACGACAAAAGCATCCTAACAGATATCCCTTCCAATACCGATAATGCACCACCGCTATGATCTGAATCTGCGTGTGATACAATCATAGCATCGAGCTGTCGAATACCTTCGCCCTGTAAAAATGGCAAGATAATACGATTTCCACTGTCGGTTTCAGTAAAACCGGGGCCGGTATCAAATAACAAAGCATGATGTTCGGTACGTGCAACAACTGCCAGACCCTGACCGACATCCAACACCGTTAGCCATAACTCACCGGCTCCTGGTTTGGGTGGTTGTACCCAGAACATAGGCAATAACGCAATTGTACCCAACCAACGTGCGGGAAAGCCTGCGAAGAACCCCAACCCCAGGCTTCCTGGCAGAAACATCCAGACAATTCCAATAACCGCTATCGGTATTGTCCATGGCGGCGGAGAATGCTGCTGCCATACAGCGGAAGGAACATCACTCAACCATTGTAGTAACATCATGCAGATACTTAATGCCGCATGTGCCAGCGGCAACATAAAATCAAATATTGGAATCGTTGCTAATAATGTTAGCGGTACCACCACAAAACTCACCAGAGGAATAGCAACGGCATTGGCAATAGGTGATACTAATGACACTTGCTGAAATAAAGCCAGCAATAGAGGAATCAATCCTAATGTAATCGCCCATTGAATACGCAACCAATCATTCAACCAGTGCATTCTTCCAATCCGCCCTACCGTTAACAGCATAATAATGGCAATCGCACCAAATGATAGCCAGAATCCGGGAGAATTCGTGGCCCAAGGATCCAGTAGTACCACCCATAATAAAGCCCATGCCAATACCATTGTTGCTGAGGTAAAACGCCCTTTCCATAAAGCAATAGCTACCACTGCCAGCATATAGAATGTTCGCTGTGCCGGAATTGCAAAACCAGACAGTACCGCGTATCCCAAAGCTGCCAATAGTCCGGCGATAACCGCAGCTCGACGTGCCGGCAGACGTAGCACCCAATAAGAACTCCAGCGCCACAGCCAGAATACCAGTACAAATACCAGGCTTGATACCAGTGTGATATGCAAACCAGAAATCGCCATCAAATGGATGGTTCCGGTGCGCGTAAACAATTGCCACTGATCGCGCAAAATAGCATGCTGATCGCCTGTCGCTAATGCTTTCAGAACGCCGGCATAGGGTTGATCAGCCAGGATATCGGTAAAACGGTATTGAATCCGCTCGCGTATATGTTCAATCCAATACACAGGACGATTGACCATTGTATGCAAACACCGATTATCAGATGATGCACGCACATAACCGATGGCTCGGATATTACGCTCCAATGCCCACGCCTCATAATCGAATCCATGTGGATTTGCATTGCCATGAGGTTGCTTGAGACGCACGGTTATTTGCCAGCGTTCACCCACTTTCAGAACTGGCAATGCCATTCCACCTGTTTCTGAATAGCGATCTTTATACCAGGACAGTGCGATACGTTTGGGTACAACAGCGCCTTCAGTAACCACACGTTCAACATCCAATTGAAAGCGTACACCACGATCATTCTTATGCGGTAAATTTGCTACTACCCCAATAACTTGAATATCCTGTCTTTCCCACTTCTGAGGTAAGGAGTCAGCCAACCGCCAATGTGCAAAAGCAGCCGCCCACAAAAACCCAGCTCCCAAGAAAAAAAACCATAATAAGATTCTGTTTGTTACTATCAACACCGATGATTGATAGCATTGCAGCAATCCGATTGCCATTGCCATCAACAACAAACCCAAAGCCCACACTAAATCAGGCAATTCAGCTTGATGTTGCAACAAACCGGTGCCTAACACAAAGGCAAGAATATTTAATCGCAATTGCAAACTCGCTAGACTCCTCTACCCAGTAAATATGCGCTTAAGAAACCATATTGCATATTACATGACCCTCTGAATGAAATTTCTGACACACTATAAATCTCAAGTGTTTTGATCCACTATTTATCGATAGCACATTCATACTAGATTCCGGTTCTCAGCTCTTCAACACGGCGAAAAATACCCATATATAGAGCTATGCGATAACCAGTGGATTAATTTTCCCAATCCAAGCATAAGAAATTAGGAAAAATCTTATTCCAATGAGCTTATATTGCGACTAAGATGATTCAAGCTCAGTTCAGCCTCTCAAAGAATAACATTATCCAAATATTGATAAAAAAGGAGTAAGTGATGAATATAACCACACTTTTAGGAGATGAGCATGATTGGCTACTCAATCATGTATGCAATACGATACCTAAACATAGTCTACAGCTGCCTGGGGCTGATTTCATTGACCGAGTAATGGCTTTAAGCGATCGAAAACCCAGCGTATTGCGCAATCTACAGGCACTGTATAACCAAGGGCGTTTAGCAGGCACCGGTTATCTATCATTATTACCGGTCGATCAAGGTGTTGAACATTCCGCAGGAGCATCCTTTGCCTCCAATCCAATGTTTTTTGATCCCAAGCATATCGTTGAGCTTGCCATTGAAGGAGGTTGCAATGGTGTCGCATCTACACTCGGTGTATTGGGAATCGTATCACGACACTATGCTCACAAAATTCCTATGATTCTTAAAATTAATCATAATGAACTGCTGACCTATCCCAACAAATTTGATCAAACTCTTTTTGCCAGTGTCAATCAAGCATTTGATATGGGTGCTTGCGCGGTGGGCGCTACTGTTTTCTTTGGTTCTGAAGAATCACGCCGCCAAATTCAAGAAGTATCCCAAGCATTTGAGCATGCACATAGTCTAGGCATGGTCACTATATTGTGGGCTTATACGCGTAACAATGCGTTTAAAACAGCCGACCAAGACTACCATGCCAGCGCAGATCTGACAGGTCAGGCAAATCATCTAGCAGTGACCATTGGCGCGGATATCGTCAAACAAAAAATGGCTACTAATAACGGCGGCTATAATGCGATCAAATTTGGCAAAACCCATTCTAAAGTGTATAGCGAACTGACAACTGATCACCCCATCGATCTCGTTAGGTATCAGGTTGCAAATTGTTACATGGGGCGGATTGGCATGATTAATTCAGGGGGAGAATCCGGCAGTGATGACTTACACCAGGCCATTCGAACTGCAATCATTAACAAACGAGCCGGTGGTATGGGATTAATCTCCGGGCGCAAAGCATTCCAGAAGCCATTTGCCGAAGGCATCAAGTTACTCAACGCTATTCAAGATATCTATTTATCGAAAGAAGTAACTATTGCTTAAGATTCGTGGAAAAAAGGAGGATATTACAGAAAAATTCCACCACGTTCCTTCTAGATGAAATTATGCACAGTAAACTGGATATTCGTTTTGTATTGCACCCTGACACTGCCTTCGTAACTGCGGCTTTTGATTTCTGCAAATAATTGATAACGAAAGCCTAAAAAGCAGATTGACTAGCACTCAAGTAAATTTACACATTTATTACTGATTATGAAATACGCTTACTGTAATTCAATTTCATAACAAATAAGCAATAAAATCAATATTCGAACGTAGAATCATTAACTAGAATAAAACCAGGTAAAGAGAATTTCTTAAGCAAGAAATCAACGGATAGTTGACCAAAAAGCTTCAAAACGTTAACATGCGTCTCTCATCAATTCCCTGATAGCTCAGTCGGTAGAGCGACGGACTGTTAATCCGCAGGTCCCAGGTTCGAGCCCTGGTCGGGGAG
>JAMXAE010000055.1 GCA_024281695.1 Nitrosomonas sp. | reverse complement strand
ATCACGCGGATTACTAATCCTCGCTAGTGAACTTAAACAAGCTTGCCTGGAACGTTATGATTTAGGCGGTGAAACCTTGGCCACTTGCAAGGGCCAGGCACTGGAACATTTATCCTTGCAACACCCCTTTGAGTCGCGTACAGTCAACATCATTTGTGGTAAGCACGTCACATTGGAAGCAGGTACAGGGCTTGTGCATACGGCACCCGCACATGGTCTGGAAGATTACTTTGTAGGACAACAATATAACCTACCGAGCGAAAGCCCGGTGGATAGCGATGGTAAATTCACTGCTAATACACCGTTGGTTGGCGGGCTCTCCGTGTGGAAAGCCAACGATGTTGTCATTGACACACTCAAAACCAGCGCGCATCTATTTTGCCTGAAAAAAATCGAGCACAGTTACCCACACTGCTGGCGCCATAAAACACCGATTATTTTCCGTGCTACGCCACAGTGGTTTATTGGCATGAACCTGCGCAATACAATCGATGTGACTACACAGAAAAAAACCTTACGCGAACTGGCGATGCAGGCTGTCGAATCCACAGCGTTTTATCCGACGTGGGGCAGAGCCCGCCTGGAAGCAATGATCAACAATCGGCCGGATTGGTGTGTGTCACGCCAGCGTAACTGGGGTGTTCCGATGACGTTTCTTGTACATAAAGAAACCCTCGCGCCACATCCACGATCGCTCGAATTGCTCGAACAAGTCGCGCAAAAAGTGGAACAGCAAGGCATTGAAGCTTGGTTTGCAATGGATGCAGCAGAATTACTTGGAGAAGAAGCCAGAGATTACAAGAAGCTGACAGATACGTTGGATGTCTGGTTCGATTCTGGCACTACGCACGATACTGTGGTAAAACCGGATGCGCACCTAAAATACCCAATCGATTTATACCTAGAAGGTTCCGATCAGCATCGCGGTTGGTTTCAATCTTCCCTACTGACCGGTTGCGCCATTGATGGCCGCGCACCTTACAATGCGCTTCTGACTCATGGGTTTGTGGTAGACGGCACCGGTCACAAAATGAGCAAAGCTAAGGGAAACGTCATTGCACCCCAAAAAGTGATAGATACTTCCGGTGCCGATATTCTGCGTTTATGGGTGGCATCAACGGATTATTCCGGCGAACTCTCCATTTCTGAAGAAACTCTCAAGCGCGTGGTAGAAAGCTATCGACGCATCCGCAATACGCTACGCTTTTTACTCGCAAATCTGATGGATTTTAACCCCCAAACCGATTTAGTTGCTGTCACCGATTGCCTGGAAATTGATCGTTACATGCTGGCACTGACCGAGGAATTTCAGGAAGACTTAGCGCAAAGCTATGATCGTTATGAATTCCATCAAGTCGTACATAAGTTGCACAATTTCTGTTCTGAAGATTTGGGTGGCTTCTATTTGGATATCCTCAAAGACCGCTTGTACACATCAGCCGCTGAAGGCACACCTCGTCGTTCGGCGCAAACAGCGCTATACCATATCGCACATAGCCTAGTACGCCTGTTTGCGCCGATTCTGAGCTTTACCTCGGAAGAGGTTTGGGAACATCTGACCGGTGAAACGGAAGATAGCGTGCTTCTTTATCACTGGCACACCTTTCCATCCCAGCCTAATACCCGGTCATTGCAACAGCGCTGGACTAGGATACGCACTGTGCGCTCACAAACGCTAAAAAAACTGGAAGACGCTCGTGCCCAAGGTGAAATCGGTTCCTCACTAGCAGCGGTGGTCGAAATACGCACTCATAACGAAGATTTCGCCTTGCTTAATGCGCTGAGAGATGATCTTCGCTTTGTGCTGATTGTCTCTGAAGCTAATCTGACTCAGGTCAATGATACGCAACAAGAAGAAATTCTTGTGACATCTACCACACAGCCAAAATGCGAACGCTGCTGGCATTATCGCCAAGATGTCGGTCATCACGCAGAACATCCGACTTTGTGTAAGCGTTGTATTACCAACCTTTATGGTGCAGGCGAAGAACGACATTATGCTTAAACAAAGTAACTATTCTGGCTTTATCTTATTTTAATATGCATTAATGCTTTTACCCAAATAGTTACTCACAAGGAAAATCTACTATGAAATTGCATATCAGCTTCAGCATTGCTTTGATCGTCCTAGTGTTAGATCTCGCCAGCAAATACTGGGTAGAATCTACATTAGAGTTTGGTCAAAGCATCCCGCTCACCAGTTTCTTTAACCTGGTACTAACCTACAATCCAGGTGCCGCTTTCAGCTTTCTGAGTGAGGAATCCGGTTGGCAGCGCTGGTTCCTGAGTGGCATTGCGGGCAGTGCCGCTTTGTTACTTATTTATCTGCTGAATAAATACAAGCAGGAACAATTATTTTGCACTTCATTGAGTTTGATTCTGGGCGGTGCACTGGGCAATTTATATGACCGAGTCACATTGGGCCATGTGGTCGATTTTCTGGATTTCTACATCGGCCACTATCACTGGCCAGCTTTCAATATCGCCGATTCCGCCATTTTTATCGGTGCGGCATTGATGATTTATGAAAGCTTCCGGCACAAGGAAGATCCGCAAGGCTCTGTGAAAAAAGTTAAATAATCTGTGCCCCAATCCAATCACCGCGATGAAAAATCTTACTTGCTCGATTTCTTCTCCTTAGTAATCGGGTTTTGTAAGGTATAGCCATTTTCTTTCATTTTATACCCACCATATGCACCTGCTCCGACCGCAACCAATGTCCAGCACCCGGACAAAAAAGGCAATACCATCAAGATAGTAATTACCCCTAAAATTTGTACTTTCTTCATCATAAATTCTTTACAAAATTGTATTCATATCAACTGACCGCAGTCCATTTCTTACGGCAGATTTTATGAATTATTGGTAGATTAAAAATCATTCAATAAGCTCACAATTGTTCAACTATTTCTACAACATACCATCGCTGGATTCGGATCAAGTATTGCATCGGAGGTAACTGGTCCTTTTATTGAAGACTAATCACGGATCGAAACATTCAAAAGAAAAAGATCTATCGCAAACAAAACGTTAAGGCTTAAGGCCCGTCACAATACTGTAATATCCAAAAGCCCGATGAATTTGAATATCCTCAAACCCAATTTCTTTCAGCATTGCTGACAATTCGAGACCGGAATATTGTTTGCCTTCTGTCCAACCCATCATCATCATACTGAATGCAGCGGGAGCAAAAGGTCCTTTCTTCTCATCGTCATAAAGCATTTCATGGATAACAATGCGCCCTCCAGGCTCAAGATTCTCAAAACTTTTTGCCGTCAGAAAATGCCCTTTCTCTGGCGGCCAATCATGGTAAATATTTGAGAAAAAATGTAGATCAGCCGCTGGCCAGTGATCGCACCAGATGTTACTCTCGTGCGTTCTAACGCGAGCTTGCAAACCATACTGAGCGATATATCCTTCTGCGACTTCGCACACTTGAGAAAAATCCAGTATCAATGCCTGCAAATTCGGCAATTTTAATGCGGCGCCAATCGAATGCGCACCTGAGCTGCCTCCGATATCGAGCATTATTTTATGCTGGGAGAAATCCAGAATATCTGGCCAGTAAAGCGCCGATGCCATACTCATACTATGCATGCCGCAGGTAAAGCGGTGCAACAATTCGACTTGTTCTTCATGAGATTGATAAATATTGCCTCCTCCATAGGTTTGCGGAGCATCGGTGAGCACTGCTTTTTCCAGACTTGAGAAGGAACATACTTGGTAATTATCGATCATCAGATCCCAAAGAAACCCGAAGTAAGTGGGACTTCTTTCAAGCAAATACTCTTCAGCAACTGCGGTCAGCGAGTAGTTTCCCTGTTGTAATGACAGAAAACCTAACGCTGTAGCCACCGTCAATATAGCTTCCGCTGGGCGAGGCTTGATATTCAGTGCAGCACAAATCTCCGTGAGCGTTCGTGGACTGTCGGCAAGCAAGGGGAAAATTTTTAACCGGTGCGCCAATAATAGTGCCGGATAGCCGTAAACTGCAAATACTACATCCCATACCGGACGATCATCCACTCGCGGTGTTTGAATATTGGAAAAAGTATCTTGCGCCATCAATCCTCCTTTTACTCCAATCGACCAGTAAGGGTTAGCGATTGTGAATATTCATTATTTATTGAACAATTATTGGATCATTGAACTATAAGGTTATATCATTTATCAGTGAAAACTTTCACTCATTTATCTTTCTCAACGAGGCGCTTAATATTCTGCACCGTATGCTGAGCACCATCCTTTATCGCAGCACGAACCAATCCTTCAAAAGGTCGCATGACTAGCAGGATCTCTAGTAACTCAAAAGAAAATGTCAGTTTGGTTGTTTTCTCAGGATCAATAGCTTGCAATTCATACGAACAGCGAAAAGGATCAGGCACTCCAACAAGCGTTAAACGTACATCCGGTTCATAGGTAAAAATTTTAAACCGAGACTCTGTTCGACGCCCCTGATCAACACGTACTTGCCGACCAATAGTTCCCAATTTCACCGGTCCGGGAGTGATTTTTTCAAGCTCCTTGACCTCAGGCGACCACTTCGGATAATTCTGAAACAAACCTTCTCCAAGATATTGGAAAAGCTCACTGGCTGAGCACTCCACCACGGTAGATGCTCTGCCTACGACCGGCTCAGTGGAGCCCAGATTGAGCATGGAACCTAAATTGAACATATGGCTTGGTCCTTTTCTGGCTAGTTGTGCTGCTGACTCAGCTATTTGATGGCGAGGATAGATTACACACTAAACCAATATAGGAATGGTTTCAAGCATTGTCTATGACACATGCCCCTTCAGCAAAGCTGCTTACTTGCTCGGCAATGCTTCCAATCTCTTCAACGATAGCATCCACTCCGCTCGAATCGATACCGAAGTCGCCCCCCATTCTTGCTCGGTGATCACAACATGTCCTACAATCCTGAAATCCGTTAATATTTTCTCGGCAATATTCACTAGACTAACCAAGGGTTGACTGACCTTGGTATGGGCATCTTGCGGCATGGCGAGAGTGAGAATCTTTTGCGCAATAAACCGGCATTTATGCCCAAACCTTTTTCTTCAACGCATTTATCTAAGTTCCCCCGCATATTGAGGAATGCCATTTTTATCTAATTTTGCTACATGAATTTTCCAGGCGACTTGCAGATCAGAAGAGAAAATCAACTCTAGAGCCCAACCAGTAGTTGCATCTCCTTCTTCAAACCCGTTAAAAACAAAATTACCTAGGCTATAGAAAATCGGCTTACCTTTGTACCACTCGATATTTTGTGTCACATGCGGATGTCCTCCCACAATGGCATCTGCCCCTGCATCAATCATTAGATGAGCCAGTTTCATCTGGCGCGTAGACGCTATCTTTTCGTGTTCCCATCCCCAATGCGGGTAAACAATCACAATATCTGCCTTGTATTCGGTTTTGGCGCGTTGGATATCAAAAGTGACATAATCATCATCACTCCAAGCAATTCCGGGGCGATCGCTTAAAGCTTCAAAGCTTCTTGGGAAAAATTCGTTGTAACCCAGAATGGCGATTCTCTTGCCTTTTATCCCTATGATCAGCGGTTCATGGGCTAAGCGAATATTTCGACCGCCCCCAAAATAAAGTACTCCACTCTGGTCCAGCAAATCCAACATATCTGAAAAAGCCAGTAATCCGTAATCTCCACTATGATTATTAGCAAGCGATAAGGCACTAAAATATTTTTTAAGTAGCGGAATCACTCTTGGGTGAGCCCTAAAAGTAAACGGCTTTTTTTCTGCTGCACCCTTTTCACTGATCACACATTCCAAATTACCAATTTTAATATCCGCTTTCTCAAATACCCCATCAAACGCAGAAAATGGATTCTTCCTATCTTTGATCATTTCGCCCGGCAGTTCATCCAGCATCAAATCACCCACAAAGAGCATTCTAATAGAATGTTCTTCCGGGTAAGCACAATTGCTGAAAAAAACCAGCAATAAAAAGACTAAAAGAATTCTCTGCATAGTGGATTGCCTGCTAACGACAAATTGATTTGCATTGAAATGAAAACTCTCTTTCCAGCTCTGCCGAATAAACTTTATTTAACCCTAACCCTTGCTCATATTGGCTACAATCATTTCCTTCTATCCTGTATTCTGCTGCATGAATCAATACATATCGATCTTTGGCATAATGATAAACAAAAGTTTTCAATTTCCCGGCACCCAGCAAGTGTTGTACTGAAAATCTAAAATTCCCTGATAAATCGACTTGAGTTGTTTCGTAGGGATCAAGGTTGGCAATAGGCTTTAACAATGTTAATGAATTCCCAGATTCGATTTCACAAATGAAGTCACTGGCATAAGCTACAGAAGAGAAGATCAATAGAAATGCTGCAAATAGACTATTCAACATAAGGCATCGCGAGCCTCTCCTGAGGAGAAGAATTGTGGATCGGCAACAGTACATCATTCAACTGCCAGGTCGATTTCATTCGATCAAATCTGCAAGCTCGCTCTTCTTTAGCTTTATTCTATACAGTAGCTTGTCATAAAAATGAATTCGAATAATTGAACGAATAATCAAGTAAACACTTAAACCAATCAAAGCAACATTCAGTACCCCCAATGGAATCAGAAAATGTAAAACACTGAGTGCATCATACAATCTTGAAGTGGCTATCAGCACGCTCATCACGGATAAAGGAAGTGCTAAGATGGCTATGCCTGTTCTCATTACAGAAAGTGAAGTACGTTTCTCAGCCAGAATAAGCTGAATCTCATCCATGACTACTGTTGAATCAGTCTTATCTAAATCCTCAATCAAATCTCACGCCTTATCTTTAAATATCACTATGCAATTTTGCATGGAATGACGGCATCCTCATCGTAAATAATAGAGCGGAAAATCAATGATATCCGCCTACTACAATCATTTTTCCGTTGACTGAATTTTCCAAAAGAATCAATCATAATTGTTCTCCCGCTTCAATTTTATGCCGACTCTTTTTGAGTTACGTGTTACTGATTCCAAGCAGCGATAAGTTGGGTTCTCTAAAAATATCCCTAGCTTTAAATTCTAAAATGACCATCTGTTTTAGACTATCCACATGACAACTGGAAATCAAAAAACCACAAAGGCACAAATTAACTTACATAGAAATTGCGCATCATACCCATGTCTTCATGCTCCAGATTATGGCAATGGTAGAGGAACAAACCGGTATAGTCTCTAAATGGCTTGATAATTTGCACTTCCTCTCCTGGCATAACGAGTACGGTATCCTTCCATCCGCTATTAATAAAACCGTCTTTGACCGTATCGTAGTCACTGCTTGGATTAACTTGTGTACGCGATAGAATTTGAAATTGCTGACCATGCAAATGAATGGGATGCGGCACTGACATCATCATACCCATACCACCCCTCCCACGCATACCCCTACCCATCATCGCACTGTCATGAAATATCTTAATTTTCTGCACTGAATTGAGCGGAATTTTCTCGCTTTCCATATAATCTTGCATTTCGAATGCTCTACCGTTTAATTGGAATGCCATATGCCGCATGCCAATAGCAATCGGAATCGTCCTATCAGGATTGGTAATATCTTGATGTGTCAATCGATGCACAGGAACCAGCTCAACCGGCAGTTTAGGTGAATCATTGATTTGCTCGACAATACGGAACTTGGCAATAGTCATTGTTCCGTCTTGACCTGAAGCGCCACCCATCATGTCCATTCCACGCCCCATCCTGCTTCCTCCCATACTGTCCATATGCCCACCCCCCTGGTAGGCAAGACTCTGCAATATCAGATCAGAACCGAGTTTACGTCCGCTAAAATCAACCCAAAGTTCAACGCGTTCGGCCGGTGCCAGCATGATATAAGCTAATGTTTCTGGTTTCTCCAGCAACCCTCCATCTGTGCCAATTGCAGTCATGGATGTGCCGTCCTCCCAGCCCAGCTTGTAGATTCTTGAATTCGAACCATTCAGTATACGTAGGCGATATGCTCTGGTTTTTACGGGAATAACGCTGTTTTCCTGGCCATTCACCAGAATCGTGTCACCCAAAAAACCTCTCATACGCTGATGCATGCCAAGCACATAACGCAATTGATTGCCATTAGTGAAACTGCGGTCCTGAATGACAATAGGAATATCATACTCACCGCCTGGCAAATCCAATTTTTCCTCAGCTTCATCGGATATAGTAATGAGTCCGGCCAAACCTTGATACACCTGTGTTGCGGTTAATTCATGTGTGTGCGAATGATACCAATTAGTGCCGGCGGGATTCTTCACTTCAAATTCATAAACATATTGCCCACCACGAGCGATTGCATACATGGGATGCCCATCCATGACCTGCGGTACATGCATACCATGCCAATGAGTGATGCATGGCTCTGGTAATTCATTATAGAAATAGATTCGAACTCTCTGACCTTGCTGAAAATTAAGAATTGGACCTAAGTAGCCAGGCAAAATTTTAAGAGCAGTTTGAGGCCCTTTCAGTAATTTCCCATGATATTTAAAAACATGGGTATGCGCACCCTGCAGAATAGGAACATCAGCGATCTGGGCCGTTAGCGCGATTTCAACATCGGCTTTGAATAAAGGGTTAGGAGCTTTATTAAAATCTTTGTTCTCCGCTAATGGAAAACCAGGCAATGCGGCCACAAATGTGCCCAACGCCGCACACTGCAAGAACTGCCGTCTTTTATAATCAATGTTCGTCATGGTTATTCGCTTATGTTTATGTGATAGCGCTAGAAATTCTTATAATGCTTATCGATTCACAGGGAAACCTAAATAAATCCGTATTAAGTATTACTAATTCTCAGAATAATGGCTTATAGCAAGATTGTCATGTAGAAATCAAAATCAGTTCAAGCTAGATTCACAACTTGATTCTACCAGAGCATGTAGCAGGTTACAGCAATGAAGAAGTAGTACTCAGAAGAAACTCTGACTAAGACAGCAGTGTCAGCAATATCCGTGGAGAAGTGTTGGCTTGTGCTAATACAGCTGTGGCGGCTTGTTGCATAATTTGCGTTTTAGTAAGCGATGTCGCCTCTAGGGCATAATCAGCATCTTGAATTCGTGATCGACTAGCTGCCGCAGCTTCACCATTGCTTTGGTTATTAGCAATGACAGACCCAAGACGATTTAATTGAGCACCGATCTTAGATCTTTCCTTATTAATGTAATCTAACGCAAGATCCATCTTATAGATAGTAAACCCCGTATTATTGACTAGATCGATATCTTGAATACTCAGCGCAGCCGTATTGACTGCTCCAAAGGTAAGATCCAGTGTTTGCTCTTTATTGGCACCGACTTGAAGTTGCTTGTTATTCCCTACTGCGGTTATTCCGATATTTTCCCAAATCTCATTAAACCCACTCATGGGATTCGTGCCTCCCCTTGTACTGATATCAGAATTTACACTTTCAGCCGTTTTAATTGTTCCACCATCAACATTCAAACCGCCAATTGCACCAGTATCTGCGTCGGTTAGATTTAATCCGGCAATAAATGTTGCGCCATTCGCTACAAAATCAGCATTGAAAGCATCAGCATTGGCATATGCCCCTCCTGTAGCAGCATTAATTGCTTGACTCAGAGTGGCATTCTGATTTTGATTCAAGTAAACCATTACATCCTTAATACCTGAGCCTCCATGGTCTTTGATTGCCTGGTGAAGATAGCGGACTGCTGTATAAGCTGCAGAATAATCATCAGAAGTGCCACCCCATGCTGCTCCAGCCGAACCAAAAGTTGCTGCTCTCGCCATTACACCGCCTATTCCAATACTGCTAATCGAAGACTGCAAACGCTCATCGGCACCATGAATAAATTCGGCGGCACCTTCCAAAAACCATTTCTGATCTACAGTTGGATCAAACATAGATGCCACATTCATACTTCGATACATAACCGCATGAACCATTTCATGTGAAATAATTCGGTCATTATAAAATGGAGCGGACCCACCATTCGGTAAATTGGAAGGGGTAAAATCACTCATATCAATCTGTAATTTAACATTTGTTGCTTTACCCGTATAACTTCCAGGTATCGAACCAACAACTTGGGCGGCAGTTCCGCCTGTGCCATCAGTAAAAGATGTTAGCTCGATACTCATATCTGCGCCGTCACCGGAAATTCCGTAATATTGCTGTATCTGGCTTTCAGCTTGTTCTAACCAGCCATTCTGCAACCCATAAACAACGGCTAGCTTATCCGGATCACCTAAAACACTATTGCTAGTAGAATCAAATATTTTGTCACCATTAAAAGTAGTTGTAGTAGAGACTCTTTCTATTTCCTGAATAAGCTGATTTGCTTCCTCTTGCAGCGCCTTCTTGTCATTGATGCTATTTGTTGAGTTTGCAGCTTGTATAGAAAGTTCACGTATACGTTGCAATGAAGAAGTCATAGAAGTCAATGCTCCTTCAGCAGTTTGCAACATAGAAATACCATCATTAGCATTTCTTGTCGCCTGATTTAGCCCACGAATTTGGCTTGTCATTCGCTCAGAAATTGCAAGACCAGCCGCATCATCTTTAGTACTATTAATACGCATACCCGACGAGAGTCGTTCCATTGCACGACTCAAATTGGTTGTGGTCGCTGATAAATGCCGCGAACTATTCAACGCACCCAAATTGGTATTAATCGACAGACTCATATTTTTAGTTATCTCACAAGTACGTTCATTTAACGAAAACCAATCATATTTCTTTAGGTTCAGATGCCATTCTTTCTTAAATTGTAAGAATTCCTAGCGTTGTTTACAGTATCTTTACATAGCAAAAAGCATTGACTTAAGTTAATAATGAAATATTTATTCTATAAATTATAATCGTGAGTTTCCAAAAACTTAAATCATCGTTGTCTTTAGAAGATGATGTTCTCAAACATTCAGCGCTGTATGGTTCCAGTACTCTCTTGACCACTGCTGCGGCCATATAGGATGTGTATCGACATTTAGAGATCTTCTCAAGACTCTGTATAACTAAGTATTCCAGCATTAAACAAAGATATTCTGGAAAGAATAGTAATGCGCTATTAATCTTTATTACTGAAATTCCGTTAAAGAGTCTTCATTAATGAAATAGGAAATCAATTCTATGTTTATTTCCAATAAATTTGTCATATTGATAATACTAGGCATCCTTAGTTTCCCTGGTATAACGCATGCTTCTTCAAGTCGCGGAGATAGAGGATCGTCAGGTAGTGAAAACCATGGGATATCGCACAACGAAAGCAAAGATTCACCGGGTAACAGAGATGGGGATTCATCGAACCATGGAAACAAAGATTTATCCAATAACAGCGATAGAGACTCGCTCGACAGTAGTAATAAAAATAGAGTAGATAATGAGAACAAAGGCTCATTCAACGGTAAAGATAAAGAAGATTTATTCAGTGTTGGAAACCAAGAATCACGGTACCGTGAAAACCACGGATCTTTAGGTGACAATATATTAAGTGAAACTGATTTCGGTCATGGCATAGAGAAGAATCATGATCTCGGAGGTAATCATGCGACATCTCCTATCCCCGAGCCAGAAACCTACGTTATGCTGTTAACTGGATTGGGTATTATTGGATTTCTAGCATATCGCAAGAAAAAAAGCGCTTAAACCTGGGTTAAATTGCATTTCACCAAGAATTGTGAAATGCATCAATCTATGGTGATAAGCAGCACTCGGCCTACTCGCCAGGCGAAGACTGAAGACCTGAAATTGCGATGAGAGCGAGCTGTCATTGATTCAATGTACTTCAAGTAAAGTTGTAAGCTTCTCATTTTAAATGATCTCTGTAAAATACATAACTCTATCTGAAGCACCTTCAATTCAGATTCTTTCATGAGTAATGAAGTGTTTTTTGTGAGCTTCTCACAAAAATTCCAGAGATAGTCGCCTCAAATCGATCATTATCGGGTTAGATGTGGGAATCATTAGTGTTATTTACAGATGTTTGTTAATTTTTCATACGGAGTCATGTTACTAATTCTGGTATGAGGTTTCACCACATTATAGAAGTTAACGAACCTGGCAAGGCTGAGTCACGATCATTTCGTGAGGTAAAGATTGTTTGTTCATGCCACATTTCCAAAATAGTTTTGATCACGCGTTCAGCCTTTCCATTAGTTTGGGGATACCGAACTCGCGTAAATTTTTGAGCAATACTATTGGTTTTGCAAAGGGCAACAAAAGCAGATCCAGAGTTCTTTTATATTCCGTGCCATTATCAGAATAGGTGCATTCAATCGTGTAAGGGCATTCTTCGATAACCTGCTTAAGAAAAGTGGCCGCAGAATTTTGTGTCTTATCAAGAAGTATGGCAGCATACAATTCCCGCGAAGAATCATCGATGTGTACAAACAAGTAATCTCTCGGCAAAGTTTTGCCCTCACCCTTGAGCAAAGGTAGGCGTTTTGTATTAAAATGCGGAATGTCCTAGCAATTGATTGCATCTAGTTATTGTTTAGTTTATACTTGTTTCCAAGTTAAGGAGACAAGTAATGAACATAATACAAATTTTCAAAAAATTTCCAGATCAAAAATCTTGTATAGATCATCTTGAATCAGTGCGATGGGCCAATGGCGTTACATGTCCTTACTGCGGATCAGAAAACAACTACCCGCGCACCTCTGACTTACGTCATCATTGCAATTCTTGTCAGAAATCATTTAGCGTAACGATTGGAACGCTTTTTCATGACACACGCATACCGCTTCAAAAATGGTTTCTCGCAATATCTCTAATATTAAATGCAAAAAAAGGTATATCTGCTCGACAATTAGCGCGTGATCTTGAAGTAAACAAAGACACAGCATGGCGCATGGCCATGAAAATACGCGAAAGCATGAAGTCTGATGGCGAACTGCTTACAGGCGTTATTGAAATGGACGAAACCTATGTAGGCGGGAAACCGCGTAAAACTGTAAAGAAAGATAATGATGATAATTCAGGCTCACCACGCGGACGCGGGACAAAGAAAATACCCGTGGTTGGAATGGTATCTCGTGGAGGGGATGTTAAAGCAGAAAAAGTTGAGAAGAGTATGTTGAAATCAAAAGACCTCAATCAACTTATTCGTAAAAACGTGAACCCGATAGGCTCAGTGTTAGTTACTGATGAATATCGTGGCTACTCCAAAGTTTCAAAGATTCTCAAGCATTACACGGTAAATCATCAGCGCGAATACGCTAACGGTGAAATACACACAAATACAATTGAATCATTCTGGGCATTGTTAAAACGCGGTATTGTTGGTCAGTTTCATAAAGTATCGGCAAGATACCTAGACAAATATATCGACGAATTTTGCTTCAGATACAACAAGAGAAATTCTAATGCATTAGATGTTTTTAATACATCAATAAGAAGCATGCTTTCTTGTTGATGGTTCTGTCACTAATTAGTCACGCTTAAATCACTAAATATATTTTTATTTATAATCAAGTTATTATGTGATTTATAGAATAGGAATTACCAACTTTGCGTGTCATGTTTTCGCTTTTCTCACCAACTAATTTGTGAATGAGTCACGAAATCGACTAGAAATTTTTCGTTGCTTGAAAATTTTTTGTTGCAATTCCAGAATTGCAGCGTATAATTTGTGCAAATAAATAAGGCCAACATCCCCTGTTAAGAAATATTGGCCTTACTTGTTCTTTATACGCATAACTCACCATAACTCACCACGTGTTGTGAGACTGTATTTTCATTGAAACCACGGAGGCTTCAGGTGCAAACTATAGACGAATCTATTGAATATGTCAACCAGCAACTGGCGTTCTATCAATCTAAGGTAGGCGATCCTAAAACGCGCAACATCAAATTTTTCGAACATCACTCCGAAGCAACACAATCAATTAAGGCTCACCTAGAGCATCTCAAGCAGGTTTCTTCTACTGCTGATAATGAAGCGTCATCGATTAACAAGAATGATTATGTATCAATTACTCCTAATGACATTCAAGGGCTCCCGCAAGAATTAATTAATGAACTTGGTTTAACTGAAAGCGACCACAATGAATTTGAGATTGTAAATCTCATAAAACAACATGGCGGGGTCATGTCGCTTGATCATGTTCTAATTGCTTTATACAAGAAGACAGGGGCAATACATAAACGCAAGATATTAACCGCTAAATTATATCGAATGGTTAATAAGGGATTAGTATTCACAGATAAACGAGGAGTTTACTCGTTATGCCCAGAAGAGAATTCAGACAAGGATAGCAAAATCGCAAATAGCGGAGCGGAAGAATAGGTTGGATTTGACACCCTGAGTATTCGAGTACTCAGGATGTCATAGATGCAAGGTTTGTTAGTGGACGCGCCTGCATCCGTTTATGCTATACATAAAAACTGCATTTGTAACTATAGCATAAATGAAGGGTAAGATCGTCCTCGCTTTTTAGAGGAGACCATCACATGCTGATGTGTTTTTACCCTAAAGCTGTATATGTGCGACAATATATTCGATGCCGATTCGGCAAGTTCGAATATGTTAGAGCATACTGTCGCAGCCTTACCAAGCTGTTAATGTAGCATAACAACCAGGGGTTAATTCTTGCGGATTGACCCCTTTTTATTGCCTTATTCAAACACAATCAATTAATGGGACATTCCGTTAAAATGAACCATCTCACCGGGATAGCTTTTATTATAGCGACGAGCTGCCAATTTTTTGTTGATCTCAAGAGAGGATTCAACCTCTGCCAGGCGCTTTATCCCATACTTGCCTGCAAGAACCGCTTGTTGGTCGATTTCCTGGGAGAAAATTCCTGTTTCCTCGCTCTATTACCTTATAAACCGTAGGACAGATACTCGAAACTTCTGTGCAAGTGCAACAACTGTCCAATCCCGGGTACCGTACAGTCGCCAGATCTCTTCACGATCAAGGAGCGTTAACCTTGTTCTCTTGTGTATATTCATGTTCACATCCTCTCAAAATGATGTAAACAACGCTAATAAAAATCACAGGAAATGAGAAGATTTTCCCATGATTGTGCCTACATCTGCTTGTCGGTATACCCTTTTGACAATCTTTCAGATTGTAGGCCATAGATTGCAAAATATACCAAGCATGTGCTCTGGGCTGATCCACAATAACGCACTACCTTGGATCTGAACCATCGCATTGGGCCGCCAAAAGTTCGTTCTACAATCTAGCGAACTTTGGTAATCAGGCTATTTCGGTGTAATTGTCGTTGCGTTAATGGTTTGTTCTTGACCGCCTAATCTTGGAGTCATTTTTATGCCGCGTGACTTCAAGGCATCATGATGCTCACATCTACATGACGCTTGGGTTACCATAAAACACCGCGCATCTTATCTGCCCATTGACTATCGCCAGCAATCCCATTCCCTGCGCCAGTTGCGGTCAGTCGGATTATGAAACGAGACAATACCGACTGATCCTACACATCTTATTCCAGTCAATCGGTTGATCTATTTGATTCAGAAAATTCCCTTTGCGGATACCGAGGGTAACATCAAATTCTGAAAAACTCATTGAATTAATTCAACACCATGATTCAGAAATAGATTATATCATTCTGTGCAGCTAAATCTGCTTCCGGTCGTGCAAAGGTCTCGTTCAGTCTGTGTGGTGCTGCACCGAATACGGCATCGAACGCAAACTCACTAAATCCAAACATCTCTGGACGAACGGACAAGCTAAGCGCATGAACAGAATAATCAAAAAAGTGACTGTGAACACTATCAGTGTGATTCACAGACCAACTGAAGGCTCACCTACATACTTTTGTGATGGTATATAACTTTTCCAGGCGATTGAAAACTCTCACGAGTCTTACTCCTTACAAATGCATTTGCAAGATATGGACAAAAGAACCAGAAGATTCAGCGTTGATCCTTTTCAGCATACTGCAGAACTAAACAGCTAGGTAAGCTCTCATGTTTGGAAACCCCTTCTAGAAAGGAAGAGCTCATCAATTCTGTCGAGTCAGTATGATCTTTTCTTTAAGCATTTCAATCAACGCTTGGAAACCGTCTCGTTGCAAAATAGCACGGTATTCTCCACGTTTTATTGCGAGATCACTTACACCATCAAATAAGATATTGACAATACGCCAATGACCTTCCGTTTGATGCAAAACATAATCAAAGTTTACTGTACCACCATCCGATTTAGTTAATTGACTTCGGACTAAAATTTGTTCATGCGGTAATGCACGTTGCTCAATAATTTCAAACTGCTCCCCTTCATAATGAGTAAATCGACCCGCATAAGTCGCAATACTAAGATGACGGAATGTGTCAATAATCAAACTCTGTTGCTTTTTATCCAATTGTGACCAATAAGTTGCTCCAAGTATCGTTTTGATAATCAGATCAATGTCATGAGATTGACCAATTACAGTTTCCAAAAATTTAAATCGTCCTTCGTAGCCCAGCTGCTCACCTTCGCGCATGACTTGCAGCAAGGATGATTGTAATTTATGAATAACCTGCTCTGGATTCTCAGATTCTGAATTGGATGCGGCAAGACCTGTCGTAATGGGTAACATCATTACCAACA
>JAMXAE010000054.1 GCA_024281695.1 Nitrosomonas sp. | reverse complement strand
GCTGATGCAGCTTGACTCAAGAAAATATGTCTCCGGAAAATCCGGGGCGATTCAGTATCAGCGTGCTGCAACTTCCGTTTATCCGTGACACTTCGCTTGGCCATGAAGTGCTGCACAACTGGTGGGGCAATGGGGTTTATCCGGACTATGCCAGTGGCAACTGGTCTGAGGGATTGACCACTTTTATGGCTGATTATGCGTATAAAGAACAAGAAAGTAGTGAAGCTGCGCGTGAAATGCGTCTGGGCTGGTTGCGAGACTTTGCCGCTTTGCAACCTGGACAGGATGCCCCGCTGACGGCATTCACCTCGCGCACTCAAAGTGCATCCAAGATTGTCGGCTATAATAAAGCTGCCATGCTTTTTTTCATGTTGCGCGATCATCTGGGGGAAACGGTTCTTTATCGAGCCATTCAGGGACTGTGGGGTGTGCAGCGCTTCAAGATTACATCCTGGCAACAGTTACAAAAGATGTTTGAAATAATTTCAGGGAAAAATTTGCAACGCTTTTTTACTCAATGGCTGGAACGTACCGGCGCGCCGACTATTAGTATTAGCGAGGTGAAAAGTGCTGTAGTTGATCCTGGTTATGAGCTGTCGATCACCTTGAATCAATCTGCACCGACTTATGAATTGCGGATTCCGGTTGCCATTCAAAGCCAGGAGAGAACAGATATTCAATAGCTTGATTTACATCAGAATCAGCAGAATTTTACATTAAAATTAGCAGAGAAGCCGTTGTCGGTTTCACTCGATCCGGATTTGCGATTATTCCGGCAATTAGCACCGAATGAAGCACCGCCGATCTTGCGCGAAGTGATGGTCAACCCTACCACCGAAACCATTTTATTACCGGACAATGGAGAAACACGCAAGATCGCAGAAACCCTTGCTAACCAACTCCAACAGAGAACACCCAAGATTATTCCAGCCAGTCAACAGTTATCCTTAGCGCCCACACTGGTTATTGGCTTGCAACAGGAAATCGATGTATGGCTTGCTGCTAGAAATTTGCCGATTCGACCTACTGAAATCGGGCATAAAGGCACCGCACAAGCGTGGATACTTGCGCATTCTGATGGTTCATCACTGGCTATCGTATCCGCACAGGATGTAGCATCACTCGAAGCCTTGGTACGTCCGTTGCCTCATTATGGACGACAGAGTTATATTGCATTCGATGGTCAGCAAGCGATTGAGAAAGGAATTTGGCCGATGCAAGTCCAGAAAATTATGATTGAGTGATGAAAGGAAATAGTTAGTTTTTGTAAAAATCAAAAATAGATCTTTTCTATATTCCTAAAGATTAGCGAGTATTGAAAAAATTGCTCGAATGGAATACGTGTCTAGTATTTTCGACTAGAAAAACAATCCCGCCATTAGGCGGGATTGTTTGGAATGCAATAACACCATTCGATTAAGCGCTTTGTTTCCTACGTCTTGCACTGAATCCGAGAAGTCCCAATCCTACCAGTAGCATTGCATAGGTTTCTGGTTCAGGTACAGGGGAGGTGACGACATTGTCAATTTGGAAGGTACTTGAGAAAAATAGACCAAACACATTGTCATCGTTACTAGGGTTAACAGTTTTTAATTCTACAAAAGAATCACCTACTTGCAGAAAGGGAGTGGCACTGACACCATTTCCTAAAGCGAGATTGTATAACTCGTCATCGTAGCTAGCGCCATGTGTCAATGGATCAAGCGGATTCAGAGGACTATCGCCGACACCACCTGCTGTAATCAGTGCGCCATCTGCATTTTCAAAATTTCCATCATTATTGCCGCCTGCGGCACTGGTTAAAGAGCGCGAAGCCGTGGAGCTGGTTGTTACATCGACAGTAGTGAACTGACCGTCACCATAGCTAAAACTACTTGCCAGTGACATAAAAGAATCACCGCTGACATATGGCGAAGTAAAATCAAGATGAACGTTATCGCCATGCGTTGATAACCCTCCATCCAAAATAATGGCGCTACCACCTACGGTATTCGCATTTTGATAAGCAACTACCAATACTTCGCCATCGGTAAAACCGTTCTCAGAAATTGCCCAGTTTTGCACTCCTCCGGCACTCGATTCGATCGCTGATTTCATAAAACTGGTAACGTCATATATGACTGTGCTTGCAGGATTGTTGGAAGGCAGTAAAGAACCTGATGCGCTTGAAAGAAAAGTCCCATTCAATGTGACGTTACCCGCTACACCACCGCCCCAAACATTCGAACTATAAAGATAAGCTCCCAGCACAGTAGATCCAATAGGGATGTCCGTTTGTAGAAAACCGCTGTTGGAACTTTGGCTACCCCATGCATCGATTGACAGAGCTGCATCCGCAAAAGAAGAACGCACTGACATCGTGGCAGATGCAGGGAGACTCAGGGCCATTCCTACCACGGCTGCAACCGTGGATATTGTAATTAGTTTATTTTTCATATCATGATTTCCATTGTTAAGTTATTGATCGGGATTTACAAACCCACTTAGAGAATAACTTAAGGGGATAATCAGTAAAATAGTAAATCTCGCCCTTTTAGTTAGGACATTTGTCCTAAATGATATCGAATGAGAGATATTTATTGAGTGATAAAAAAATAATCATAAATCAGAAATTCTGAAACAATAATGTGACGATCCAATAAAACTGAATATTTTGTTAAGGGAGCTAAGTAATGAACGAGGTAAAAGATGGCGATATAAAAGCCCGGTGATATTTTCCAGAAGATTTAAAAAGAACGCTGCATCATTGGCTACGAGGTGTGCTTATTCAATAGCGAAAATGGTTTAAGTAGTTTCTGAGCTGTGAACAGACAATGTAGTATCGAATCAAGCCAGGCATAAGAAAAAAGAAAGTATAATTCATTTATGCATACCTTAGTTGGCAGAAAATACCACAATGTCAGTTAAGTACATCTTTACACAAAAATCTCCAATCTTGCGGACTAAGTCTTTAAACTTGAGATTCCCCGTGGTTTTGCCACGGGTTGTTTATCCTTGTTTTCTTACTAAATCATACAAATACTCTTGAAACTCCTGTTTGAGTTCAGGATGCTGTAAAGCAAATTCCACAGTTGCTTTTAAATATCCCGATTTACTTCCGCAATCGAAGCGCTTGCCATCAAATTCATAACCTAATACCGTTTCTTCTTGCAGCAGTTTTGCGATAGCATCCGTTAGCTGAATCTCATTACCGGCACCTCGTTCTGTTTTCTCAAGAAGCCTAAAGATTCGAGGTGTCAGGATATAACGACCGACGACTGCTAAATTGGAAGGTGCTTTCTCAACGGCTGGTTTTTCAACAATCGCGTTAACCTTTGATAAGTTTTCGGCAATCGGTGAGCTATCGATAATGCCGTATCGGTTGACTGTCTCGTGAGGAACTTGTTCGATTCCCAGTACCGAGCAATGATGTTGACTATAGATATTAACCATCTGGCTTAGGCAATGGCTTTCATCGGCATCGATCAAGTCATCCGCCAATAATACTGCAAAAGGTTCATCGCCTACGACGGATTGTGCGCATAAAACTGCGTGTCCTAAGCCCAATGCTTCGGATTGTCGTATATAGATACAATCAATATGGGATGGCAGGATATTGCGCACAATTTTGAGCATTTCATGATTGCTACTGGCTTCCAGCTTCGCCTCTAGCTCAAAGGCCTTGTCGAAATGATCGGGTATTGAACTCTTATTGCGACCAATAATAAAAATTAATACATCAATTCCTGCAGCAACGGCTTCTTCTGCAGCAAATTGAATCAGCGGTTTATCAACTATTGGCAACATTTCCTTTGGATTTGCCTTAGTAGCTGGCAAAAATCGTGTTCCTAATCCGGCAACTGGAAAAACAGCTTTTCTTATTGTTTTCATTCAGATTATCTCCCTAATATTTATCATCTTAATATCAGTTAAAGTGGTTTGCTTGAATAATGTGGGAATTTCTATTTTTGTGTAGAGCGTATCTAATCTCATGGTTATTCATCAACTAAACAGGGATTCTTATTCTTCAATAAGAATCTGATCACTCCTGATAGCCCTTGGGATTAGTGCTCTGCCAGAGCCAACTGCTTGCGCACATTTCTTCCAATCCACGCTCTGCCTGCCAACCCAATAGTTCACGTGCATGTTGTGGATCGGCATAACAGGAAGCGATATCACCGGAACGTCTGGCTGCGATTTTGTAGGGAACAGGACGTCCGCTGGCTTGCTCATAGGCGCGCACTATGTTCAGAACACTATAGCCTTTGCCAGTACCCAGGTTGACTGTTAAAAAACATGTTACATTTCTTTTTTCTTTCGTCTTCTGTGAAGCTTCCAGTGCTTCCAATGCCTTAATGTGTCCGAGCGCCAAATCAACTACGTGAATGTAATCGCGTACCCCAGTTCCATCCGGAGTAGGGTAATCATTTCCCCACACATTTAGAATTTCTCTGCGTCCGATGGCTACTTGAGCGACAAATGGCATTAGATTATTAGGAATCCCCTGCGGATCCTCACCAATCAACCCACTTGCATGAGCCCCTACCGGATTGAAATAACGTAAGATACTGATTCGAAATGAGGTGTCGCTTTGATAAAAATCACGAAGAATGTCTTCTACCATCAGTTTGCTGCGTCCGTAAGGATTGGTGGGAGAAAGCGGATGGTTTTCTGTCAATGGCAGTTGAATCGGATCGCCATAAACAGTTGCTGATGAACTGAATACTAGTGTTTTTACATCACATTCTTGCATTGCCTCAAGCAGACGGAGTGTGCCAACTACGTTATTATCGTAATAAGCAAGTGGGTGCGCAACGGATTCTCCAACTGCTTTAAGGCCAGCAAAGTGGATAACAGCGTTTGCGTTACTCTGCCGTAGAGCAGTTATCAATGCTGCACGATCACGGCAATCACCTTGTATTAATCTGAGCTTTTTACCGGTAATATGTTCCACACGAGTCAAGGCCTCGGGGCTACTATTACAGAAATTGTCAAAGACTGTGACCCCAATACCTGCATTCAGCAACTCAACGCAAGTATGCGATCCAATATAACCGGCACCGCCCGTGACAAGAATCATGGTTGTAAACCTCGACAAGAGATGATGGATTGACTCTAACTATATTTAGACTAGTCCCTTTCTCAGGACCTTGCTAAGTTTAACTGCAAAAATGTTGCTTAAAGCTGGTTACAAAATGATCAAGTGAGTTTGTTGGCAGTTGATTGATGCCTGCGGCAGCCTTGCGACCCCCTCCCGTATCGAATTGAAGGCAAAGCACATCAGCCCCCTGTGGATTTGCAATTGAAGCTCGCACACTGACTGTATAGTTACCTGCGTGATTAGGAGTAATGACTGTATGAGCGCGTTGTGGGCTTTCGTTTGCCAATTTATTGGCAAAATTACCACTCACGCGCCGTGCCCAGGGTGCATCTGGCAATAAATACGCGGCACAATGATCATCAGCTGTTAATGGTTTCAGTGAATTTGCTTGACCCATATCGTCTTTGAATCCTTTGGCAAGTTTAGTAAATGCAGTCGATTCAGCGATAAAGTCAAATGGGTTAGTATAAGGTTTTATTTCCTCATAAAGTTCTGCTGGATGAAAATGTAGATCGTGCAAACTATCACCGTAACCGTTGTAATTTAGGTATTCGCCCAAGTTCGCAAGTTGTTTTGCTTGCGTGTCGGTAAATCGGGCCAAACTCGCAAGTTGGTGAGCTTTTTCTATCAGATTATCACCAAAAGCGGCTGCAATTGCCCACGGATGAAATCGTCCTTGCAGATGTTGATCTACCAACAGGCTGGTGCATACCCCAGCAGATAAATCAATGTGCGTGATCAGATTTGGATGCTGCGGTATTTCACCGGCATGATGATGGTCGAAATATTCAATAAGTACGCCTCCTTCTAGGAGCCGCATTAATCCTTTACGATTGCTATCCAAAGAAATATCGAGTACGACTACTCGATCGCCTGCCTCAACTTCTACCCGATCCAGCAGCTTAATATCTCGCTTGACTCCGGTGATCAGATTGGCAGTAGTCGTTGAGTCTGCCAGTCTTAACTGATGTAGTGCACATAGCCCATCTGCATCGCCGTTAAATACATAGTAATGATTCATAGTAATATTTTAAGTCTATTATGCCAAATCAGTGATTTTTATATTCTATTGAGTTAGAGGAAACTAACTGTTATGCTTATTCAAGCATACCTTTGCTAACTAAATAGTTAATAATCTGCTCGACTGCCTGTTCGGGGGATTGGGTAGTGGTATCAATACGAATTTCCGCACTCTCTGGTATTTCGTAGGGTGAATCGATACCTGTGAAGTTTTTTAATTCTCCGCGTCGCATTTTCTTGTATAGGCCTTTAGGATCTCTTTCTTCTGCAATGTGAATGGGGGTGTCGATAAATGTCTCGAAGAATTCACCCTGTTCTACCAGTTCGCGTGCCATTCTGCGTTCAGAACGAAACGGTGAGATGAAAGACACTAAAACAATTTGCCCGGCATCGACCATCAATTTGGCAACTTCAGCGATACGTCGAATATTCTCAACGCGATCTGCATCTGTAAAACCAAGATCTTTATTGAGACCATGACGAACATTATCTCCATCCAGCAAATAAGTATGCTTGCCTAATGAATAGAGCTTCTTCTCAACGAGATTAGCAATGGTTGATTTGCCACTGCCAGATAGTCCCGTAAACCAAAGTATAAAAGGCTTCTGTCTTTTAATGGCAGCATGTGCTTGCTTGTTGACGTTAATTGCTTGCCAATGAATGTTTTGCGATCGACGTAAAGCAAAATGCAGCATACCAGCACCAACCGTATTATTTGTCAGACGATCAATCATAATGAAGCCACCAGTATCGTGATCTTCTTTATAGGGATCAAAAGCAATCAGTTGATCTAAGTTCAAGTTACAGATGCCAATTTCATTTAGTTCTAATTTCGTGACAGCGACATGCTCGAGTGTATTGACGTTGACTTTATACTTAAGTGTGGAGATATTGGCTGTGACAGTTCTTGTTCCAATCTTTAGTAAATAAGGTCTGCTGGGGAGCATCGGTTCATCGGACATCCACACGATGGTCGCTTCGAATTGATCGGCTACACCCGGTAATGAATCGGTCGTTGCGAGAATATCTCCCCGACTGATATCGATTTCGTCGGTCAGTGTGAGTGTGATCGATTGTCCTGAAATAGCCTGTTCAAGATCCCCATCACTGGTTACGATGCGAGCTACTCGACTTTCTTTACCAGATGGCAAAACCCTAATCGAATCGCCAGGCTTGATACCGCCGCGAACAACGATACCGGAGTAACCACGAAAATCTAAATTGGGGCGGTTTACCCATTGTATCGGCATGCGAAACACACCAGATTTCTCAATCACATCTTCTACTTGAATGTTTTCAAGGTATCCCATTAATGTTTCGCCGCGATACCAAGGAGTGTTTGTACTCAATTCAGTGATGTTGTCGCCCTTTAATGCAGACATAGGAATTGTAACGATATTCTGTAAACCAATTTCCTTGGCAAAGTTACGATATTCTGTATCGATCTTGTTATAGATCTCTTCCGAGTATCCCACCATATCGAGCTTATTAATCGCCAATACAACATGGCGAATTCCGATTAATGATACCAGATAGCTATGTCGCCGAGTTTGTGTCAGTACACCTTTACGGGCATCGATCAGAATAATCGCAACATCCGCCGTTGAAGCGCCAGTAATCATGTTGCGCGTATACTGTTCATGTCCGGGAGTATCCGCCACGATAAATTTTCGTTTATCCGTTGAGAAGAAACGATAGGCGACATCAATGGTAATGCCTTGCTCACGCTCGGCCGCGAGACCATCCACCAACAATGCAAAATCCAGATCTCCCGCTTGCGTACCTACTTTCTTTGAGTCGACTTCCAATTGTGCTAATTGGTCTTCGAATAGCATTTTTGACTCGTAAAGCAATCGTCCAATCAGTGTGCTTTTCCCATCGTCAACGCTCCCACACGTAATGAAACGCAGCAGGCTTTTGTTTTCGTGAGTTTTTAAATACAGCTCGATATCCTCGGCAATCAAATCAGACACGTGTGCCATTAGAAGTAACCCTCCTGTTTCTTTTTCTCCATTGAACCAGCAGAGTCATGATCTATCAAACGACCCTGGCGTTCAGATGTTCTTGCCAGCAGCATTTCCTGTATGATTGCTGTCAAAGAACTCGCTTCACTTTCGATTGCTCCGGTTAAAGGATAGCAACCCAATGTGCGGAAACGTACTTTCTTCATCATTGGAGTCTCGCCCTTTTGCATTGGTAAACGATCATCATCCACCATAATTAGTGTTCCATCACGCTCAACAACAGGACGTTCTTTGGCAAAATACAGCGGTACTATTGGTATATTATTCAGGTAGATATACTGCCAAATATCGAGCTCTGTCCAGTTTGAAAGGGGAAATACCCGAATACTTTCACCTTTATTTTTACGTGTGTTATACAGTCGCCAGAGTTCTGGACGCTGCAATTTTGGATCCCATCGATGTTGTGCTGAACGAATTGAAAAAATACGTTCCTTTGCGCGCGATTTTTCTTCATCCCGACGTGCGCCCCCAAATGCCACATCAAAATCGTATTTATCCAGTGCTTGTTTCAAGCCTTCTGTTTTCCAGATGTCGGTATGAACCGCTGATCCATGCGTAAACGGGTTAATTCCCTTTTCAATTCCTTGAGGATTAATATGTACGATCAGATCAAGTCCCAGTTTCTTTACTATCACATCACGGAACTCAATCATCTCTTTGAATTTCCATGTGGTATCGACATGCAATAATGGAAAAGGCGGCTTTGAGGGGTAAAATGCTTTTACGGCAAGATGCAGCATTACGGCACTATCCTTACCGATGGAATAGAGCATCACCGGGTGCTCGCACTCTGCAACAACCTCCCGCATGATCTGAATACTCTCCGCTTCAAGGCGTTGTAAGTGTGTCAACATTGTCAATAACTTCCTTAATTAAAAAAACGTAATAGAGTTATGTTATTACAGTTATATATTTTTCATATTGCGAAATAAGCCATATTATTCCTGCAATATTAAATTTTTATTACTGTGATGAGGTAATAACTTGTAAGTCGAGGCTATGCCTTGAGCAGATTAATTAAATACTTGAGATTTAGGCATCGATTTTATAATTAATGGCGATTCCTACCAAAAATATAAAAATCCCATAACCTAGTTGTAACTTTCTTCTGAAAAGCTTTTGCTTATTCTAGCAATTATTGTATCCGATAATAATGGTATTGTCAGTGAGTCAATGAATAAGGTGCGCTGTCAATGAAGGTCAAATAACAAAGTCATTTAAAGTTGCAAGTTATATCTTCCTGCTCCAGATTATTTTGAGAAATGTGAGAATGTTATTTATTGTAATATAATCAATATTCTATAGGGTGTTCATCGAACTTCTAATCTGTGTTCCAGGACAGAACCCTCATGTAGTGAGTACCCAGTAATAAACCTTGTTGTCTCTTTGCAATAAAATTGATTTTTTAGCCTTAGTTCAAGCAAAATGTTTGCAGCGATAATAAAAAAGGAAAAGTGATGAAATCGATTTTTGGACTGTTGTTGATGATTGGTTTGTTTGGCTGTGAAGCTATCACAGCGGCTAATCAGCGTCCATTCGTTGACATAAAATTGATCGGTGTATGGAAAGGTGAATATACTGAGCGGGGTGGTACGATAAAACGTTGGACACAAACGAGAAGTGCCGATGGGACCTATGCAATAGAATTTAGTTTTATAGAACTGGACGGTGTTATGAAAAGCTTCACGGAATCGGGTCGATGGTGGATTATGAATGGCTTGTTCCATGAGATTGCTTTGCCTGATATGGGGCAACCCGATAAGTATCAATATTCATTCAAGGAAAGAGAATGTGTCAATTTTGTGCTCGTTGAGAGTGACGGATTTACTGAAGACACCGATAGCGCAGATAATTATGTGTTTAAAGAATGCCTTGTGGCTGATTCACCACCGGTAATTATTGGTGAATCCATTTAAATTGCTGCTCCACTCGTATAGTAGAATCAAAATATTAATACTCCAATGATCCGCTTTTACACAATAACAACATAGATACCCATGACTGAATATTTAAATATCGTAGAAAAGATTGCGACCAGTATTGTCGCGAAGAATGCGATGGAAGTGGATAAAACAGGTGCATTTCCACAAGAAGCGATCACTGCATTGCGTGATAACGGTCTGCTCGGATTGATGAGTGCTAAGTACGTGGGTGGACTGGGAGCAGGGCCGCGTGCTGCCGCGCTGGTGGTTGAACGTTTTGCACGGGAATGTGCATCAACAGCGATGATCATGTGTATGCACTATACCGCAACAGTTGTTATAGAAAAATATGGTTCTGAGTTAGTGCGCAAACAGCTTGCGCGAGGTGAGCATCTGGCTACACTGGCTTTTTCGGAGGTAGGATCGCGTAGCCATTTTTGGGCGCCCGTTGGCACGGCTACTCGTGACCAAAATGGAATTCATTTAAATGCGCGAAAGAGTTGGGTCACATCGGCCCATCATGCAACGTTGTATGTATGGTCAAGCAAACCGGTCGAAGCTGAAGGTGCCAGTACTCTTTGGTTGGTGCCGAGCGATAGCAAAGGTATTTTAATTACCGGTAGTTTTGATGGTTTGGGATTGCGTGGTAATGATTCCACTCCGGTCGTAGCCGAAAAGGTGTTGATTCCTGAGCATGCCATGTTGGGGAAAGATGGGCATGGTTTTAAGATCATGCTTGAAACGGTACTGCCTTTGTTTAATGTGTTGACAGCGGCTACTGGAATCGGATTAATGGAAGGCGCAACGGTAGCTGCATGTGGCCATATAGGAGGAACTCGCTATGAACACCTTGATTCAGCCTTATGTGAGCTGCCGACTATTCGAGCATATTTGGCGCGCATGCGAATAACGGCTGATCAGACGCGTTGTCTTTGGTTGGATACGCTGAATGCGATGGAAAATGATCGCGAGGACATGATGTTGCGTGTATTGGAATGTAAAGCGGCATCCGCTGAATCGGCTACCCAAGTGTTGGATATCGCCATGCGGATTTGCGGTGGCGCAGCGTTTCGTCGTGAAGTAGGTGTGGAGCGGCGGTTTCGTGACGCCCGCGCTGGTACTGTAATGGCACCGACAACGGATCAATTATATGATTTTATTGGTAAATCCATGTGTGGCTTGTCTGTATTCTGAGAAAATACATTATGTCTGAAACTTTGTTACTGGGAGCTGTTGCGTACGATCCGAAAGTGGTCGCTATCTGGGATGGTTTTCAAAAATGGTTTGCACAGCATGACTTTGATTTTGATTACATACTGTATTCGAATTATGAACGGCAAGTAGAAGGACATTTTTCCGATCATTTTCATATCGCATGGAATTCTCCGTTGGCATGGCTGCAGACCGAGCGTATTGCTGCAGAAACGGGTCGCATAGCGCGGGCACTCGCCATGCGCGATAGTGATTGCGATCTCACCAGCGTGATCGCCGTACGAAGCGATTCCTCCATTCAATCCATAGAGGATTTGCGCGGTAAGATCGTTGCGGTAGGTGCCTTTGATTCGCCACAGGCCACGTTGATCCCGCTTCTCCACTTGGCAGAAGCGGGCCTTGAACCAGAAAAAGATTTTGTCGTGCGCGTATTTGATGTGCTGGTCGGTAAACATGGTGATCATATTGGAGGTGAACGTCATGCAGCCAAGGCATTGATTGCAGGTAATGTTGATGCCGCCTGCATGATCGACGGTAATCACTTGCTATTTTCTCGTGAGGGCACGTTTCCAACAAATAGCACCCGTCTTCTTGCGCAGACTGCTGAGTACGATCACTGTAATTTCACTGTGCTGGATGGTGGCGTGTCCGAGAGTACTGTTGAACATTTCCGCAAATTGCTGTTGTCGATGTCGTATGACGATCCACAAGTAAGGCCTTTATTGGATCTTGAAGGATTGAAGATGTGGAAGCCCGGTCGCACTGAGAAATACGCACTCCTGGCGAGAGCGATTGATCGATTCAAAACGATTGATGCCTTTGTTGCTAGCGTAAGCAAGTCCTACCCATGATCGAGCCCTGCCTAGGTAGAATTGAACTTGCTGATCTGGGATTGGATCAGGGAGGTCATCTGTTGGTGAAACGTGCATTGCAGGCAGTACCGGTAAATACGCCGGTTGCTGTGTATGGTAGTGCACCGGAACTTGCTATTCATCTTCGTGGCTGGTGTCGTGCACAAGGTCATGATATCGAAATCGCACATAACACGGGCGGCCCGGTGGCGGTGATATACCGTGGCAGCCCTGAGGTTGGGCGTTGGCTAGGTGCTGAATCTACTGGGAATGCTGTTGTTCCGGAGAAACATGCGTCTGCTAGCTGGGGGGTGGCAGGTCGCAGTGCGACAGTTGAAGCAGGCGTGCCTGCTTTCGATTTTCCACTGGATGTACGTGCTGAAGTTTGGGCAAAGGAAGCTGCACGATTATATGCTCAGGCTGCTGCCGCACAATGGAACCCTGCCACGGCAATTCCGTGGGATGAGCCATTTGACCTGCTAGACGAAGTTGAAGATGCTATTGTGCAGGTGATGACTTATCTGATTGAGAATGAAACGGTTGCACTGTTAATTCCAGCCAGATTTGCATCGCAAATACATCCTCATTTTCGTGAAGTGATGCAGTTGCTGGCCATTCAGGCTGCTGATGAAGCACGCCATATTGAAGTATTTACACGGCGTGCATTATTGCGAAGAACGAAACTAGGCTTATCAACTGTAGGCGGCCAGGCATCGCTCAAGACACTGATTGATGAGCCCGATTTTGCCTTATCCGCGATGTTGTTATCAGTGCTCGGAGAAGGCAGTTTTTTATCGTTACTGAGTTTTCTGCACCAATATGCGCCAGATCCGGTGACAAGTGAGATAGCACGGCTGGTTGCACAGGATGAAGCGCGCCATGTCGCAGTTGGGGTGGCTCATCTCGCGTGTCATGTAAAAGAAGATCCGGTGTTACTGGAGCGCTTGGCAGAGGCGATCGAACATCGTCACGATGTGCTTGCCAATACTGCTGGTCTTAATGAAGAGGTATTTGACTCTCTGATATTATTTGCTGCCGGATCGTGGCGACCGGAAGCGTTACGTGCCGGATGGGAGAAGATGCAAATACTGATTGCTGATATGAATCAAGGGCGGGTAAGGCGTTTGTGTAAAATTGGTTTTGATCAGCAAAAGGCGATTGCACTTTCTGCATTGCATACGCGTAATTTTATGTGATGGCCTGAATATTTTTATCCCTGCTTTAGCGCAGGGATAAATAGAAGCTATTATTAGCGCATGCGTGCTTCAACAAAAGTGGTTTCTCTGCTGAAATCATCCCAAATATAAGCTGGCTTGACAAAAGAAGTCGTAGGGATAAGAAATGTTGCAATATCAAAAGCACCACTCAATGAACGCCCAACAGCATTGGCAATGCCAGTAAGGAATCCGATGGTCATACCATGAATGACACCATCTCTATTACCCACAATGGTTATCGTTTTAGGTATTTCAACGACACCGGTTACAGCGTTAGCAAGACCATTTCCCAGTTTCTCAACGACTTTGTCGGGATATTGATCTGCCAATACTAAATTAGGTGCTGCCAGAAACATAATGGATATTATCAACAATGTTTGAATTAATTTCTTCATAGTAAGTCCTTTAATGTGATATTAATAAAGTAACTGAATGGATACAGTAGCTGGGTATTTTTACTGATTGCTACTCATTTTTTAGGTTGCTGTTTGAGTACATTCACAATTCTCTCTACTTCGCGTTCAATCTGGTTTTCTGAATAGCCCTGATTCTGAAGTTCGGTTCTAACCCTATAAGCCATTTCAAGAATGAGTAGATCCATGGTGTTTTTATCTCCTCGTTGTGATGCTTCCTGATATTCCACCTGAAATCGATTGATGGAAGTCATCATGGCTTCTTTATTAATATTCATGTTGGATAAAATGGATTCCAGTTCATATTTTAGGTTACCGGATATCATGGGCTGAGAAGATTGAGAATCTGTTTCAGGCTGGTAAGGAACATGTTTTTGAATTAAAACCGATGACATAATCAGGGCTACACCCGAGCCTACGGTTACAACTACGAATTGCCAAAGTTTATATTCTTTTCCCCGTAGCTTAATATGGTTGATTCGCAGCACGCCAAGCCGAGTATAGACAATGATTCCTGCAAGAAACAGAATGGCGCCAAGTGCCATGATAATGGGTACAATCGGATTCAAAATTTTACTCCTAATGTCTTATCTTACGATCTAGTTGCAGTTTGTAGAAAATTTAAATTTCAGCGGTTACGCTGATATCGATAATTATTAATGAATCACCGATCTATTCAAACGAGTATTTTAGCTTAATATGATACTTAGTTATTGCCTGTTTGATAAGTCGGACCTTATACAGTAATCTCAAGTAATCAATAGACTGTCTATGACTATTATTCCTTGAACTTGAGTATGGAGATAATATTCAGTGACTTGTTATCAGGATCGATAGGGATCGATAGCAAGTCACTGGCAAATTAGCGCGGAGGTGGCGGCGGTGGATTACCCGGTGGTGGCGGGGGTGGGGTGAAGCGAGGTGGGGGAGTGGAAGTTACTCGACTGCTGTTACTACCATTTGCCGGCGGATCATTGGTGATTCTTCCGGATATAGGTACGCGATGTCCTTTCGCGTACATGCACTGAATATAGCTGATATCGTAGCGTTGTTGGTTAACATATGCGGAACTGCTGGCAGTTCCCGATCCTACTAATCCACCTGCCAAAAGACCAGTGCCCGCTCCGATTGCTGCGCCACCTCCCCCTGCGATCGCTGCACCAGCAGCAGCACCCAATCCAGCGCCAATTGCGGCGCTTTCGATGCCACTTGCTTGCGATGCTTGCCGCGGTGTGATACCACCCACTTGTTCGTAGGCATATTGCCGACATTCGTATTCATCATAACGAAACTGTTCAAAGCTCTTGCCCGAACCGGGTAATGTCATGACGCTAGGGCCTGTCGGTAAACTGACGCATGCTGACAATGTGCCAATTATTGATAGTAAAAATAATCTTCTAATAGTTATCATACTGTTCTCGCTTCATTATTGTGCAGATGGCTGAGGAGCAACCTGTAACCAGCCTCCTGGACATTTTTTAATATGCGGATAATATCCTTTCGGATCTCTACAATAGTACCAATAATTGTTTTTTGTTTGAATGTTTTTAGATTCTTGCTGTTGGATATAGACAGGCGGTCGTGAGGGAGCGGCTACAGCGGGGGGGTAAGCGTAATAAGGTCTGAGAAATGGATCTGTGTAGCCGAAAGAACGATAACCATAGGAGGCAGGGCCAAAAAAACCTAGATTATAGTAATTTCCTCCCCAAAATCCCGGATTATAGTAACCACCCCATAGCCAAGGATCGTAGTAACCGCCGAGACCGAGAATGAGATTGTTATGGTGATGATCGGGGTGATGGTGATCACCAATGTCATGATGGTCACTCCCATCAAAATCCCCGACACTGTCTCCTCCACTCGCCGATACTAGATTATTTAGCATGAATGCTAGAAGTGAAATCTTGGACAATCGCCATTCCCAATTTTTCATACGAATTCAACTTGAATTAGATAAAGTAAGATATAAATCTTTTGCTTTTCTATGCGTTCAGATAAACGTCAAAGACAATTTGTCTGTGGTCTTGGTATACAATACCTATGCTATTTAAGCAATCAATCTGACATGATTTAAATTTAATAGGTTCCCATAAGTTTCAATAAAGGGATTGTTTTAAATCTAAATGAAAGCTAAATACATATTGGTGGCCCTTACCAAATATAAATCGAAAGCAGGTATCATATTATTACAGAATTGCTGTCGATGGTTTTAATCGAGTCAGTAAACTTAATCGTTATATTTTTTAGGAGAAAATTAGAATGTCGCAAAAACACCCGGTTATTGCTGTTACCGGATCATCTGGTGCCGGCACCTCAACGGTAAAAAGCAGCTTTGAACATATTTTTCGCCGTGAACATCTGAAGGCGGCTATTGTAGAAGGGGATAGCTTCCACCGTTATGATCGTGAATCGATGAAACAGGCTGTGGCAGAATCTGAGAAAGATGGTGGGCGTGCAATTAGCCATTTTGGGCCAGAAGCCAATGAGTTTGAGAAACTGGAGGCTTTGTTCAAGGAATATGGCGAAAGTGGTAGCGGCCAAACGCGTTTATACCTGCATAATGATGAAGAAGCCGAACCCTGGAAGCAGAAGGCAGGTACATTTACCCCCTGGTCGCCTATTCCAGCGGGTTCTGATTTGTTATTTTATGAAGGGTTGCATGGCGGCGCAAAGAGTGATAAGGCTGATGTGGCTAAATATGTGGATTTGCTGGTCGGTGTTGTGCCGATTGTTAATCTGGAATGGATTCAGAAAATATATCGTGATACCAATGCGCGTGGTTATTCTGCAGAAGCAGTAACGCACACCATTTTGCGCCGTATGCATGATTATGTACATTACATTACACCGCAATTTTCACGCACGCATATCAATTTCCAGCGTGTACCTACTGTCGATACTTCCAATCCATTCATAGCCCGTGAAATTCC
>JAMXAE010000053.1 GCA_024281695.1 Nitrosomonas sp. | reverse complement strand
TTCTTTATGTAACGATGAACCAAAACACTCTCTTAGGCAATCACCCTAGTTTGTCCAATTTGCGCTGACGGGGTACACGTAAACCACGTCAATGCGCAATGGTTGAAAATACCCCTGCAGCTATTCCTACATAAAACGCAGCTAACCAGAATTTAGATAAATGAGTTAGCATATAAATAAATCCATTGGATATTCTCTTAAGCGCGAATAATGATTTCGACCGATTCGTTGCCGCCTTTTTCAATCACATGCGCCGCATGGTCTTCATACCTATTGACGAAGTAGCGTGGCATATTCCTCCAACACATTGTGTTCAAAGGAAATTAATGCAAGAAAATCATTCCTTGATGCTGAGTAGTGCAGAATTACAACCTTTCCAGCAGCCTGCTATGTGCGATTCCGTACCGACTTCGGTTAGCTTCATCATTATATTAACTTCGAAGGTTTTGATGCGATACAGTCTTTCGTCTCAAAGTCTGGCCATTGAGTGTTGATAATTCTTTCATCATTGACCGTCTTGTTTCTTTACTTTGGGAAAATACTATTATGGATAACCAACAACGCAGAAGTAACTCTTTGCTAACGCATACACTCGGATTGATAATTTTCCTAACGTTTTGCAGTACAACAACCGCCAATGAGTCCGGCGTGAAAGCAGATACCACGACGTCGCCTGATATAGCGTGCATGATGAACTGGGCACAAACATTTTACCCCAATCTGTTTTCACCATTGGTGTCAGGCTTTCAATATTCTTCGCCTTACACCTATCGTTATTATCCCGACACCAATGCTTATGTGGGCGTATCCTCCGCCGATAATCATGTGTATTACCTGGGGCCAAACAATGTTTCACCGCAGGATATGGGTGATTTATCCGTTTTACTAAAAGAATCAGGGTGTGGAGCGAGGCCGTACCCGGTTATCTTTATTCATGGTATCGCTTCTTCCGCAGACACTTGGATATCCTATAGAGACTATCTCATAAACAATGCTGGCTGGACATTTGGCGGAATGCCTACTTACGATCAGAACACAAAAACGGTTAATTTTAATTGCCCAGCAGACGCCAATCAGATTATTAAATGCACAGGCACTACTGGAGACTTCTACACATTAAACTTCTCTGATAACCAGGGATTATCTCTCGATGTTCAAGGAGGCGAGCTAGCAGTAATTATTCAAGCGGTTTTAAACGAAAATCCAGGAGCAACAAAAGTCCTGCTGATTGGCCATAGCACCGGAGGTCTGGCTGCAAGAGAATACTTACAAGGATTAGCACGAGCGATCGATTCGGCAACGACAATTCCATATCGAGAAGATGTTGCGAAACTCATTACCATTGGAACCCCACATCAAGGAAGTTTTTGGGCCGAAGCATGCCACGTTAACTTCGATATTTTCGACATTTTCGATAAAGTCGGCATTTGCGATCTCTTACCTTCGCATATCGACTCGAACAGTATTGCAATGAAAGATTTACAACCGCACAGTTCGGCCTTGAATGTACTTAATGACTTGGCTGCGCACCCCCTTCCATCCGATGTATCCTATGTATCAATAATTGGAACGGGACAATCTACTTTGACCAGCTTAGTTGATTCCCAAGCAGGGGATGGAATCGTAACCGATACTTCTCAGAACCTGATAGCGCTAACCGGAGATCTCCCGCTTCAACAGAAATCAACTACGATTGACATTCCTTTCCGAGAATGTGGTAATAAAATAAAAGTACCGGTTATCGGAAGCGTAGGTCAAACTCATACCTGTGAAACTACGGATATTAGCGTAGGAACAGAAATTTTGAGAAATTTACAATAAGGTGCAATGAGATAGATCAAGTTTGGAAGACATGTCACAAATATCTAAACAAGCAAGGATTAATTCTTTTTAGACATAAAAGATCTGTTGACAAGTTTAATCAGATTGCCATTAGGCTTGAATGAATAGTGTATTTAGTTGTTGCCGTCATTCAAGAATCCACTCATAGATCCCGATGGTTGCGCAAATTCTGAGCGGCGTGCGGTAGCGTACCGACTGAGATGGAGTTTGTGAGGATTATAGCGATTCTTATTCAATTAAAAGGAACATCACGATGACTCACGAAAAAAACCTAGTGATCGGATTTATTATCAGTACGGCTTTAATATTAGCGAACGCATCCGCATTTGCCGAACCGACACAAATACTAAATAGCACTAATGATAAAGACGCCGTCCAGAAATCACAGTCCAATCCTGCCCCAAGCAATCCAGCTGGAGTGAGCCAAAATAACCCAGCTATGGTGAATCCAAACGACCCGACTGGAGTGAATTCTAATATCCCTTCTGGATCGAACCCGAACATCCCTTCTGCAGTAAATTCAAACACGCCTTCCGAAATGAATCGTTAATCGTAATTTATAGCACCTACCCATGAACCGAATGGTTTATGGGTAGCATATCAACGACAGAAGCCCAGCTTTGAGTTGCCTTATTATTAGTCAACGGTTAGTCACCGCACAGACGATAACCCCCCAGTCCATTATCCTTGTTTCAATTAATCATTGGATCTAGTGGATAGCACTTGATACCTTATCCGTCGTCACTGTTCATTCATAAAGGAATAACTTATGGAAAATCATCATGACAACAACACCAATCCCAATAGTCTGGCAATAGAATCAACACTGACCCAGATTCGTAAAGGCCAGACGTCAGGTCGCCTAGATCGCGCTGAATTTAGTGTTCGATTTCGCGCCACATTCATTGATCCATCATTCCGCAGTGAGGATGAATCGATCGCACGGTTGGAAGAAATTGCTTGGCAAGCTTACATTGATGGCCGCAAGGCAGCCTTCACACAGCAGGCGGGTCCGGGATACATCGATCCAGATTACAAATTATCGGTTGAATGGATGACCACAAAGCAGCGTATAGAAGAAGCCCAACGGCTTTGGAGTGAACCTTCGACCCCGTCAATGGTATTGTTGATCTGTGGCTCGGCACGCAACGATGGAACCTGTCCAGGTGAGATGTCCAAATCCTTCCGGCTTGCGAAGATTGTTCGAGAAACACTAGAGCAGAACGATATTCAGGTTGATTTACTTGATTTGAGTCTAATTACCTCGGAATACGGTCGCAATATTTACCCTTGCAAGGGTTGTGTGTCCACGGCAATGCCTTTGTGTCACTGGCCCTGTAGTTGTTATCCTAATCACTCTCTTAATCAAAATAATGATTGGATGGCCGAAATCTATGAGCGCTGGACGGCCGCTCATGCAGTTATCATCGTAACTCCAGTATACTGGTACCAAAGCCCAGGTCCTTTGAAACTAATGATAGATCGCATGGTCTGTGCTGACGGTGGTAACCCTGACCCTACTTCGACGTCTGGTAAGAATGCAGGTAAAGCAAAAGTGCTCGAGATGGCCGGATGGGACTATCCACAGCACCTGGCCGGGCGTGCCTATGGCTTGATTATTCACGGTGATGTGGCTGGCATTGAAGGTTCGCGCCGCTCTTTATCCGACTGGCTCGATTGGATGGGTTTTATCGATGCTGGAGCTCAGTCACGATTAGATCGCTACATCGGGTATTTCGAACCCTATGCGACCAGTCACGATGCCCTAGATAAGGATATCTCAGTGCAACAAGAAGCACGCAATGTTGCACTTGCGGTGGCAAAAGCCGTGGTCGAGCTACGTGCTGGACAACTCCATGCCATACAACCGAAATTGACACGCCCACGACCCAAGTAGATAGCCATTCTTGCTTAATACGTCGGCAAGCGCAAAAGGAATGATTAACGCAATCAGCTATGCAAAGATCCAGAAGCTCTTTTTCCCAACCGTCTGATGATTCTGCCCAGTTCGGATTATCTAAGTAGCCTATATATTCAAAGTAAATCCTTACTCTACGTACGTTACCGAACTGAGTATATCAGCTTAGTGTGTAATGCTAAAAATAAGCGATGGAATCCATGTTTTAAGTTTCTGACGATTCCCGATTGATCAACTTACCGATCATTGTGGAATACTGCCAAACCACCATAACACCTTACCAATTCTCACGCGACGCCAACAATTAATACAGAACTATGGTTTATAGCAGTTATTAAATAATTCGCACCTAACATATTTTTGTTAAAGGAAAAATCATGAATAATCAATATCGATTAGCAGTCATTTTAATCTTTGCTATCAGTTCATTTGCAGCTGTAGAGTCTCATGTATTTGCCACTGAGATTGGCAAGGAAATCTCTGTGCATAATCATTTGCAGGACGGCGATGAATTCACCATGAAAACTCGAAAGCTTATTGGTCACGGGAGGCTATTATTCCGCGCGAACTGGACTATTCAAGAAGGAGGTGGACGCCCATTGACCAAAGGAACTGACTCTCCTTTGACAGATTCATCATCGCCATTAGTTTTTCCGCGTAATTTTAATCGTATCTCAGCACCTGATACGAATTCCTGTGCAGGTTGCCATAACAAGCCTCGTATAGGCGGTGGTGGAGAAATAGTCACCAATGCTTTTATTACTGGGCAACGTTTTGACTTCGCAACCTTTGACCATAATGACACAACTCCAACACGTGGTGCACTAGATGAAAAAGGCAAGTTTGTAGAACTACAGACTATTGCTAATTCGCGCAATACGCTGGGTCTATTCGGTTCTGGATATATCGAGATGCTGAGTCGTCAAATGACAACGGATTTGCAAAAGATCCGGGATTCACTCTCTCCCGGAATGAATGTGGAATTGATGAGTAAAAATGTTTCATTTGGAACCTTAGCCAGAAATGATGACGGTAGTTGGAATACCAGTAGTGTCAACGGATTGCTGGCATCAAGTCTGGTTAGTCATGGCGCCGATAATCCACCTAGTCTCATTATTAAACCCTTCCATCAGGCGGGTGGAGTAGTATCTTTACGTCAGTTTACTAATAATGCGTTTAATCAGCATCATGGTATTCAATCGACAGAACGATTTGGTAACAACAAAGATGCGGATGGAGATGATTTCGATAATGAAATTACGCGTGCCGATATCACTGCCGTGACTTTATTTCAAGCACAACTTGCAGTGCCTGGTCGTGTGATTCCTAATGATCCTAAAATTGAAGCGGCCATTCGTGAAGGTGAGCAGGTTTTCCAAAATATTGGATGCTCAGGTTGCCATGTGCCTAAGCTACCCTTGGATAAAAAGGGTTGGATTTACACCGAACCGAATCCTTTTAATCCAAAGGGTAACTTACAACTAGGCAATGCTCAGGAGTATAAACTTGACTTGACTGAAGAGAAACTTGATCAGCCAAGATTGAAAGTTGAAAAAGAAGTCGTTTGGGTACCCGCTTTTACCGACCTGAAACTACACGATATTACCAGCGGCCCGGACGATCCAAACCGGGAACCCATTGATCAAAATGCTCCTGAAGGATCTACTGAGTTTTTTGCAGGCAACGCACGTTTCATGACACGCAAACTTTGGGGTATAGCTAATGAGCCACCTTATTTTCATCATGGGCAATATACCACTATGCGCCAGGCTATTGAAGCACATCGTGGCGAGGCAAATAATTCCTATATCAAGTGGGCAGCTCTCAGCGTTGCAAAACAGAATTCAATTATTGAGTTTCTAAAAACTCTGCAGGTTTTGCCTAAGGGCACCGCGAGTCTAGTGATTGATGAACTTGGTAAAAACAAAGAATGGCCTTGGTAAAATTCTCCGCTGCAAGCCGAAAGAGCATTAACATGCATTTGTTGTGGTTGTTCATATCGTACTTTTAGGCGCATTTATTGTCAGTTTTGCAGCGCTTCTTACGGCGGGTTGACAGGCGTATGACCATAATCACACCCCACTCGCCTTTAAGAAAAGAAGTAATGGAATCCATCAGCTATGCCACTGAGTTCTATTAATGATTTTATCTGATTAAGGCGTGTAGCCTTATTCTCATTTATGAATACAATTTCATTGCAATATTATTTTTAAACTAATCCGTTTGAACAATTCATAACCAACTTGCCCACAAACGAGCCGCTCTTTCTTTGATGCGAGTACCGATAGAGCGTTTTCTCCATTCTTCGAGTATAACCAACTTGGAGGATTCCAGATCTTTATCGAACAGCGTTTGCATTTGCGCACCAAAATCCGTTCCCAATATTATTGCATTAATCTCTTGGTTATTCAGGAAACTGCGCCAGTCGAGATTGGTTGAACCTACAGTTGACCACACACCATCTATGAGTGCGGTTTTGGCGTGCAGCAATGCATCTTGCCGTTCATATATTTTTACGTTAGCACTCAATAGCTCTTCGTAATAGGAACGTGACGCATAATAGACCATGGTTGAATCTGTTCTTTCGGGCAGTAGCAATCTTACATCCACTCCACGCTGAGCCGCTTCCTTAAGAGCAGTAAGCAATTTTGGATCGGGGACAAAATAGGCATTAGTCAGAAAGATTTGGTTTTCCGCACTATTAATTACAGAAAGTAAAGTCACATAGATCGGGTTATAAGGATCCTCTGGCGAGCTACCGATAGCGCGCACAACTTCATTTCCATTACTAGCAAGCTCAGGGAAATAATTTCTAGCAGCCAATGGCTCACCTTTTTGTTCATGCCAGGTAGCCATAAATAGCTTCTGAAAATCACTGACAACTGGGCCCACTATACGCAAATGAGTATCTCGCCATGGCGGGTTATCTTCGGAGGGCTTAGATCTACTGAATGATCCTCTAGAATATACGCTACTGATATTGATACCGCCTACAAAAGCAACTTGTCCATCGACTATTAACAGCTTCCGATGATCCCGCGCGGTAACTTGCCAGTATTTTTGCAGCGTAAGCGGATTAATTGGATTGAATTCCAAGACATTTATACCACTTTCTTTCAATGGTTTAAAGAAGTCTATAGGTGTATAAATTGACCCAAAGCTATCATAAATGAGGTTTACCTGCACCCCACTCTTTTGCTTTCTAATTAGTAACTCAGAAAAGTAACGCCCAATCTCATCATCCTCAATATCAAATGTTTCCATATTGATATGGTCTTTAGCATTTTCTATGGCGGAGTACATAGCGCCATAAGTTCTCGGACCATCTATCAGTAGTTTCACTTTGTTACCCATAACCAATGGACTGCCGGCGATCTCTGCTTCCAGTGCCAAGTGCCTATCCAAGATAGGGGTATCTGCACTATTCTTTTTAAGTCTGTCGAGAATCGCTTTACTTTGCTTGGCAGTGACGGGACCATGGGCATCATCGATTTGAATAGAATGTGATTGCCGTAGCGCCATATCTGGCACCATAGTGGGTATTGATCTGCAACTCACAAAAAGCATGAGGCAAAAAACAGCGATAAGCTTAGCAAACTTTACAAACCAGATTTTCTTTATATGCATTAGCCTTTCCTCCACACAGTTTTCATTCATTTACAAAATCAAATACGCATTTGCATTCAGTAGATATATTTCGGTAAACCAAGGGATTACTATTGAGAATAGTATAGATACACGTTATCCATTTCCCAATTTTAGATATTTGTTAGTGAGTAACATCGTGTTCGGCGACAATCGTAAGCTGATCGCAAATTTGTAAACTATTTGATCGATAAACAAGAGAGAAGACTTCAGAAATTCAATCAAAAAAGGATTTCAGTCATACAACATGTACGGATGATTGTGGTCAGTTAGCGGCGATAGATAGGAATTTATTTTCTTGCTAATCGCATACGTTTAAGGATTCTAGTCTTCTCAGAAATATGGGTGTAACCGGAAACCGGATTTAATCCAGTGCTTCCGAATTAAATGCGCCACACGTAGCCAAATCGGATCCACTACCAGCAGGAAGCTGTGCCGCTAATGAGCGCAACGCCGTGCGTAAGCCTTCTTCCAAAACTGGGTGGTAGAATGGCATGCGCAGTAATTCTCCCACTGTAAGCGAACGGTCGATAGACAGAGCTAGCAGATGAGCGATATGTTCTCCCGCAGGCGCACACATTTCCGCTCCCAATAACCGACCACTTTCAGCTTCTGCATAGAGACGCAAAATACCCTGATTATATTGACCTAGGCGTGCGCGTCCCTGTTTATCAAACGTCACTTCCCCGATCAACGTCTTTGTGCTATCGAGTTCCTGATAACGACTCCCTACGACTGCAACATTCGGATCAGAAAAAACAATCGCAAGCGGTGTTCGGCGTGCAAAACAAACAGGCTCGGAACGAGTAGCATTAATTCCTGCAATATGTCCTTCATCAGCAGCTTCATGCAATAAAGGTGCTTGGTCATTAACATCGCCCACCATAAATACGCGCAGATCGGCTACTTGCAAGGTACTGGGATTAATAGGAGGCATGCCGTGCTTATCGAGAGGAACAGGTAATGTCTCAAGTCCGAGATTATCAATGTTGGAGCGTCGCCCCAGTGCAGCAAGCACGCTGTCAATCACTGCTTCCTTACTTCCTGCCTGTACCTTTAATCCTTCACTGACAGCGGTCAGTTCAGCTTTTTCTCCCAGGTTAAGAGAAAATTCTCGCCCTAGCAGGGCTATCGCAGCCGAATTGACTTGGGGATCGGTTAATCCAGCAATCATTTTGTTACTACCAAATCCTACGATCTCAATTCCTAGCCGGGAAAGCGCTTGCGCCATTTCAACACCGATAGGTCCCATTCCTAGTACGGCCATCCGAGCAGGCAATGTTTCCTGTTCAAATAAATTATCCGTAGTAAAGATTCGTTTTCCCAGTGTAATCCAGGGATTGGGCACAATCGGACTCGAGCCGGTAGCAATGATAATGTTTTGTGCACACAATTCCTGATCATTGACTCTCACTCTGTTTGGGGCAAGCAAGCGTGCACGCCCGGAAATGGCGCGCTTACCCAAGTCCTCGGTAGTTTTGACTGTACTGGCGACAAAATCATCGCGTAATCGGCGCACACGTCGTAGTACTGCAGGAATATCAATTGTCATAAAATCCGCACCTTGAATACCAAATTCGGCAAAAGTGCATCGACGCTGGTAAGCATTGGCCGCTTCGATTAATGCCTTAGACGGCATACAACCCACTCGGGCACAGATAGTTCCCCAAGGGCCGTCATTAACGATCACGAAGTTCTGAGTGCGTTTTCTTACTTCTCGCAGCGCAGCAAGTCCTGCACTACCGGCTCCGATAATAATGACATCCAGGATCTCATTCATAGCGCTTTTCTCCAATAACGATGCAACCCGATTCCAGCCTGATACAGACCCATGCGATGACCGAAAATATCGGCTATGGTCATTGTATTGCGTTCGTATTAATTAAAAACTCAAAAAATGACTACACTGGATCACAGCAAAAAATTAGAGTAAGTAGCAACCGTTTGCTCAAGTTTCCGTTTGCTTCATTGAAGCACGAAATGTCGTATATAACGCATTGATCGTGGCCAATTGATTCAGCGCATTCATTAAGATTTTAGTAATGTCTGTAGTTGCCGCAACTCCAGGTTCTTCGTCAGCACGATGAGGTCCGAAAGATTTACTTTTAGTGAGTTCACCGAGGACAAACCCAATACCCCCTGCTAATAGCAAACTTGCTGGAGCAGTTAATTGCTGCTGTATTTTATGAATGAGGGTATCCACACGAACAATAACCATGCGTTGACGTTCCAACACTTGCAACTCCGCATCCTTAATTTGATCTGTCAAAGAATTGCGCTCACTTCCGGTTAAAATAGTGTCTAACATCACGATTCCTCCCTGTGTCTAGAGGCAAGCGACATGGAACGAAGACTGCGAAGGGTTGTCGGGAATCGCAAATTATAGCTTTTGCTACGGATCACGCCCCATAGAACCAGTGTTAGCAATAAATTTAGAACAACGGTCAACAGTATTAATAGCATGTAATCCGTCAGAATCCCATATTCGCTCAACACCAATATGACAATCGCCAAGAGTCCTAGCCACGCGACAGTCAGCACAATAGCAGTCATTATGCCTGCCACGATCATGACCACAAAACTAGTACCCGCCTGCTGTGCTTCAAGTGCTGCGAGTCGAAAGTGCATGTAGTTTAATTCACGCAATTCGTGCCATAACGACTGCACATCATCTGTCACACTGGCATTATTTTCAGAATGGCTATTCCCGTCGGTTTGCCCCGGTATCTCACTTTTTATTGGATTCTCATCCATAATATTTAACGACTGCTGAGCAATCTACTCAGTATAAAACCTACCCCCATCGCGATACCTACCGACGTCAGTGGGTTATCGCGAATATAAATGGAGCATTCCTTCGCCAATCGCTCTTCAGCATGTTTCAGTCGGTTTCCTTTTTCATCAATCTTGTCTGCAACCTGATTGGTTGCCTGAGTAGCTTTATCGATCGCATCATGTGCTAAATCATTCAACTCATCCCCTTTATCAACAATTTTATTTGCAACTTGATAGGTTGCCTGAGTAGCTTTATCCACCGCTTCATGCGCTAAATGGGATGCTTTATTAACAGTTTCCATGTGAACTTCCTCTTATCGTTTATTTAAACCATATGTTATACAAAATATACAAAACACATCCGTTCGAGAAATTTTCTGGTTTAGCGGTTGTTAAACCATTTACTTAATAGAAAACCTACTCCTAGAGCGATGCCTACCGATGTTATGGGATTATCGCGCACATATTCGGTGGTTTCTTTTAACAATCGCTGCTCAGCGGTTCTCAATTGTTCTCCTTTTTCACCCATCTTATCTGCAATCTCACGGGTGGCTTTGCTAGCCTTGCCAACGGCTTCATTGGTTGCTTTGCTAGCCTTATCAACAGTTCCATTGGTAAAATCAGTGACGGTTTCTACAACTGTGTCGACATTTTTCATAGTAATACCTCTTGGTTTTAATTTGAACCGTACGTTATGTACAGGCTTGGGGGTCGATAATATTTGCTAAGTTAACGATTAATCAATCTTTCATTGCGAATTCACCAATGAAAGAAAAACGATCTCTAGTGTTTCATCTGAGCCTTGGCATCGTTTGTTGCCTGAATCTTGGCAGCTTTCGCCTCTTCGATACAAACATCTTTAGCGTTACCATTAAAATCATCACATTTCTCAATCGCTACTGAATAATCCCCATCGACCTTTGCGATACGAGCTTCATATTGAGTCTTATCGTTGGGTTTATACTTAGCTTCAAGGCCGGCTTTGTCTGCGTTATAGCGTGCTTTTGCTTCTTCAATACAAACGTCTTCAGCATTGCCTGAAAATGACTCGCACTTTTCTTTAGATACCTTATAAGTTGCATCAATTTTATCTTTATAAGCTTTATATTCATCTTTTGACATTTCTTCGGCTACTGCATTGGCGCCACCAAAGGTAATACCTATTGCAAGTACAAATGAAGTGATATTAAAAGTTTTCATGATTTCTCCTGATATATTTTGGGGTAATGCCACGAATTAAATTCTGCTATAACATGGGAACGGCCAATTCACAGCAATTGCGTCGCCCCATGTTTTGTCTTGAGACTTATTGCTTCGTGGTTCCATAATAAGAATGTATTTCATTCTCCCAGGATTTATCTGCCATATCCGGCCAGTTGTCCTTATCGAATCCTGGTGCATTTTCAAGACGATCCTTATCTACGTTGAGCACAAAATGTTTTTCTTCCGTGTCTAGCTTTAGTGCATTCCAGGGCACCGCAAACAGTTTGCTTCCTATTCCCAGGACACCGCCAAAAGACAGGACCGCATAACACACTTTGCCAGTTGCCGTATCCAGCATGATTTCTTTGATATCGCCCAGATCATCGCCATTTTGGTTGCAGACATCATTTCCAATAAGCGTTTCGGCGCCCATCAGACGAACTCCAGACACTTTGTTGCCACCTTTGTAAATACCATGAGTATCGCGATCTTCGTAATTCATATAAAACTCCTATAAAAAATAATATGGGTGAAATATCTTTCAATCCTATTCGTGATCAATAGATCCCTAAGATAGAGCGTGTAAACCACTTTCTACACCTCATTAACAACAATACATACGAAACTCAATACAATCGGTTCGGTTGCGCACTTAATAACATTAAAAAATCTTCACCGCGCAATAAGCCTGTTGTTAAACGCTAGTAATATGAGATCAAGTGGTGTAATAAAATCAGAACTATGGATATTTCTATTTAGTTTAGCGCGAGCCGATGTTGCCATTGTCATCGGAGAAGATGATTTCCACGCGCCGATTCAATTGACGCCCAGTTACATTATCGTTACTCGCGACCGGAAAATCTTCACCATAACCTCTGGAATCAATACGATTACTGCTGATTCCCCCATCTATCAAGGCCATCCGTACTGAGTTGGCACGTCGGTCAGAGAGCTCTTCGTTATAACTGTGAGAACCTGTGCTGTCGGTATGACCTTCAATCAACACTCTGCGCTGGGAATATTGTCTGAGAAAATCGGCTACCTTTTGTACCGTGCGCATCCCGCCTGGTTCCAGTTGCGCCATATTAGTACGAAACAATACATCATCTAGGGTAATCACCATCCCCCGTTCCGTTTTCTTGGCGTTGAGTTCCTCCAGTTCCTTTTGTTGTTGAGCAATCAGTGCTTGATCAAATGCCACTTGTCGTTTGGCTTCATTTGCTTCTGCCGTTCTCGCTTCAAGGAGGATTTGATCGCGCTTTCCACCAGCATTAGAGACCGCTAATTCAGCCGTTTTTGCTTTGGCAATTTCTTGCGCAATCGCCACTTGTTGATTAGCCATATAGGCCAGATGATTGACTGTGGTATCGTTTTCTCTTTTATTTAAGGCAGTGTCTGCTTTTTCCAGAAAATTACCCGCTTCTTTTAATTCAAGCGCTGCCATATTGGTGACTTGAGGGCTTGTTTGTGCATTGTTGTAGTTGCGATGCGCTTCGATCAGCGACGAATTTTGTGGTACCGAACCGCAACCGGAAACTATTCCGACAGTCACCAGAACCATAGAAAAATACCATTTTTTTTGCATGATGAACTCCACTAAAGATTATTGGGCTTGACGATCTATTTCTTGACGCAGCACGCGGCTATCTTCCTGCAAAGCATCTACTGCTTTCTGTGCCTTGGCTGAGCGAGACATCGTTCCAGCCAACTTGGCATCAAGCTCCGCTTGTTCCGCCAGTTGCCGTGCAAGCTCATGATTTTTCTCCGTCATAGCACGCTCGGCCGCATCCATCTTTTCCATCGCAGATTTGAGCTGTATCGGTGCGAGTTCATTGCTGTTCAAGCTAAGTGCATTACTTACTGCAGTTCTCGAAACAGCCATCTGTTCAGTCGGTGCTGGAATACTTGCACAACCAGTTATTAAAATGGCGTAAATTGCTGTTACACCCACCGTACGCATGGTTTGACGCGATTTTATACGGCAAAAATTCTTCATCATTTTTTTATCCATTGAATTAACCCTCCGAGTACAATCGTTGTAATGAGTATTTATTGCTGTGATAACAATTGACCATTGATCTATAAAGAAATACAGATGAGCCTACTTTTCGAAAAGTACCGGTTCTAAGACCATCGATAATAATTAAATACCTTTCTTCACTGGGAAACAGTTCGCTAGCGCACATAAGTGCTGTAGGGAAAATTGAAAATAATTCTAAGAAAATAACCGACTTTTTTGGTAATGGCGTAGAGGGCGACTACTTGAGATCACTGTCGCAAATATGAAGCTTCCGTTAGAAGCAGCAAACATAATTCCTGTGGATTTTCGAGCAATTAGGGTTACTCCAGATACAAAAAGCCTCATTTTAAAAGCGAGGTCTGATGGAATACCGAAAATGGCTATCTCAGATAACCTAGAATTCCTCTCTATTTCTGGAGAGAATTCTTTGTTTATGCAAAAGATACTACTGAATCTTTTGCAGATCTGCGGATCAATTTAAAACCGACGAATCCTAAACCGACTAACAACATGGCATATGTTTCTGGTTCAGGAATTGGAGATACGCTCATATTTCCAGAATAAGAACCATTAGTACCTAGATTGGTAAGATGGCCGTGCACGACAAGCGCGTAGTCATCACTCGGGTTTAACCCTGGGTAAGCTAATCTTGAATGATCGCCAGCGCCTGAGACAATAACGGCAGGATGATCGAGATTGATTAATGAGAAACTATCGAAAACAACGTTGTTGTTAATTCCGTCAAAACCACTTATCACACTGGCTCCCCCTGGCCCGCCCATCCCTGTTGGCACATTAAAAGAGAAGATATTAGTAAAAACATTGGTAATAACATCATCGTTACCAGAAATTGCATTGCCTGAAGGAGAAAAAACAAGTTATATCAGCAAAGCATTGGCTGCTCCCATACCTAAGCCAGGCCATAATGCTACTGTGGCAACCATTATCCGTAAATTTCTTTTCATTCTATTTACCTCCTAAATTTAGTACATTCTTTAAAATATTTAAAAAATGGCACTAATATATTCGATAAAGAAACATAAATTTTTGCTGATTATTTCAACTCAAATTTTCTACTCATACCTTTTCTCCACCGGATACATTAATTACGTCTAACACATTAAGTTATCTCAGTTACTCATTCCGTTCGTTAGAGCACATAAGATTTTAATAAGTCACGTCATAATTATTTTTTGATTTGAGGATTAAGGAAATTCCAGATAAATAGCGTTCAGAGATTTCTATTTCTTAGATTGTAGTTTTATTTTTGTGTAGCACCATTGCTTTAGTACCCTGATAACGTTTGCGATAGAAGACCTCCTATTTCAAGAACGAATATTGTTGAATCTTCCAATCAATTCTGAAACTACATAGTACAACATCCTGTATCACAAACTGCACTGACGACAAAGTAGGAGATTATCAATGAATAAGTTTATGAATATAATATACAAGATATATCTCATTCCAATTAAATTCCTCAAATTCATTTTTGTGCAACTGCTATTAGCGTCCGCTACGGTATTTGCTGCTTCGACGCCAGTCTCTGAAGAGGTGATTGCTGATCTTGCACTGAAACCGGAGCAAATAGCCAAATTGGATCAGGGAAAAATCGTCACTTTTAACATTGACGAAGCGACTCGAAAAGAATTAGCGATCGGATTAGTCATCTATCTCTCATCGTCGCCTGCAAAAATAGCAGCTTTCTTCAAGCACGGAGATCTGGGGCTCGTTGATTCAGATATCGCGGCGTATGGCGAAATTAAACCAGGCTCCTCTATCAATGCCTTCAAAGATTTTGTTTTTACATCCGAACAGCATAATGAAGTTCAGAATCTACTCGCTGCTGAGGCAGGCGATCAATTTAATTTATCAGCTCAGGAAATCAAAAGCTTCGCGGCACTCAAGAAAAAATTAGCGAATGCCAATGAAGCCGATCAAATTACCGGTGTGTCGCGACATTACCAGCAAATTTTATTGCAGCGTTGGCAGGCTTACAAAAAACGCGGCGTAGCGGGAATTGCACCGTACCACCGCACCCGAACAGATGCCAATCCCGCAGATGAATTACGCACAGCGGCCACAAGCAGTAAATTATTGGCACGTCTTTCCCCCAATTTGCAACAAGCTTGGTTGAAATATCCCACTCAACTGCCACGTGCTACTGAGGAGCGGTTTTTCTGGTTCAATCGGCAAGTGGAAGATCGCCCCACAGCAATTTTGAGCCACCGCATCCAGCAGACTAACGATACTTTCTCAGTAATTCTTGCCAGACAATTTTTTGTCGGACATTCCTACAATTCTAGTCAATTAATCGTCGGTTGCCTGCCTTACCGCGATGGCTCTATCGTATTTTATGCGCACCGGACTTCTACCGATCAAGTGGTAGGTTTAGGCGCCAATTTGAAGCATAGTATTGGTCGAGAGCAGATGAAAAAACAAATGATTAAAAATTTAAAGCAGTTAGGTTCTGAGATTCAATCGCGTTAATCATAAAATCCAATATTTCCAGACCTCGGATGATCAGAAAATGCAGCATGTTATCAAAGACAGAAATCCGGTACCCCCTCCGACGGAGTCGATTGGATAGCGATTATTGCAATCCTGTACTTGCCATTCTTCTCAGTCAGAGGTTTTTCTAAACCTAACCTAATCCTTCTTTTGTTCACTGATTGGTTTTTCTTTTGTATCCTGTTTTTCCTTTTTGATTGGATTTTGCAGGGTGTACCCCTCTTCTTTTGCTTTATAGCCACCGTATGCCCCAGCTCCTCCCGCTGCGAGTAGCCAACAGCCCGATAGCACTGGGATTACAAGTAAGAGTACGCTGATACGAAACAATTGACTGATCTTCATCACAACCTCCTAGAGTTAGTTTTAATACGAACATCACAGCTAACATATGATGCACCCACTACACGCCGTAGCACAATCGCAATACCATCATATCTGTATATAGAGTTGAGTGTCTATTACCTTCGGACTATCTTGCTGAGATATCATTGGAGTTGGAGTTGTCCCATTTTGACGGACAGTTTTTCATGGAATCGAGAAGGTCTCGACCGGTAAAAGCGAACTGCAGTTTATCGCGATTTGATTATTCTCACTCAGTTTTCTCTCAAAATTGTTGGGTGATAAGTATCCCAGTCCGGAATGCCTACGAGTGGGGTTGTACCAGGACTCGATCCAGGTAAATATGGCTAACCTTGCTTCAGTTTTGTTTTTCCAGGAGCGCCTCAAGTTTCGTATGCCCTTGTGTCACCCGTTTATCAACGTACTCTTTAGTTTTATTGTCCGTTCTTAGT
>JAMXAE010000052.1 GCA_024281695.1 Nitrosomonas sp. | reverse complement strand
ATAAAATCCCCTACCCACCACCATGGATTCTGTAACAAATAATTCACTTTTCCCTTTCTCCACAATGACTAAAAAATTGAAATAATTTTATAAAATTTTTTATACCCATATTACTAACTAGCAAATTTAATTTTATTCAAAAATAAATCTTTTTCAAGTAAAAAATCAACTTTTACCACTCGCACCAACCACAAATTAGTGGAAAATAAATTCCCAATTTTATGGGCCGTGAATCTATTTGTTGCATGAGTATTGCATAACGGTTGAGCTGATGGTAATAACGAATCCGTTCTCGATCGAGAAAACTCTGCATATCCGAGCCTTCATGGCTACTTGTTTTGTAATCTATAATCCATCGAATTCCATCAGAGTCACAGAAAGTTCTATCGATAACCCAATCCATCGACTGATTATTGACGGTACCAGTAATTTTTAATTCATTTTGTGCAAATTGTTGAGTACCTAGAATCCATTGTCCACGCTTATCACTCAGCGCATTTGTTAACGCAGAAATAATGCGTTCAACGGCCTCTTTCACTTCTTGATCATTTCCAGTCATGCCACTAGCAAATAAATTCTGTTTAAATTTATCCTGCATTTTTTGTATACGTACAGTACTCCATTCACGCATCTCATCTTCTGCAATTTGCTGTAGCCATCGATGTACTACGTTACCCACATGACGGGCCATTTCACTGACCCATGAAAATTCTATTTCTTCCAGAATTTCTTTATTTTTATCAGGTTGTTGCCAAATCACTGATTCTGGAGCATGCGATAATTTCCAATCAGCTTTCAGCCTATAAATATTCTGATTGCTGATGACTTTGGTAATGGATTCTTCGTCTCTTCTTTCCAGTTGACAGTTCTTAGTGACAAAATATTTTTCTGCAGTATCCACATAAACTGACTGAACAGCGTACCAAAGTCTACGTAACAACGAGCCGGAAGCAGGTTGCTTAAGTCGCATTTCTCCATCGAGATCAGAATCTAACCCAACATCACCTAGTAAATGTAAAAATTTTTTAGTACGTGTCGCAGCCACATACAGCAAACGGTCTGCTTCATAGGCTTCCTTATTTTTATCAAGCTTCTCCATCCATGTATAAATTGGATCAACATCCATTCCCGTTTCCTGAATAGGGGCAAGGAATAAATCCGAGATCTCTACATTTCTGTCATCTAGCACTTCCTTATGTGGCTGTTCCATCCATTTAAGTAACCGTCGATTGTTATTGCGTGGTACTCGACCAAGTCCAGGTACAATTACTGTATCAAATTCAAGTCCTTTAGCTTTGTGTATCGTCATAATTTGCAGCACTCCACCTTCTGCCAAATCAAGTGATGCATAAAGCTTCTGCAAGCCCTTCTCAAAACCAACCCAATCTTGAATATTATTCGCTTCTTCTTGACTACCCAAATAATCTAGATAGATTAATGCATCATCCAACCCATTAGCAGTACTTCCTTTATTTGTTGTCATTAGATTCACGCAGTTTGGCCCGCCCAATGCATACCAGACCGCTTCAATTGTTATACGCAAGGGTTGACGCAGGTGGTTTTCTATACATGGTTTCAATATTTCCCGTACTCGACGAATACGCTGCATTGCATCAATGGAAAGGGCATTCCAATGACCTTCATCACAAAGCATTTCCCACACGGTCATTTCTTTTCTAGACACACCGCACTCATCTTCTTTCTGTTTAGTTTTGGTTAATGCAGCGAGGTCTTTGAGCAAAAGACCACACCAGGGGGCTCGTAATAATGCAAACCAGGCAAGCCGGTCTGCCAGATTGATGAGCGCACGAGTAAGTACTAGCAAATCCTGCACCACAGGTTTACGATAAAGCACTTCTATTTCAATGGCACGAAAACTTAAGCCAGCCTGCTTAATTTGCTGAACAATTTGAGTCAAATGATTACGGTTTCTAACTAGAATTGCGATGGTGTCAGTTGGATTCTCCCGTCGGGCTTGCAGTATAATTTCAATAACTTGCTGAGACTCAACCACATAATTCTTTCCAAAATAAGGATAAATATTGACCGCAGCGCCTGCAAGTTGTGGATGAGTAGCCAGCGAGGGCGTATATGTCACCGCACCTAAGGCAATGTCTTCGCAAGCTGGCATAATTTGTGCAAAAGTTGTATTGACCCAATCAATAATGCCTCGCTGTGAGCGAAAATTAGCGCTGAGCGTAATCGATTGTAAAACGAGTCGACCAATACCTACGCTACGCGCTTGTAAAAAGAGTCCAACTTCCGCTTCACGAAACCGATAAATGGATTGCATCGGATCTCCCACGGCGAACAAGCTATGGCCATCACCCTCTTCCCAGCCAACAATTAATTTCTCAATCAATTTAAACTGACTGATTGAAGTATCCTGAAACTCATCTATTAATAAATGGTTGATACGATAATCCAACGCTAACGCCAAATCGGTAGGAAAATCAGCGTCACCCAATGCAATCAGCGCTCCTTGGGTAACTTCTGAAAAATCTACTTTTCCACTTGCCTGGAAAATAATCTTGAGTTGCGCCACCGCAAGCGGTAGCAGCCTTGTAATCGCACCCAATATTTCCCATTGTTTATCGGAATAGCAGGCGGGAGGAAGTTGGCGCATATCATGCAGCGTTTGGCGGAAAACGCCATCTGTACCCAGTGAATCCATCAGTGTTTGCAAGCGAGCCTTCCATGCCTTGGCGCCCTCCTTCTCTAATTTGGTTTTACCCGATGGAAAACCTTGGGCGACTGTCAATGTTTTGCGCCAATCACCCTCTTTGGTTAGTAACAACTCAGCAATGCCACGCCACTGCTCGACATTGGCTTTTGATAAATCACATAATCCATCACAGATAGCAATATCTGAAGATTTATCCTCAGTCTTAAGATTAGCAGCAGCATAGCGTACCAATTCAAGCGTTTCGTTTTGTATTACTTCTGGAAGTAGCCCGAGAATATATCCAACTGCACTTTGGCGAGAATTTTTAAGTGATTCCTCCAACTCATCCCTGGTTCTACCATGCAAATGGCGTAACCAATGATCACGCCTTTCCAGCATCTCAGCCAGTAACGATTCAATTCGCTCTCTATCATTATCCAGATGCGCGAGTAATCGAATCACATCATCAGCAATCGCATGGTCTTGTTCTATCCATGCAAGCGTTGCTCGCGCTGCTTCAAGATATAAATCCGATGCATCCTCGATTGTTTCTGGTTGGGCACCAAATCTTGACAGTATCGGCATTTGCCGTGTCAATGATGCACAAAATGAATCGATAGTTTGAATCCTCAGGCGTTCTGGATTCTCGGCAATATTCCAGCCTGCTTGCTGGTTACGTTGTAAAACAGCTATCGATAATTCACGATTCAGTTTTTCATAGATAGTTTCGGTATGTGTGGGCTTATGCTCCACTTCAAGCGCTGCTAGGATACGTGAGCGCATTTCTGCCGCTGCTTTGCGTGTAAACGTAATCGCCACAATTTCTTCTGGCGCATCCACACAAGCCAGCAATTTAAGATAGCGTTGAATCAGCAACCCAGTTTTCCCGGATCCTGCTGGCGCCTGAACAATGAATGATTGCGCAGGATTCAACGCACGGTAACGTTCCTCAGCATCGGAGATCATCGCAACTTCACTCACTTTGATCTTCCTGTTCGATCAGTTCCTCACCAGCTCGCTCATAAATTCGGCAGAACAATTGCATATCACAATATTCACAAGTCGTCGGAAAATTCTTAGGATTTACTTTGGCATCGCCACTGGAAAAACCATCCGCAAGACTGGTTAAATGATGTCGCCAAGTCACAATCAATTCTTCCCATGAGTTAAATTGTTTACTCCCATTTAATCCCGAAAAAACCTTAATACCTGGCAATAAATCCGCATCTCGCCCAATTCCGGCAAATCCCATTTCCCCTAACTTAACAGCAGCAAATGCTATTCCCGCAGCCTCCTGCTCTTCTGTCATCACTAAATACAACGGTAATTGAGGCTCATTCGGACGCTCACCCATCATTGTTTGAATCGATTGCTTGCGCGTTTTGTAATCAATTACGATATGTTGCCCATTGCCCAATTCATCAACGCGATCCAGACGCCCATGCAATATCAGATCCCCTACTTGTATATTGCGATTTTCCTCAATTGCAATCACTGTAAATAGATCACGTTTTTTTTCTTCCTGTAACCATTCACGAATCAAACGAACCAATCGCTGTTGCTCGATTTGTGCAAAACGACCAGATAGCGCAACAGGCTTGTACTGTTGCATCTGCAGTACTGCATTTTTAGCAGCACTATTTAACAAGTTCTCCAGATCATGAGGATCGATGGCATCCAGCGCTTCCTTAGCTTTTAATTGACTCCAAATATGCGCTAATACTTGATGCACTAACGAACCTCTTTCCATCGCATTCAAACCTGTGTGTGGCGCATCTAAGTTGTCTATACTCAACCGATGCTTCGCCCAAGCGCGAAATGGGCATGCTGCATAATCCTTGATTACGAATGTACCGCCTTTGATACCATACTGAATAGTTTCCTTGTCCAATGGCGGTGCTTGGCTGTCCTCTAAGCATTCCAATTTGCCTGATTGAATGTTCAGATCACGATGCTGAGTAATTGCTGGAAAAACAGGCATACCTTCTGGTATGCCTTTAATTAGTACGCTGGGTTTCAATTCATGTCCATCACGATCGTCGCTAAATTTTGGATAACTCAAAACAACTTCATTTGCGCTGGACAACCATCCATTCGTCAATCGTCGGGAATAAGCCAAGGATTCTGCTGTCGATCCCAGTGGCAATTTTGCTTCACGCTGCAAATCAAGTGGCAGAAATGGATTGGGGCGAGAGCATAAAGGCCACTGCTCATCTGACAAACCCATCACCCACAAATGATCAAATTCCATCCCCGCCGCTTCCAATACGCCTAAAATCTGAATTGGCACATCAGGCGTTTCTGGTTGAAACAAGGTATCAGCGGCCATTCTCCTCAAGCGACCAATTGCCTCACTGTAACTGACTTCTCTGCTCACATGATCTAATGTAGCAAAATCTCCGACGATCTCATGCCATTTCTTCAATGTTTGATATTCAGTCGAATCTAGACTGCGCTCCCCGGGGAAACCAATGATTTGTAGCGCTTCAGAAAACACTTTGCTAAAAACAGCATACCTTTCAGAATAAGGTAGCTTAGTACGGCGGAATTCAATTAAAGCCAATAAGTGCTGTATTAAAATCGGATACGCTGCTTGACTACCCTCTTTTTTTATCAATTCTATTAATCTTTCCAAGGTGATCATCGGTTCAGCATATCGCCGTATGCGTGCATCCAGTAGCGCACGCTGATCCCTTTCGGTTTCTCCACCCGCGAGGAATGGCGAGCGCAACCAATGACTGATTCGATTAAATTCAATTTCTTTCCCCAATAACGCCAAGCACATAAAAGCAGCGTCAATCAGAGGGTAAGAAGTTAGCGCCAAACCCAGTGAAATATTAAATGGAGCAATCGGTCGCACAACACCTGGCAATGCAAATCTTATATCCGGATGCATCGTTGCATTAAAAATTCTGGCTACCTCACCACGATAATTGGCTAGTGCGGGTAACACAATGCCAATACGTGCTGCACTATTCGCCTCTACCTTAGCACGTGCCCAAGCCGCTGCCTGATGAATCTCATCGCGACTGTTCACATATCCGATACGCAGCGAATGACACCGGCCTTTAGAGACGACAGAATTTGCAATCACAACATCACAACCAGTATTAGCCAGCTTCTTTAAAAAAATGATTTGCTGCGACGTAAAAATATCAAAACCATAGCAAACCAAAGAAGTTATTTTTTTTATTTCCAGGCACTCATATCGTTCTGTGATCAGATCACATATACGTGCCTGATCAGATTGTCGACAATTTCCTGTTACCTGTTGATAAGACTTCATCCAATCCAAAAATGCCGCGCCATCTTCATTAGGATAATAATCTTTAAGTTTTTGGATAAGTTGCCATGTATGCGCCAATCGCCAGGCTTCCCGGACCCATTGAGCTGTCTGGGGAATTCTGAGTAGTGATTGACCCGCTTTGGAAGACTGAATTACTGATTCCCACAGTACTTGCTCTTGGACAGTGGATAGTAATTGAGGTAATATGGACGGTTGACTTGAATAAAGGGTATCGAGATAAATACGCTCAATTAAAGCTGTAAATGGCAGGATATCAGCAGAATACCAAACTACCATTTGTTGGCTAATTTGATTCTGATTAAATTTCTTTTTAAGCGCTAATGCAAGCCTACGATTAGGCGTTACAATCGTAGCACCCGCATTCAGACGCTTAAGAACCTCGTCAAAAGGAATTTGAGGAAATTGTAAAGAACTAGACATGCGGTATCAGATTACCGCCATTTCTGCTTAGCGTTGTAGTTTATCCAGCTTATCTTTGACACTCGCCCAATTATCTGCGTCAGGTAATGCGTCTTTTTTCTCAATAATAGGGCGCCATCTCTTAGATAACTCAGCATTCAACTCAATAAAATGTAGTTGCTCATCGGGCACATCATCTTCAGCATAAATTGCTTCCACAGGGCATTCTGCAACACATAATGTGCAATCGATACATTCATCTGGATCAATGACTAAAAAATTAGGACCTTCACGGAAACAATCTACCGGACACACATCCACGCAATCTGTATATTTACATTTAATACAATTTTCAGTTACTACATAAGCCATGACAACTATTCCTTGCTTGACACTTTTATAGAATTTAACATTTTAACAGAAATTTAATCAATAACGCCATCATCAAAAAACCTCCACTCACAATTCATTTGAGTCTATCAACTAGTTTGATTGAGTTCTTTCGGTCAGGTAAACTATCTTTGGTTTTAATTCGTGCTTTTAGCTTGATTCATTGTCAAGATGATTGAATAGTTAGCGAGTTATTCGCTAGAGCTTGTTCAACTGACTCCGTTAAAGCTCTAACAATATTTACATAATCAATAGTCAAGCTTATAGGAAATAAATAACTCAGATGTGTTTCTCAGCAGAAGCGAGCTTTACAGTGGGAGGCACACTCTTGATAGTCAGCATAGCAACAATCCAAAAAGCCATCCATAAAAAAGACCTCCCAATTGCACTCATCCCATTTCTTTTTGCTATCCAACAGATTGTAGAAGGGTTCTTGTGGTTATCTTTAATGGATAACGATGCTCCAAGGCTTCAATTTTGGCTTAGTCAAATTTACGGTATTTTCATCGGCTTTATCTGGCCACTCTTCGCACCATTCGCCGTTTATTGCTCAGAAACAAACAACAAACGTAGGAGAATTATTGCATCTATCGGAATTGTCGGGGTTGGGCTGGCAATATATACCGTCATCGGACTCATTAACCAACCGATTATTGCAGAAATTATCCATCACAGTATTAATTACAAGCATGATGTGGGCGGTTATCAGTTAGTGATTGTTTTGTATTTATTGGCCACCTGTGTACCATTTATTTTTTCCAGCTACAAATACTTGTATATCGCGGGTATCGTCATAACGATCGGTTTCTTTGTAACTTATTTAAACTTTCTTCAAACTTTCGCCTCGGTTTGGTGTTTCTTCGCAGCCATAACCAGTGCGCTGATCTATTTTTACTTTATCCATCGAATCAGAGAACCACTCGTTCCAATACCATAGCACAGGTACATATTCAGATATAAACTGGATATTATTCAAGATAAAATAACCGCTTTATCTTAATTTCTATCCGTGGAACCCATTTTTAATAAACGAGAAAACTATGAATTTTATTCGACGGTATTATAAAACTCCATTATTTGCTTGCTTGTTCTTATCATCGCTCACTGCACAATCTAATCCAATTGCTTGCTTTAATACTAATATAGGTAATTTTTGTATAGAGCTTTTTGAAACACAAACACCGATAACAACAGCTAATTTTCTCAGTTATACGAATAGCGATGCTTATACAAAAGGAATCTTTCATCGTAGTGTTCCTGGTTTTATTGTCCAGGGGGGTGGTTTTAAGATCGTCGACGGCGCCAATAGTAAATCACTCGCGCAAGTGAGTACATTTCCTCCAATTACGAATGAATTCAAGCTTTCCAATACACGTGGCACAGTTGCCATGGCAAAAATTAATGGAAATCCGGACAGTGCCACCAGTCAATGGTTTATCAATCTCGCTGACAACAATCAGGGTCTACGTAATCTAGATACTCAGAATGGTGGCTTCACAGTATTCGGGCGTATTATCTTTGATGGAATGAATGTCATTGATGCTATTGGAAATCTGCCAGTAACTAATTTGAGTGCCAGTTTGGGTAGGAATCTTACTGAAACACCAACAATAAATTATGATGGCTCTAATATTTTAGTTAGCAACCTCGTACAAATCGATCATGTTACAGTTACTCATACAACCGGTGTATTCAGTGAAAGCGTATTAAGTTTTGCGGTCGATATTGGAACTGGCACAGCATTAGCAGTTAACTTAAAACTGATCGCAGATAACCCTGCTTTCATATTTGAACTTGACCTAACCAGTATCGCATCGTTGCCATCAAAACCAGCCAATATCGCAACCTTTTTAAGCCAAAATGGCCAATTGCACATACCATCCGTTATGATTAACACTACAACACAAATCAATAATGTAGTAATGGCATTAACGAATGCAGAAACCTATCAATTTACTTTATTGAGCTATGAGTAACTTCAATGGTGTCCGGTTAAATTAGCTGCTGCCACGGTAAAGCCCAGCATTGACGAGAGATACAGAGATAATTCTGGGTGCCAATTTGAAATCATATTTTGCAAAGTCAGTTCGATCATCTTTAGAAGTTGAATCTTCTGGAGATGATCTATGAACTTTGGGAAAACGCTGTTTACACAACTCAAAGAGTTTGTGCCATGGAGACAAGCTTTGTGAGAGTCGTGGCTCGTCATGATAGCGATTCGGGTGCGCATAATCTGAGTTGTGCCGGGTAATTCCGCGCCATTGGCACATCTGGGAAAACTCGCCGAGGTAGCTGATCCGGCGTGCACACAAACTGTATGGCAACGACAGCTTCGGTGTCTATCTGATCAATACGGTCTACGCACGGGACGCGACGACCCCACACACCTGTTCTCCTTGGGACACCGTTTCGCACCAGCAGAGCTGGCGGTTAGATTGAGTATCCTGCTGGATTTCTTGTCCTCTGGGGCAGGTACTTTCTACGTAATAGAAATCGGGGGGTTATCTGAATACAGGATTATCTCGAGTAACTGAAGCGTATTTGCTTCAAAGACCCCGAAACCGGCAAGACATTGAAGTTCCTGAATAGCAACACTGCGTATCAAACATTCCATCGGCAACAGTGAAAAGGCGGTGAAAACGCGAGTCTGGTGCGCCGTATTACTTACATGCTGATCGCCTTGGAACCAGCGTATTTCATCAGACCTAGAGGGATTGAGCTTTACATAGACCGGATGTATGGCTGCAATCTCAATCATTGACTGGGAAACTTTCCTACAGAGTTATTGCGCGTCACCCCCTTCTATCTGACAATCCATGCTGACTTTAAGCGTGAATTCACATGGACTGGAGCCGGTAACCTGGCGATCCAGTCGTGCTGAACAACCTGCATCTTCCATTAATGCTGCATTTCCTGCTTTGCTGCATAACAGCAGCACTGCATGAGTGTTTTGGTAACTCACTTTAAGCAGATAGCTCTTGAATTCAGGAGCTAACAAGTCTGGGTCATGGCTGGTGGCTTTTGTCAAAATGTCAGCATCGCCTTCGGTCGGAGCAGATAGTAACGTTGAAAAATAAGTATCCACAGATGCACTCAGATTCACCATCGATGTGGATAGTTTTCCGCGCTCGGCCTCACTCAGCATTTGAGTAAAATCTGTCTGACAGCTAATTGACGTCAGCAGGATAAAACCAAGAACGATTAATAAATTGCGCTTCATTTTATTAACCCCAGTAAACCATGCGATTATCTTCGTCAATGCCGGAATCAAGGCTCCAGCTTTTGCGTGTATCTAAAGGAGAACTTTGGTTCTGCAAGGCCAGAGCCAGATCTCCCCATAACTCCAGAACATTGTCCTTCGCCTTGTTGAATAATTGCTCGAAATCCATAACACCATTAGGCACTTTGAGATTTCTGATATATTCCTCCTCAGGTGCCAAAGGATATACTAATCCCTGACCCGCTATGACGTGGCGCGCAAATGCAAACAGATGTCCACTTTCAGCGAGTTTGAACATACTGCGCATATGTCGATGCCAGCTGTCAATATCAGGCGTACCGTGGCCTGGATAAGCTACCAAGAGGCAATCGCGCCACAGCTTGGCAACATTCGGATCGAAACAGTTGTCATTGGTTTTATCTGAAGTGCCATTCACGTTAGTGGAAATCTGCTGATTTAAATCAATTGAGCCCATATTCAGCTTGGCCTGGCTAAAAACATCCTGGCTCATTTCACAGCGACGGTGTGCCGTTTTATTTTGTTCATAAACACCCACTTTAAGATTTACTACTGGATGTATGGTGCCATCCGTCGCCATGTGTGCGGCAAATCCGAATAACCAGGCAATGCACTTATGCCGCGTATTGTCATCTGTCATGCTTCGTACCACTGGCACGGCTGCACGCAAAAAAGTCATAGAGTGGCCTTTATGAATTTCATCAGCCCAGGCTGTAGAAGCACTGCTGGCAATATCTAGATAAGGGTAATCGGGTGCAAGCGAGCCAACGATACAAAATTTTTTAAAATAACCCAGGGCTAATTTGGCATCATCGTGTAACAAGCCTGGATGATGCTGGCTCGCGTCTTCAATGGCAAGTTGTGTAAGCGTAATATGAGTATAACCACCTGGCATGGTACTTCTCCGCTAATTAAAAAGACTTTCAGTATAATAGAGAAGACCTCTCCACGGTAGAATGCTGGCGATGATCGGGAATCGATATAATATTTATTAATCAGAGCTCATTATACCTATAGCACGAGCTATGGAGATTGTGATGTCACCTGCGGAACCCGAAAAGGAAATTTTCTCAATTAAATAGAGCACATGATCTGATTCGTCGTCGATAGAGCAGCAATTGTGTAGCTATATGCTGCATAAAATGGCAATAATTTGTCATTTAGGATATTAATCGGTATTTTGGGGTGTAGAGTTTGCAATGCGCTACCTGGAATAGGTGTTGATGAAGAGGTTTGCTGATAAACACGCCGAACACCTTTCAGATTCCCTACATAGAAGGTATCCTGTGCGCCTACAGATAACCAGGATGCATTGTTTCTATTTCACTGCGGCGATCTCTGATTGATCAATGCTTCCGGACAACTTGTCTCTACTAACTCCTGGTAGCGAGAAAATGTATCTCTCGGAACACCCATTATCTGGCAGGCTTTTGAGGCATCTTGAAGTTTCTCGACAAGATTGAGTAATCCTGTGCTTTATGTTTGATAATTGGATTGCTAGTAAGTATGCAACATGAGCGTTACCCCTCTTTATGTTTGATTTAAAAGATTCAACACCCATATCAAATTCGGTAATGTTCTTTGTTTCAAGTTCTTTATATAATTAGATCTGAACGAGCCCATATGACTGGCACAATGGACGATCAATCAAAGAAAATCTTGATATATTCAGAGCTGGTTTAGGATGTCTGATCAATTACCCCAAAGGATGCTTTGATATGAAAAAATTTATCATGACTGGTTCTCTAGTATTTTCCTTGATTCTCTACGGATACTTTGTAGAGACTGGGGATGGAACAGTATTAGTACCCGTGTTATTAGGTCTTCTTGTTTCCTTTATTTGCGCAATGCTGTTGTTAACTGATAAATAATTGATAAGATAAATTCAGTGTCAGAAATAAAGAATTTGCTTACAAAACAAAGATTAGTCAAGAAAGTGGATGCACAACGAACAACGTATACCTTAAGCTTCAATAAACTCTCGCCATAGCTGGGGGTTTAACTTATTAAGCCACCCTGTCGTTATCCTATTCAATTCTCAGCTATGCGTTTCAATTTGCCGCTCCAAGTGCTCTTCAACATCCTTCTGACTGAAGCCGATTGCACTGGCGACACGATCAGCATGACTGACTCTGGATATACCAGCGATTAGACGATGCGTCGGACCCTGCGGCATGAATTCCGCTTGTAGATATCGACCGATGCCGTCGCTTTGCAAACGTTCGCAGAGTTCATGGTTATGTGTAACTAACAAAGTACTTGCACCCAATTTGTGAAATCCTTTAAGGATATATTCTGAAATAGTCATTTTTTCTTCAAACGTCGTGCCTTCAGACAGTTCATCCAGAACCACCAAACTGCGCTGAGTGGAATTAAAAAATATTTCGCGCGTGCGTTTGAGCTCGTAACCAAAGCGTCCCATCGCAGCACTGAGCTGACCTGGATCAGGCACTTGATAATAGATATGTTCTGCCGGTACCAGTTGCCCTTGCGTAGCAGGAATGTAGCAACCGCTCTGCCCCAATAATTGGATTTGCACGATAGTTTTGCAATAAGCCGTTTTACCGCCGCTGTTCGGACCAGTGATAACCAATACTCGGCCGGCCTGATCCAGATGGATATCATTTGGCACATAGTCCGGCATGCTCTTGATCAACAATGGATTCCTGGCTTTACTGACGATCAATCGATGCTGTTTTTCATCCAGAATCTCCGGCAGTATCTTGTTCCCGACATACGTCTCTCCATAACGACAAAAAGACAACAATTCATCTAACAACCCCAGTGCTTCCAATGCTTTAGCCAATTCTGGGTTTTCGCGGAATTGCTTGCGCAGCGGATAAATAATCGAATCGCGATCGGACACTCCCATCGCCAGCAGGATAATAGGAAAAACGGGAACAGTGAGTCCTAATAGGCCATAGCCAAAATATGAAGTGCCTAATTCCGGCATTAAGTTTTCAATGAAAAAGAGAATACCGTAAGCAGCTACAAAAAACATCAATATCGGCAACACCTTAAACAACGAAGGATGAAAGCGCGAATAAAGATCGAAGGCTGATTTCTCTTTTTTTATTTTGAACTTACCATTCGCCGAATAAGCCGGCCCTTCCATCAACGCATAAGTACGTGATTTCCCAAAATTATGGATTGCATCCAATATGGTCTGCAAATAAGCAGATTGCGGGTGTGGTATTACATTGGCCTTTTCAACCAAATCAACCACAAACTGCGTACCATCCTGATATTGGCGATAACCGTAGCCGCCAAACTCCAGTTTATCAGAATGACTACTCGGTTCATCGGTAGCCAATCCGCCGACAAATTCACCATAAAGCAAATGCTTCAGGGATTTCTCACTGGAACTGACTTTTCCGACATACTCAGTCAGTGCATCATATAATTGCGCATTCGATTCAATTTCACGTAACGCAATCTGTTTCTGCTGCAATACTTGCGCATCCTGTGTCGGACGAACAAGGGATCGATACAATACCAAGCGACCGATTTCGGTTTTTGTTTGATCAATCGTGTGAAACAGCGCTTCAGTTTCTATCGCTTCAAACGTTTTAGGATCCAGTGCTTCATAATTCGTCTCGGTGGGACGAATATCATCCAAGCAAGTAGGTTGATCGGAATCGGATAAGATAAATTGTGTGCGCCAAATATCAATCATTCGAACAGTCTGTTTTAGGTTTTTTGAGTTGCCGGCAAGCAGCAGCTTTAAGTTTTAATGAACGTGTAAAATACGCATATTTAGGATGAAACACAACATAATGTCATTACATTACACACAGGCAACCCATCCCTGATGATATCGCCTATCAAAAATCCATTACGATTCATTAGCCTTGCGATTGCAATCAGTGCAATCGCTCTTGTCAGCTGGTACTTCACTCGCCCCAAACCGTTGGAAGTGGAACTAACTACCATCGCAAAAGGGGATGTGGAAGCTACCATCGTCAACACGCGTGCGGGCACCATTAAATCTTGTCAAAGAGCTAATCTGGCGCCAGCTTCCGGTGGGCAAATTGCGAAAATTTGGATAAAAGAAGGAGATCATGTCAAAAAAGGCCAAATTTTACTAGAACTATGGAATATAGATTTACAAGCCCAGCGTGAATTGGCGCAGCGGCAACTTGCAATATCGCAAGAACGCCGACGTGAAACTTGTATCTTAGCAGAAAACGCTCAGCGTGAATCACATCGCACGCAACAACTCGTCGAGCAAGGTTTTGTTAGCTCACAGCGCATGGATGATGCTAATGCCAATGCACGCTCCCGCCGCGCCAATTGTGATGCGGCCATTACTGATATCAAACGAGCCGAAGCACAAGTTCGCGTGGCTCAGGCAAGCATTGATCGAACCGTCATCACCGCACCTTTCTCGGGTGTAATTGGCCATATTAGTGGTGAGCTGGGTGAATTCACCACCCCTTCCCCGCCTGGTGTGCCAACCCCCCCAGCCATTGATTTGATCGATGATACCTGCTTGTATATCACTGCACCGATGGATGAAGTCGATGCGCCCAAAGTAAAAACCGGACAAGAGGCACGAATTACTCTGGATGCTATGCCGGAAAAAGTTTTCCCCGGAAAAATCAGACGTATTGCACCTTATGTTACTGAAATCGAGAAACAAGCGCGCACTGTAGACATCGAGGTAGATTTTCAGCAAACCCCGACCGATACTTTACTAGTGGGCTATAGTGCCGATGTCGAAGTCATTCTTGAACGCAAAAACAATGTATTACGCATTCCCACACAAGCCATTCGACAAAACAACAAAGTATGGGTAGTTGATACCAAGAACCAATTGATGGAACAACAACTGGAAATTGGTCTGAGCAATTGGAGTTTCACCGAAATTCGCAATGGCCTCAAAGAAGGCGATCAAGTCCTGATTTCATTCGATCAGGACAAGATTAAAATGGGTGTCGCCGTGCAGCCCAAAATCCAATGATTCACCTCACTGCCATTACCCGCACATTTCACATGGGTGATCAGGCGGTGTATGCACTCAATAACATCAATCTACGCATTGCTTCAGGTGAGTATGTTTCTATCATGGGACCTTCAGGTTCTGGGAAATCCACGCTGCTCAATATTATTGGGTTGCTGGACAAACCTAACAGTGGTTGCTACGAACTAGATGACAAGCTGATTACCGATCTATCGGAAACGGAACAGGCACAAATTCGGCGTGAAAAAATCGGCTTTGTGTTTCAGTCATTCCATCTAATTCCACGCCTAACCGCTGCAGAAAATATCGAATTGCCTTTAATTCTGAGCGGTATGTCATCTGCACAACGGCAACAGCGGGTGAATGACGCTTTACAAGCATTTGAACTATCACCGCGCGCTCATCACCGCCCTTCCGAACTTTCCGGTGGACAGCGCCAACGGGTTGCGATTGCGCGTGCAACGATTATGCAGCCCAGCGTCATTCTGGCAGATGAGCCCACCGGCAATTTAGACCATCAGATCGGTGCTGAAGTGATGCTGTTACTGGAGAATCTGCATCACAGTGGCACCACGCTGATTGTTGTCACGCATGATCGTGAATTAGGTGCTCGCGCACACCGCCAAATCGGCATGCGCGATGGAAAGATTTTGACGGATCAAACCAATGACGCTGAATGACACGCTGCAAACTTCATTTAGAACGGTGGTAAGTTATCGCACACGTTCATTATTGATTATATTGGCCATGGCACTGGGTGTTGCTGCGGTCGTTGTGCTGACAGCCTTGGGCGACGGCGCTAGACTTTATGTCATCAAACAATTCTCTTCCATTGGTACTAATTTACTCGTAGTCTTACCGGGACGAGCAGAAACTTCAGGTGCTTTCCTAGGTGCAGTACTAGGTCAAACACCTCGCGATTTGACATTAAAAGATGCTCAATTATTGGGTCGATTACCACAAGTCAAACGTTATGCACCACTCAATGTAGGTGCTGCAGAATTATCCGCAGCCAATCGCCTGCGTGAAGTGACGGTTCTAGGAAGCACTGCCAATTTGATACCGATCCGGCATATGAAGCTGGTTCAAGGAAGTTTCTTGGCACAAGGTTCTGAGCGCAATGCTCAAATCGTTTTAGGGGCAAAATTAGCCAACGAATTCTTTCCCCGTAGCCAAGCCATAGGGCAACGTGTCCGGCTTGGTGATAATCGGTTTATAGTATCCGGTGTTCTGGCATCACAGGGTGAATCGATGGGTTTCAATACCGATGAAATCGTCATTATTCCCATTGATTATGCACAGACAATGTTTAATACCACATCGTTATTCCGCATCTTAATAGAAGCAAAAAGCCATAGTGAGATTGAATCTGCTAAGCAAGCAATATTAGCCACCTTGCGGCAAAGTCATGAAGGTGAGAATGATAGTACAGTCATTACACAAGATGCTATTCTTGCCACCTTTGATCGCATTTTGCGGGCTTTAACCCTTTCAGTTGCAGGAATTGCAGCCATCAGTCTGATTGTTGCTGGAGTTTTGGTGATGAATGTCATGTTGGTTGCGGTGAGTCAACGTACCGCAGAAATCGGTTTACTGAAAGCAATCGGCGCAACATCAACCGACATCCGCTGCTTGTTTCTTGCTGAAGCAGTCTGGCTATCGTTGATCGGTGCTATTCTGGGATTCCTTCTGGGGCAATTCGGCAGCTTGTTATTGCGCTTAGCCTATCCGCAACTTCCCTCATGGGCACCAGCTTGGGCATCCATAGCAGGAATTATTGTCGCATTGGTAACAGGAATCCTGGCTAGCATGCTACCTGCCAGCAAAGCAGCAAAACTGGATGCAGTGCAAGCATTAGGAAAGAAATAAATACCATTAACACTTTTCACAATGCCTTTTATAGCTATCCGTCATTTTCCGCTCACTCTGCATTATCAATCACTACTGTCCCATTAACGAGAAAGTAGTGCGGCCTGATTCAGGCCTAATTGGTATAATAGATTTTCGCATAACTTGTTGAACCAGATAG
>JAMXAE010000051.1 GCA_024281695.1 Nitrosomonas sp. | reverse complement strand
GCCATCAAGCTTAATTTGCAAACGTAGTTCATTCATGGAATCAGCGTTCCTTAGAGCATCTTCATAATTAATTTTACCGCTCTCATAAAGATCGAATAGGGCGGCATCAAACGTCTGCATACCCATTTCATGAGATTTCTTCATTATCTCCTTAATTTCGTGCACATTCCCTTTAAAAATTAAATCTGCTACTAATGGTGAGTTAAGCAGCACCTCAATGGCTGCCACACGCCCATTCCCATCTTTTGCTGGTATCAGTCGCTGCGCTACTAATCCTCTTAAATTCAACGACAGATCCATTAATAGCTGGGCTCGTCGCTCTTCTGGAAAAAAATTGATGATGCGATCAAGCGCTTGATTGGCACTGTTTGCGTGTAACGTACCCAAGCAAAGATGGCCCGTCTCCGCAAATGAAATTGCATGCTCCATAGTTTCACGATCCCGTATTTCTCCGATCAAAATAACATCAGGTGCTTGCCGCAGCGTATTTTTTAAAGCTGCCTCCCATGACTCAGTATCAACACCCACCTCACGTTGCGTGATTAAACAGTGAATATGTTCATGAACATACTCTACGGGATCTTCAATAGTAATAATATGTCCATGACTATTCTGATTTCGATAACCAATCAATGCAGCCATTGATGTAGATTTACCTGAACCTGTGCCGCCTACAAAAACCACGAGACCACGCTTACTCATTACAACTTCCTTCAATACCTGCGGCAAACCCAAGTCATCAAACTCAGGAATTTTAGTCGTAATAGTCCGCAACACAATGCCAACTCGCTGCTGTTGCACAAAAGTATTGACACGAAAACGCCCTATTCCAGTTGGATGAATAGCAAAATTACATTCCTTAGTAGCTTCAAACTCAGCAACTTGTTTGTCATTCATAATCGCTTTAGCTAGCACTTCAGTATGTTGTGCTGATAACAGTTGCTGAGAAACTGGTGTCAGTTTTCCATCAATCTTGAATGCCGGTGGGAATCCAGCCGTAATAAATAAATCTGAGGCTTTCTTGCGAAGCATTAGGCGTAGTAAATCAAACATGAATTTTGTTGCTTGTTCTTTATCCATCATACGCTCCTGGAATTTTGATTAATTTTAACAACTTATTAAATCTTAAAATTATCTTTATTCATCGCCTTGTTTCGCGCTTCAGTCATTGATATGACATTACGCTTCACTAGATCTGTCAAATTCTGATCCAATGTCTGCATACCTACGCCTTGACCTGTCTGAATTGCAGAGTACATCTGCGCGATTTTAGCTTCCCGTATCAAATTGCGAATAGCTGGCGTACCAATCATTATTTCATGTGCAGCTACACGTCCTTTTCCGTCTTTTGTTTTTAAGAGTGCTTGAGAAATGACAGCTCGCAATGATTCAGATAGCATCGCGCGCACCATCTCTTTCTCATCCGCCGGAAAAACATCAATAATACGGTCTATCGTTTTGGCAGCAGAGCTTGTGTGTAATGTACCAAAAACTAAATGACCGGTTTCAGCAGCAGTCATTGCCAAACGTATGGTTTCCAAGTCACGCATCTCACCTACTAGGATGATGTCTGGATCCTCACGCAATGCTGAGCGCAATGCATTTGAGAAACTTAAGGTATCTCGTCCCACCTCACGCTGATTAATTAAGCATTTCTTACTCTCATGTACGAATTCTATGGGATCTTCAAGAGTCAGAATATGACCATATTGATTTTCGTTAATATCATTAACCATGGCCGCCAACGTAGTAGATTTGCCTGAACCCGTGGGACCTGTTACCAGAACAATTCCTCGCGGTTGCTTTGCAATCTCTGCAAATATTTTAGGCGCCTTAATATCCTCCAAACTAAGAACTTTTGATGGGATTGTTCGCATTACTGCCGCAGCACCACGCTGAGTTCTAAATGCATTGACACGAAAACGCGCGAGATTTGGAATTGCAAAAGAGAAGTCACATTCTAAGTGTTCCTCATAAAATTTTCGTTGACTATCATTCATAATGTCATACACCATATCGTGGACTTCTTTATGATCCATCTCAGGCAAATTGATGCGACGAATCTCACCATGCACTCGAATCATCGGCGGCATACCTGCCGATAAGTGTAAATCTGAGGCATTGTTCTTAACCACGAATGCAAGCAGTTCTAGTATATTCATTACGACACCCTCTTATGACAATGCTTAACGAAATGGTAGTTATGCAAAAACTTGCTAATATCAAATGACCAGCCCTTGAGTCAGCTCGTTTGTCAACGGAAGGAACAAATAAAAATTAAGTAAATACTTCTAGAGAAAAAAGAGGCAGGTGTAGAAAATAAAGCACTTCACCGTAAACAACTAGGAATTGAACTTGTAGGGATCAAAATTTTTCTTGATAAATTCCACCAGTACTGTATTTTTGGTTGAGAAATAGAGTTTTCTGGTACTCCACACAGAATGGTTTATTTTCCTAGGATAAGCGATTGATATTTAGCTTGCAACTGCTCTCTGCTTTCAATCACATTCGGATTAATCACTATGCAATCAACTGGACATACTTCCACACACTGCGGCTCATTATAGTGCCCCACACATTCAGTGCATAAACTTGGATTAATCCGATAAATTTCTTCGCCTTGCGAAATGGCGCCATTAGGACACTCTGGTTCGCAAACGTCACAATTGATACATTCGTCGGTAATGATTAATGCCATGTTATCCTCAATTCTATTTGGTTATTTTTTTGCGTAACTTTTTAGCTACCAGAGGATGCACAAAAGCATCCGCATTGCCACCCAATGACGCAATCTCGCGCACCATGGTTGCAGAGATAAACATATATTGTTCGGTTGGTGTCATGAATAATGTTTCTACATCGGGATACATGCAACGATTCATTCCCGCCATCTGAAATTCATACTCAAAATCGGATGCAGCCCGTAAACCACGCAAAATAATACGCGCATTCTGTTGCTGCAGAAAATCCATCAATAAGCCCGAAAAAGCCATAATCTGAACATTCGGGCAATCGCACAACACCTGCTGCGCCAGATCCACTCTTTCTTCCAGTGTAAAAAAGGGTTTCTTACCGCTGCTGACAGCTACCGCCACAACAACTTGATCAAATAAACGTGAGGCACGCCGAATAAGGTCTTCATGTCCACGCGTTATAGGATCAAATGTTCCCGGGTAAATCACTTTATCCATTCAGTTTCAACTCCAGCAATTGATAGTGCACTGCCCCCGCTTTTGCGCTACGTTTTAAAATCCATTGTTGATCGAACATCCAGATGCCTCTGCTCTCAGCATAAACCAATCCATCCGGTTTTAGATGAATTGGTAGTTTTGGCAATAATTCTGGCAATAATTCAAGACGATAAGGTGGATCAAGAAAAATAATATCGAATTTTCTTGCATCAGAAGCCAGAAAATTCAGTGCATTCATCATCAGCAATTCAGCTTGCTTCGCTTGTAATTTTTGCTTATTTTCTTGTAATGCTTTATAGATTCTCACATCGGTATCAACCATTACCACCGATTCTGCTCCACGGGATGCGGCCTCAAAACCAAGCGCACCACTGCCGGCAAACAAATCGAGGCAATTCAAACCACTCAAATCTTGTCCTAACCAATTAAATACAGTTTCGCGTATCCTACCGGGGGTAGGTCTCAAGTCGGGTAGATCCGGGAAAGTAATCAGTCGGCTACGCCAATAGCCGCCGATTATTCTAACTTTCCCCCTAGTAATAGCCACTTACCAGAATCTCTCACTATTAATCAGCAGCACCGACAATAACAGCCACCATGCCATCAGGCTGAATGCGGCGTTGGAATGCTTGTTTGATTTGGTCGACAGTGACGGCTTCGACAGCAACCAAATAATCGGTTAAATATGTAAGCGGTAAATTATAAAAACCGATCATCGCAAGGAAACTGAGTATCTTACTATTGCTATCGATTCGCAACGGAAATCCACCGATAATGTTTTGTTTGGCAGCGACCAATTCTTCTTCGGTCGGACCTCCAATCACAAAATCTTTCAACACTTTCTGGGTTAATGCAAAGGCTTCCTCAGATTGCTCTTTTTTTGTCTGCAAGCCTATTTGGAAGGGCCCTTCTTGTTTATAAGGAGAAAAGGAGCTGTGTACACCATAAGCCAATCCACGCTGCTGGCGAACTTCTTCCATCAAGCGCGAAACGAATCCACCGCCGCCCAGTATATGATTACCCACCAACAGAGAAAAATAATCAGGATCACCTCGACGCAAACCCGGATAAGCAAGCTGGATATGGCTCTGTGTCGCAGGATGAGGAATCCTCTTCGTTTCGGCTTTAGGAATTTGTACAACGGGAATTTCCACTTGGGTTTGGCTGATTGGAAGTTGTGCCGTTAATGATTCCGCGATTGCAGCAGCTTCTGTTTGCTTGACATCACCAATAATTACAACGACCGCATTTTTTGCGACATAGTAAGCACGATAAAAGGTTAGTAGATCTTCACGTTTGAGCGCATTGACTGTATCGATCTCACCCAGATCATCCAATCCATACGGGTGATTGCCGTAGAGCAGTTTCATCAAAGCATGATCGGCAATGTAATCAGGTTTACTACTGGATTCTTTGATACTCAGGGCTATTCTGGCTTTCTCCCGTTCCAACACAGTTTGTGGAAACTCTGGAGATTGGATTATGCGTGCAAAGACATCCAAGGCTTGCTTGCGCTCGCTACTCAGAGTGCGCAGAGACATACCGGCACGATCTCGGTCAAAATGATTGTTCAGTTGTGCCCCCACATCAGCCAGTGCGGTGGCAATTTGATCTTCCGACAATCCGCCTGCGCCTAAGCTGAGCAGGTGCCTCACCAGATTGGCATTACCCGATTTATCAGCGCTATCCATGCTACTGCCTGCAGCAAATTCAACACTGATATCCAGCATTGGTAAATCATGACTTTCAACAAAATAAACGCGCGCCCCTGCTGCTGTCTGCCAATGCTGTATAGGTAATGAAGCCAATATCCATTGGGAATAAACGCTAATCATTACAACAAATATAAATCGTTTTATTTGCACAAGATCTCCTCAGTTCATTAAGATTGAATGCCCGCAATCCACTACCTTATTTAACCGCTGTTGCGTAACCCGGCCGTCACACCATTAATAGTCATATGAATAGAGCGTTTAACTTCATCACTGTCTTCGCCGGAGCGATAACGACGCAGTAATTCCACTTGAAGATGGTTAAGTGGATCAATATATGGAATCCTGTTTCGAATGCTACGCGCCAACGTTGGATTATCTTGTAGCAACTCATTATTACCAGTCACAGCAAATAACCATTTTTTACTTCTTTCCCATTCCTCTTTGATACGCCCAAAAATTTGCTCACGTAAATCAACATCATTGACTAATTCCGCGTAACGCGAAGCAATGCCCATATCCGTCTTGGTCAACACCATATCCATATTAGACAATAAGGTTTGCATAAAGGGCCAGTTTTTATACATTTCTTGTAATAACTCCAATCCTTTCCCGGCCTGATCTTCATGATTTACAAAAGCTTCCACCGCATGACCAAAACCATACCAACCAGGCAGCATCATACGACTCAAACTCCAGCTAAATACCCAGGGAATCGCACGTAAATCTTCAATATCATCAGAATCTTTCCTGGAAGGAGGTCGACTACCAATGTGCAACCCTGCCATTTCTCGGATCGGTGTACACTCTAAAAAGAATTCTTTAAACCCCGGTGTTTCATATACCAAGTTACGATAAGCTGCAAATGAAGCGGATGCGAGCATTTCCATCGTCCGATAATAACGATCTGCATTTGCACCGATGGCATCATGACTTAATAACGTTGCTTCCATCGTCGCTGCGACCAATGTTTCAAGATTCCGTCGTCCTATTTCAGGCTCAGCGTACTTACTACTAATGACTTCACCTTGTTCAGTCACACGTATCTGACCATTCACACTACCTGGTGGCTGCGCCAAAATACTCTGGTAACTGGGACCACCTCCTCGGCCTACTGTACCGCCGCGTCCATGAAACAACCGTAACTCAATCTTGTGCTTGGCAAAAACTTTGGTAAGGTCAATTTCAGCTTTATAGATTTCCCAATTCGATGTAATAAACCCGCCATCCTTATTGCTATCGGAATACCCCAGCATGACTTCTTGGACATTACTACGAGAGTTCAGTAACTGGCGATAGTAGGGTAATGAAAACAACTGATCCATGATTGCACCACAGCCGCGTAAATCTGCAATCGTTTCAAATAACGGAATAATATTAAGAGCCAATTGAGGGTTCTCTCCTGCTTGTAACAATCCAACTTCCTGCAGTAGAAAAGCAACTTCTAATACATTAATCACACTGGTGGTCATAGAAATGATGTAGTTAGGCATCGCTGCTTGCCCAAAGCGCCGCTGAATTACTGCTGCACACTGTAAAATCCGAAGTTCTGCTTGCGCTGTTTCAGAGCACGCTTGATACGATGAAAACACGAGGCGTGGACTGCTTATTTCTGCCAATAACCACTTGATACGATCTTCTTCGCCTAACTGTCGGTAGTCTTTACGATGCGTAGCCAATTCAAATAATTCAGATACGACCTGTTCGTGCACTTTACTATGCTGACGCATATCTAGCGGCGCCAAGTGAAAACCAAACACATCCACTGCACGTCGCAAATTACGTAATGCGCCACGCGCAACCCAGTGTGATTTATGTTGCTTTAATGAGTGAATAATAATATCGAGATCATGCACAAACTCTGCACTATTAGCGTACGGTTTATTGGATTCCACCGGATCAAATTGCGTAACCATATGACCTAATTGCTCACTAGCGGCGACAAGACGCGCCCCAATACTGAGAAATATTCTTCGGTATGGTTCGTCGGATCGATTAGGTATATCCGGTGAAGCAGCTGCTAACTCTTTTACTTCCTCACTGACTTTAACCAAGCTTTCAGTAAGACTCATTGACCGGCCAATTTTGCGTACTTCATCTAGGTAAAAATCCAATACTACTGATGATTGGCGCTCAACTGCATGCAACATAACTTCATGGGTAACAAAGGGATTACCATCACGATCACCGCCAATCCAGCTGCCAATACGTAAGAAAGAAGCAACATAAGGGGTATCCTTACCCAAGCGACGTTCGAGCAGATCTTCAATCTTTGCATAGAGATAGGGTATCTCCGTCAGAAACGTATAGCTGTAATAAGCTAGGCCATTTTCAATTTCATCATACACAGATAAACGGGTTGGACGTAACATTCGAGTCTGCCACAAGATCTGGATAGTGGCGCGCAAGCGTTCTTCATTGTGGCGCAATTCATTGGGGGTTAGTTGTGTGCGGGCTCGTTCTTTCAGCAAACGTTCAATACTCAACTGACAATCCAATATACTTCTTCTTTGAACTTCAGTTGGATGTGCTGTCAACACTGGTGAAATAACCGCTTTCTTAAAGAAATTAGTTAAAATTGCAGTATTTCCCTTACTTTCCAATACTCGTTCCAAAGCTAAAGTGACACTCCCGGCCTGAGGCGGAGATCCTGCGCAAAGATGTGCGCGGCGCCGTCGATTATGATGTATATCTTCAGCAATATTAGATAGTAGTGAAAAATAGCTAAATGCACGCACTACCGGTACTGTGCTTTTACTACTAAGCTGGTTAAGTAACCTATCTAGCTCATCTCGTGCCTTTGGATCTTGGTCTCGATGAAAGCGAATCGCATTCTGACGTATATTCTCGACCAGCTCAAAGGCAGCCTCACCTTCCTGTTCACGTAACGTATCGCCCAACATACGCCCTAGAAGTCGAATATCTTCACGCAATGGCAAGTCCTTATCATTCACCAATCTATTTTTGGCAACATTATTTTCTGAATCAGCAGTACTCATCGTATTACACACCTGGGATAAAAAATGGACAAAGCATGCACTTGCTACAAGCCAAGTCAGTACTGACCATGCTAGAATGATCACTATTAAGAACTTTTTGTAATTTTTTCATTTTATATTAATGCCCAATTCACTTTTATCTCCCCACAAAATCGTCATTGCATCACGAGAAAGTCTGCTTGCTATGTGGCAAGCCAAGTTCATTCAGAAATGTTTAGGCGAATTATACCCTCAAACTGAAATCAGCATACTCGGGATGACAACACGTGGTGATCAGATACTGGATCAATCTTTATCAAAAATAGGCGGGAAGGGCCTGTTCATTAAGGAATTAGAGCAGGCTTTGGAAGATGGCCACGCGGATATTGCCGTTCATTCAATGAAAGATATGCCCATGAATGTTCCCGAAGGATTCAAACTTGCCGCTATTACCGAACGAGAAGACCCTCGCGATGCGTTTGTTTCCAATCAGTATACAAGCTTACAAGAACTACCAGAAGGAAGTATCGTTGGCACATCCAGTCTGCGGCGCGAAAGCCAATTACGTGCGCAATTTCGTCATCTCAAGGTACATCCCTTGCGCGGCAACGTGCAAACACGACTGCGCAAACTTGATGAAGGACAATATGCAGCAATTATTTTAGCTGCAGCTGGCTTAAAACGACTTGAATTATCCAATCGCATCACTGCACTGTTGGATCCTGAACAAAGTCTACCAGCGGTGGGACAAGGCGCGCTCGGGATTGAATGCCGCGCAGATCGTGACGATCTGGTTGAGCTTTTACGGCCGCTACATCACATGGAAACTGCTTATTGCGTGGAAGCTGAACGATCCATGAGCCGCGTATTGGGCGGCAGTTGCCAAGTCCCGTTGGGTGCATTTGCTGAAATAGTTGATGGAACGCTTCAATTACGTGGTTTCGTCGCTCAGCCCGATGGCACGCGCATTGTTAGCGATGCATTAAATGGCAAACCAGAAACCGGCGTAAAAATGGGACGGAAATTAGCCGAGAAACTCATAAAACAAGGCGCCGATGAAATCTTGGCAAGCTTGGATCCTGCTGAGGGTTGGAAATAGCATTGTCCATAGATAAGCCACTCGCTGGTATTAATATTCTAGTGACTCGGCCAGCACATCAGTCTGCTTTTCTCGCGAAAAGTATTCGAAGTATGGGCGGTAATCCTATTTTGTTTCCAGTATTGGAAATAACCGATGTACCTGATTTGAATCCCCTGACTGCTTTAATTAGTCGCTTAGATGAGTTTGATTGGGCAATATTTGTTAGCCCTAATGCAGTTAATAAGGCAATGCCTCTAATCAATAAACAACGCTCATTACCTAAACATTTGAAATTTGCTGCTGTCGGGAAAGGAAGTGCAGACACTTTGAAGCAGTACGGTATAGCAAAGGTGCTAATTCCAACAGAGAATTTTGATAGCGAAGCATTACTTAAGTGTGAAGAACTACAAAATATGATTAATAAACGTGTAGTTATTTTTCGTGGCAACGGTGGCAGGCAATTGATAGGCGATACATTGGCGCAGCGCAGCGCTGTCGTTGAATATGCCGAATGTTATCAACGTAGCAAACCAAACATTGATACAGTGCCATTATTAGCGGCTTGGTCGCAAGGTGCAATACAGGCTGTAATCGTCACCAGTAGCGAAGGATTACATAATTTATTTGACATAATAGGTAAGCTTGGCCAACAATTACTGAAGTCAACTCCGATTTTTACAGTTCATGAACGTATAACGCAAACAGCTAAGGAACTGGGGTTGGAAAAAATTATAAAAGCATCTGCCACTGGGGATGAGGGTTTGCTAGAAAGCCTGAAAGAGTACTTTACACTTTAAGGTAGCGGGTTATAGAAATAGTACACAGTTAAAGAAAAGTATGGAAAAAATGCTCATAGCAGAACTAAGTCAGAGTGTTTCAACACACATCACCTTCTACCTACTACTATAATGTAATCTGTGGTTCAACATTAACAATTATTGATTCTCTACCACAACGAGGAGACTATATGAAACTAATACTCTGGCTATTAGCCCTATTTACTGCTGCCGTAGCTGTAACACTCGCTGCCAAATATAATACGGGACACGTATTATTAGTGATGCCGCCATATCAATTAGAGCTATCACTTGATCATTTCATAATTGGATTAATAGTCACATTCTTTGTTTTTTACATACTGGTTCGCTTTATTTTAGGCATATTCGGATTCAATCAGCGGTATCGCCATAAAAAAACAGATAATATGTTGTTATCTGGACTTAAAGCTTACTTTGAAGGTGATTACGTTAAAGCCAGAAGGAATACCTCTGTCGCATTAAAATTATCTGATTCATCCATAACAACAGTAATTAGTGCAGTCATTGCAGCTCGATCAGCACATCATCTTGATGAAACCATAGCCCGTGATCAGTACCTGAGTACCGCCGCTCATAAAGCGCCTGACGAAAAATCGTTGTGCCTTATCACTAAAGCCGAGTTCTTATTGAATGATGGTTATCACAAAGAAGCACTAAGAACTTTACAATCCCTGTATGCCAAGGGTGGTTTACAGCCATCTTCAGCACTGCAACTAGAACTGCAAGCTCAGCAGCAAGCCAGGAATTGGGATGCGGTCATAGAATTAACTGACATACTTGCAAAACGTCACTCAGCCAATAAAATACTAGTCAAAAAACTGAGACACGATGCACAAATGGAAAATATTAAAAATAAAGCTTCTGATCTGCAATCACTGAACCAATATTGGCAACATATACCGCCTATTGAGAAAATGGACAGCAAGCTAGTTGTGGCAGCTACACGTGCCTATATCGCGTTAGGAAATTGCACCACAGCACACAAGATAATTGAACAAAATATTACAGCCACTTGGGACACAGAATTAATTGAACTCTACGCTGAGTGCTTGGATTATCATGTAAACAGACAAATTGAATGTGCTGAAGTTTGGCTAAAGTCGCAACCTAATAATGCCCAGTTATTATTAACATTGGGTAAACTATGTACACATTGCGAACTTTGGGGCAAAGCTCAAAATTATTTAGAAGCCAGTTTATCGGTTGAACCTGGACATAAGGCTCATTTCGCATTAGCTCAATTAAATGAGAGACTGGGTAAGCACGAGTTAGCTATGAACCATTACAATAAAGGGCTTGAATTAACGCTTAAGAAATTAACCTAAAATAGCGATGATCTTTTATCGTACAACTAGAGATTATTGACCGAAGGTGTAAACACATCAGAGAAAAAAGCATCTTTTGGTAAATTACACTGGCTAGTTAGATCATGATAGGCAGCCTTAACCATAATAGGGGCACCACAAGCATATACCTGGTATGTTTCGAGATTATGAAAATCTTGCACGACTGACTGATGCACCAAACCTGTTCTTCCATTCCAGCTATCAGTTGGCAAGGATTCAGATAATACTGGCACAAAAGTAAAATTATCATGTTCCTGTTGCCATTTATCTGCTAAATCGAACAGATATAAATCAGATTTTGTGCGTGCTCCCCAGTACAACGTCATTTTTCTTTTATTGCTGCGACTGATTTCTTGATAAAAAATATGCTCAATAATACTTTTGATAGGCGCAAATCCTGTACCACTGGCCAGAAAAATAATTGAAGTATCTTCAGGCGCATCACGTAAAAAAAATGAGCCTAGAGGTCCTGTGAAACGAAGCATATCCTTAACTCTCATTCGCGTAAATACATGCTCAGCAAACACTCCTCCCAGATAATTGCGCGCATGCAATTGGAGAAACTCATCATCATGAGGCGCATTTGCCAACGAAAAGCTTCTGCGTTTCTCGTCTTTGAGTAAAATGTCAATGTACTGACCTGCAAGAAACTGCAGTCGTTGATTAGTAGGAAGTTTCAAAGAAATAATCATTACATCAGTCGCAACAAGTTCCAGCTTATGTACACGACATGGTAAAGTTTTAATTTCGATATCCTTTGTAGCACCGATTTCATGACATTCAATAACAAGATCAGATAATGGAGAAGCACAACAAAACAACGCCTTGCCAACTTGTTTTTCTTCCTCAATCAGAGTTTCTTCATTATGACGTCCATAATCCACCGTTCCATTGATAATTTTTCCCTTACAAATACCACAGGAACCATTACGGCAACCATACGGGAGTGAGAAACCTTCACGTAGCGCTGCTTCAAGAATGGTCTCTCCAGACTCTGCTTTAAAAACATGCCCACTAGGCTGAATAATGATTTGGTACGACATTGAGTAACAAAAATAAAAATATAATTATTAGAAATACACAGCTTATATTAAAGAAACACTATTAATTGTCAGTTGCAGTGATATACCCTACAGTATTACTATTCCAAGCGCATCATCGAATTTATCGGCTTGATATCCTGAACTAAACAACTCCGACTATTTATGACCAGCTTAATGCAGTGTTGAATAGCAGACAAAGAAATACACTTACTAGAAACAGATAGCTTACATGAAGAAAACATTACTAATTATTGGTTGTGGCGATATTGCTTTACGTACAGCACCGCTATTACAAGCACATTACAGAATTCTCGGTTTATATCGCAATCTAGTAAATAGCCCTAACCACTTACGATCACATGGCATTGTTCCAATTTATGGGGATTTAGATTACCCGAAAAGTCTTGAGAAACTCGCTGGTATTGCACAACTGGTAATACATTTGGCGCCCCCTCCTAATCAAGGATTACATGATCGCAGAACAGCACACCTGCTTTCTGCATTAACCACGCGAACAAAAAAGCATACCGCAATTTTACCACAACGGCTTGTCTATATCAGTACCAGCGGAGTTTACGGTAATTGTAACGGAGCACTAATTGATGAAACTCACCCTATCCATCCGACAAATGATCGAGCAATTCGACGTATTGATGCTGAAAAACAAATACGCAGCTGGGGGAAGCGAAACCATGTTTCTGTCTCCATTTTGCGGGTACCCGGTATTTATGCAGCAAACAGACTACCATTAGCACGACTTCGTGAGAATCATCCTGCATTATTAGATGCTGAAGATAGTTACACCAACCATATTCACGCAGATGATCTTGCTCAAATAATTCGTGCCGCATTGCAACATGCAAAACCATGCAGAATCTATCATACCTGCGATGATTCTCACCTAAAAATGGGGGAATATTTCGATTTAGTAGCAGATCATTTTGGTTTACCTCGCCCTCCTCGTATCACCCGTGACCAAGCTAAAGAACGTATATCACCGAGCATGTTTTCTTTCATGAAAGAATCCAGGCGACTTAAAAATTCACGAATAAAGAAAGAATTATATATCAACCTATTACATCCAACAGTTCTTCAAGGTATTAAAGCTATCAAAACTAGCAACTAATACTCAGCTTATATTAATTTCAATCATCCCAAATTAACACTAAGAATTCATAGCGCCCTGCCGTTAAACCCACACATTCTGAAAATAATTTTTTGAGCCTCGTTATTAGCTACCGCAACTAAGTATAAGGGTCTGCAATACTTTCTATATGTAAATATTCTTCAGTCTTTTAGGAGTCAATTATGGCAACTGTAACAACACACGCAGAGAAGAAATTAAAAGAAATTAATTACTCATGGGAAGGCAAGGATAAAACCGGCAAACATGTGAAAGGTGAAATGCGCGCAGCTGGAACAGTTGTCATTACTTCTATATTACGTCGCCAAGGTATCAAAGTCACAAAAATAAAGAAGGCTCAATCCGGTGGTAAAATTACCGATAAAGATATCACGTTATTTACACGTCAATTGGCTACCATGATGAAATCTGGTGTTCCACTACTACAGGCTTTTGATATAGTGGGTAAAGGGCATAGCAATCAAGCAGTAGCTAAGCTATTAATGGATATTAAATCAGATGTGGAAACCGGCAGCAATCTAGCAGATGCATTTCGCAAATACCCCCTCTATTTTGATGCTCTATTCTGTAATTTGGTTGGTGCGGGCGAAGCCGCTGGTATTCTGGATAGCCTATTGGATCGTTTAGCAACATACAAAGAAAAAATTCAAGCCATTAAAGGAAAGATCAAATCTGCACTTTTTTACCCTATCTCAATTATTGCGGTTGCTTTTATTATTACTGCTGTAATTATGATTTTTGTAATTCCTGCTTTTAAAGATTTGTTTGAAGGATTTGGCGCTGAATTACCCGCTCCGACACTTCTTATGATGACTATTTCGGATTTCTTTGTAGCCTATTGGTGGGCTATTCTAGGCATTCTGAGTAGTGGGGTTTATGCTTTCTTCTATACTTGGAAACGCTCGATTCCAATGCAACGCGTTATGGATCGATTGGTTCTTAAGTTACCTATCTTTGGTGAAGTAATTCGTAAAGCTACGATTGCACGCTGGTCGCGTACACTTTCTACCATGTTTGCCGCTGGCGTCCCTCTGGTAGAATCACTGGATTCTGTGGCAGGTGCAGCAGGAAATTACATCTATTATGAAGCAACTAAAAATATTCAAATCGAAGTCAGCTCAGGCAATAACCTGATGTCTTCCATGGCCGGCACTAATGTATTTCCCAGCATGGTCATTCAGATGGTTGCCATTGGCGAAGAGTCCGGTTCACTTGATTCTATGCTAGGTAAAATCGCTGATTTTTACGAAGCCGAAGTAGATGATGCAGTTGCCGCACTTTCAAGCTTAATGGAACCCATCATCATGGTCGTATTGGGAACATTAATTGGCGGTATGGTTATCGCGATGTATTTACCAATCTTTAAAATGGGTATGGTTGTCAATTAGACTCGACTTTTAGAACTCATCTCTTACTAAAAAACTATGTCATTTATATCTGTATTACAAGAGACGCCCTCTTTTTTTATTTCATTTATTACAATAGTTGGTTTAATGGTTGGTAGCTTCCTAAACGTTGTGATATATCGCCTGCCTGAAATGATGAAAAGAAATTGGCTTCAACAGTGTGCGGAATTACGTGGTGAACCAATTGAAGCGTTACCAACATTTAACCTCACCATCCCCCGCTCAGCATGTATCCAATGCGGACACAAAATATCCGCATTGGAAAATATTCCAGTTGTTAGCTATCTTGCTTTACGTGGACACTGCTCTCAGTGTCATGCATATATTTCTCTTCGCTATCCAATTGTGGAGATAGTCACAGCTTTTACAAGTGGCATTGTCGCCTGGCATTTCGGTCTTAGTTTTATTACGATTGCAACATTAGTTTTTGTATGGGCATTAATCGCTCTCGCTGTTATTGATCTAAACACACAGCTTCTACCTGACGATATAACGATGCCATTGCTATGGATGGGCCTATTAGTTAACATGAATAGCGTTTTTACAGATACTCATTCTGCGATTATTGGTGCTGTTGCAGGTTATCTTTCCCTTTGGTCAGTTTATTGGTCCTTTAAGCTCATCACTGGTAAGGAAGGTATGGGATATGGTGACTTTAAATTACTGGCCGCAATTGGTGCATGGTTAGGATGGGACATGCTCCCAGTGGTTATCCTTTTTTCATCAGTAGTTGGAACTATTGTTGGTATCAGTTTAATAATTGCAGCTAAACTCAAAAAGAATATACCCATCCCATTCGGGCCCTACTTGGTCGGTGGTGCATTTATTGCCTTATTCTGGGGAGAAAAACTGAATCATACCTATTTTGGATTACTTTAATTTATGACTTTTATCATTGGATTAACAGGAGGAATTGGTTGCGGAAAATCGAGTGCTAGCAAATTTTTCTCTGATCTAGGCATTAACGTTATTGATACAGATGTAATTTCTCGAGAGTTAACCCAGCCACATAGCTTCGCCACCAGTATGATACAAAATACATTCGGAGATATTTTTATTGCTGCAGATGGTACTTTGGATAGAAATAGAATGCGCGATTTCATTTTCTCAAATAGTGATGCGCGAACCAAGCTTGAAAAAATTCTTCACCCACTGATTTTGGAAGAAACAGTTCATAAAGCAAAACAATCTCAAACTCCCTATACCATAATTGTTATTCCCTTACTATTTGAAACGAGCGATTACGACAATCTCATTCATCGTATACTAGTTGTTGACTGCAATGAACAGCAGCAACTGTCACGCACCATGTCTCGTAGTAAATTATCAGAGCAAAAAGTAAAAGCCATCATGGCAACTCAAATCTCACGAGAAACTCGCTTACAAAATGCAGATGATATTGTCGTCAATAACCAAGACATCAATTATCTAAAATCACAAATACTTCAATTGCACTATAAGTACCTAGCTTTCTCAAATAACAAATCCGCCACTTAATCGCCCCTACAAAATTCACGCAGTCATGCCAATATAAAATCTTTTTGCGTAAAAGTTATTGATCAACTGAAATAACGTAAACAGTAATAAAACATTTCTTAGACTCAAACGGCGTATTGCTCTTATCGGTCGGCGCTTGAATCAGAGATGCTGCGGTTTTATCAGCAACTTGTATTTGCCGCGATGGATGACTTCCACTTGCGGATTATCAGCATTCACCCCATTAAAATCGAGATCGGCAATAACCTTTTTTAGAGTTGATCCGTTATACCTTCGAATAGCATTGGTATTTGTTCGAGCTGTTGGTTGAAAAATGTGGCCTTTGTTAGGATTCCCGTGGAAGGTTCTGGCACCGACTATTAGGCCCCTTGTCCGCGTACGGCAATGCTGACTTTAACGCCGAATTCGTAAGGTTTGCGTGCCTTATTCCTTTCCGATGCATGCGGCTTCCGGCGCATGCAACTCATAGACCTTGTTTGTGGTCTTTCGGCTGCTGATAAAAGAAGTGTCCTCACTTGATTGGACAATTTTTCCCATATCTTAAGTGGAAACGTTGCGTTAATGCCTACCCTGCTTTTTGCATTGCGGGCAGGTTATCGAAGTAGAACTCATTGGGTGTTTTGTCGTCAAGCGCGGTGTGAGGTCTATTTGGATTGTAGTTAGACAATCGCCATGACAGCACCCGACGGCTTGCCCAGAGATGGTTTGAACGGGTAATGGATAAATTCCGCAACAGATACGGATAGACTGGATGCGCTTGATACTGCTTGCTGGTGTTAGGCTTGCGCTAATCAGTGCAAGCTCTTCCACTGATAGCGCAACCGGTCGGTAGTATGCTGTTG
>JAMXAE010000050.1 GCA_024281695.1 Nitrosomonas sp. | reverse complement strand
TCACGTCACCGTTAATCTGATTCAGTGTCAGACTTCCCAAATAGGGATCAAGCATCCGGCAAATCCGGTTCACATCTCGAAAACTGCGCAAACTTGCTTTGATCGTAAGATACCGTACTACGGCTTCTTGCCATGAGCGCTGGGGTTTAATGCCGAAATGATGTTCTCGAAATGCTTCCAGCCGGATTTTGGCTAGCAGTGCTTCGGCATCTTGTCGGTTTTCAGTCCCAGCACTTTGGCGTATTCTTTTGCCGTTTGGGAGCGTTGTTGCAATCCACCAGAAGCGGGAATCTTGCCTCCGGTAGACGCCTTCTTGGGTTTGGGCCATATTGCCTCCTTGTTAGCCCGCCCGTGCTCGCAGCGCTTATATTCTTCTATCCAGGCATCCAGGTCAACCTTGTCGTAAAGACTGCGGCGGCCTATCTTGATGCAAGGAATTTCCAATTCCGTGAGCAATGTGACACCGATACCGAGATATTGCGCCGCTTCTTCCTTGGATAGACACCGGACGGCAGGCAGGGGCAGACTAACTTTATCCATCGTTATTCACCGTCTGACTGCTTCCGGTAGGCAGCAGCATCTTTTTCCAGTTTTGCTTTATTCTCCGCTTCAATATCGCGATTCAGAATGGTATTGAACTGGCGCGCTTTGATGGCGATTTTTTCTTTGATGAAATCATCGAAAGACAATCCCAGATTGAAGCTTTTTTCTTCGAAATGCTGACAGAATGCTAACTTATAAGCGGCAAAGCCATGATCGAAGTTTGTGATTTGCTCGCGCGCCATAAAAGAAGTGAGAGAACTCAAAGCACCGCGAAAAATCATTTCATTATTGGGAATCCGGGCAGAACTGAAACGCGGCAATAAGGGATTGTTATCGGTTTGCCAATCCACTGATGATAAATAGCCCCATAATGGATGAATTGGCCAGCGTGAACGGGTTTTATCTTCTGGATTGGGTAGCGTTAACCGTAGCCATTCGGTGGTGGCGTAGCTCCACAGGCCATTGAGGTTATCCATTACCTCGGTAAGCTTGCCTAATCCCTTTTGCGTGAGCACTTCGCGTTTTAATTGAAATTCAAGCCGCCATACCGGATCGTATCCATTCCATCCGGCTTTATGCCACAATTCGAGCAGATAAGCTTTCTTGGATTGTTTTATTTCCAGCGTCTTGTTATACAAGCGGCAACTAATAACACCCCCTGCCCCGATCATCCAGCCGGAGAATTCCCGTTCAACCGAATAATTATTGATGGCTGAAGCGCGCGTAACCCAGGCATGACGATCCCAGCTTTCCATATTTTCCGACGCGACAAAGTCTACAAACAGATCGATCCGGCTGACATTGGCGGATTCTTCGATTGTTCCAAGCCGCTTTAATACAAGTTGCAAGGATTTTTCTGCATCCAATGGAGCCTTATGCGTCAGGTATTGGCTGGAGATCTGCACATAGGCAAATGGAATAGAACGGCTACGGGATAGCTGAATATGAAAGGCATTATCTCTCAGCACATAAGGAAAGAAGCCTTTGCCGCTGCTTTTTACTTCAAAGATATGCTCATTGATAGGGTATTGGGCAAAAGCTTGCTCATGCAATTCAGGCGACTGAGCAACCTGCTTCAGTTCTTTTAGCTCTTCATCCACTTCCGACAATAATTCACCTGGATAGGATAAATAAAGGCTATCAACACCAAACCTTAAAAGCTTGGAATACTCTCTATTGCAGTTATTGGGTACTGTGTTACTGTGTTACTAGGGGGCGTACCCTCTGAAGACGACTCGGACAGATGCGATGCACCTGTTAAATCTTGTTCCACTTCGCCATCACGCCCCGCGGCCGCGCTCTCGCGCGTTGCGCCGCGTGGTGGCTCAGCGGATTGATTAGATACTTTTGATTTCTGTGACATTTATAAACTCCTAATCGTAGGCTGGCATGCAATGGCTTCCAGCAACGATTCAGAAATCTATACCTCGAACAACAAAAAGTCGGCCACCTCAAATTTCAATTTCAGGTGGTTGAAAATTTCTTGGATTCTGTGAATTGTTTTCGGAGATTTTTTCGAGCACCGGGTGTATTGGAATAAAGTTTTAACTTGTAAACTAGCAGATCCTCAAGTTGTGCATCGGACATTGTATTAAATCCAGATTCTCGGAGTATGCAGAGTGCATAGCGTAAATCCTTATATGCTTCCCAGTGTTTTTTGGAAGGACCTTTAAGAGCACTACGAAAATGACGAAAAAACAATTTATCGCCTTCAAGTTCAGCTCTTGAGATGCGGGCAGCGAATGTGTCACAGGCTACGATAGAATGATCAATTCGAATTGCTTTAAAAAGCGATGAATCATCACCAGCTTTCGTTTCATCCACCAACTTATCTAAAGTCCGATGAAACAACATAATTGAAAGAATATTGCGCTGTAAGGCTATAGTCAAACCGACAATATCCCGCATGCTAAAAATTCCGCCTTCACCTCCATCCCAATATTCAAATTCGTCAGTCATAAAGGTATCAATCGCAGCTTGTACAGGATCCTTTGATTGAGCAGCTTCATGAAGTGCTTTAGCGCGCCCCATAGCACAAATTAACAGTGCGATTTGTTCATCGAATGGCATTTCATAGACATTAGCCCAACAAATTCCGTCACCTAATATCTCATCAATCTTTACTTTTTGAGCAGATTTGACAAGCTCAGGTACTTCCTGAATTTGTTTCCTAATTTCGGGTAATTCATCAATAATGCGCTTAAACTGATCGAGCGAAAGTTTGCCGTATTCTTTTTCTGATTTCTCCATAAAAATATCTTTACGCAATTGGTGTTGGTTTTAGGTAACAAGGCATTTTTACATCGGAACAAAAATGGAATAATACAGAAGTAATAAAAAATTAACTGTTGCTGAACAAGCATGATATTTAATACAGAAAAGACAAAAAATTACTGATAAATTCTAGCTTTTTATTGTTATGAAAGATCAAACCTGATCTGAAAGAAAAATTGAATTTAAGAACATAATTAGGATGGATTTCTTGTTACTTGGTACGGCAATAAGAACAATAAATTATAAAATAATTGAGAGCATTAACTTATGAGCATTAAAAAAGTCAATATTGAAAACTATAAATGCTTCGAAGGAAAATTCTCCATTGACTTTGATGACGGCGTTAACATCCTTGTTGGTAACAATGAAACAGGTAAATCCACAATTCTTGAAGCGATTAATTTGGCCTTATCAGGCATCCTTAATGGAAAATATTTAAAGAATGAATTAAGCCAATATCTTTTTAATCACAAGATTGTCAGCCGATACATCAATCAAGTCAAAGAAAGATTAAATCCAGCACCACCTCAAATTGTTATCGAAGTCTTTTTTAGAGGAAATAAATACCCGTTGTTTGAGGGGAATGGTAACAGCGAAAAAGTGAAAGAATGTGGCGTTGTCTTTAAAATTGAATTTGATTCTGATTATCAATCAGAGTATGAAGCACTAATTGCTAATGCCGAGAACATAACAACAATACCTATTGAGTATTATCGCATTAGTTGGAAATCGTGCGCACGGGACGGAGTGACAGGCCGAAGTATTCCTATCAAATCAGTTCTAATAGATTCTACCTCAAATAAATATCAAAACGGTTCTGATATATATATATCTAGAATCATCCGTGATGACCTTGAAGATAAAGAGAAAGTCGAATTATCTCAGGCATATAGAAAGATGAAAGAATCTTTCATGGACAATGCATCAGTTAAGGTAATAAATCAAAAAATTAATACTAAATCTAAGATAACAAAGAAAGAATTACAGATTTCTGTTGATCTTTCCACCCAAAACTCATGGGAAACGACGCTGATGACATATATTGATGAAGTTCCTTTTCATCAGATTGGAAAAGGTGAGCAATGTGTTATAAAAACTAACCTAGCTTTGGGTCATAAAAAAAGCCAAGAAGCAAATCTAGTCTTACTTGAAGAACCAGAAAACCACCTTTCTCATACGAAGCTTAATGAGATTATTAAAAATATCTCCGTGAATTGTATTAATAAACAGGTAATTATTTCCACGCATAGTAGCTTTGTGGCAAACAAACTTGGCCTAAAACACCTTTTATTGCTTAATAATCAAAAGATCTCTCGGCTTTCAGACCTTGAAAACGATACCTATGAATTTTTTAAGAAATTAACTGGATATCAAACATTGCGATTACTACTTTGTCGCAAAGCCATATTAGTAGAAGGTGATTCTGATGAGCTTATATTTCAAAAGTTATATATGGAAACCCATCATAATCACCTGCCTATTGAAGACGGTATTGATGTTATTTCGGTAAAGTTAACTTTTCTCAGGTTCTTGGAAATAGCCAAAAAAATTAGTCAACCTGTGGTTGTTATCACCGATAACGATGGTGATTATGAAAATAAAATAACAAAAAAATACGAAAAATACTTAGATACCAACTTCATCAAAATTTGTGCTGATAACAGGAACAATTTAAATACTTTAGAACCGCAGTTTGTAGATGCAAATAAGGACAACCTTGATGACCTGTGTCAGGCGATGGAGATTAATAGTCAGGTTTATGATAGTGCAGAAAAAATCACTAATTATATGAAAGACCATAAAACGACTTGGGCTTTAAAAATCTTTGAATCAAGTATCACTGTCAAATACCCTACTTATATTAAGAATGCGGTTAATTGGTGTGACGAAAAATAATAGATTATTGGTCGCAGTAGCAGGTTCAGGAAAAACGACTTATCTTGTAAACAAAGCGTGCGAGTTAACATCAGAAACAGTTCTAATTACTACCTATACTGAAGCAAATAAAACAGAGATTTGGCAAAAAATCATCAAGAAGAAAGGATATATTCCTTCTAATATAAAGGTGCAAACTTGGTTCTCGTTCTTGCTACAACATGGTGTCAGACCCTACCAAAGCCTACTCAATAAAATCATACATGAAAAAGATATTGGCTTTTACTTGACGAGTGAGAAATCGGGAAAAAAAGTCAATGCTGCAGGAAACCAAATTTTCTTCAAAGGTAAAACACTTTATTGGGGTGAGAAAGATTTTATAAAACATTATTTTACAAGCAATTTAAAAATCTATTCTGACAAAATTTCCAAATTCGTATTTTCTTGCAATCAAGCATCTAATAATGAAGTCGTTAATCGAATATCTAGAATCTTTGATCATATCTTTATAGATGAAATTCAGGATTTAGCTGGTTACGATCTTGAATTGATCAAATTGTTCTTCAAATCAAGCTCATCTGTACTACTTGTTGGCGACCCACGGCAAGTTACGTATTTAACCCATCACTCCAATAAATTTGGAAAATATTCCAATGGTAATATTGAAAGCTTTATTGAGAATGAGCTTAGTAACGAAATTGTATGTGAATTGGATAATAAAACATTGAACTTGTCTCACCGGAATAATCAATTAATCTGCAATTATTCAGCAAAATTATATCCATTTCTGCCAGTTCCAAAAGCATGTGACTGTAAAGAATGTAGAGATTATGCAATCGATCACATAGGTGTATTTTTAATAAAGCCCAGCGATGTTGATCAATATCTATCTAGATTTAAACCAATGCAATTGCGTTGGAGCAATGCAGTGAAATGTAATACTCAATATTCTTTTATGAATTTTGGAGAATCTAAGGGAGCAACTTTTGAGAGAGTTTTAATATACCCCACCAAAGAAATGCTTCAGTGGATCAGAAACTACAATCACAATTTAAAAGATGAGACTAAAGCAAAACTCTATGTCGGAATAACACGTGCTCGACAAAGTGCAGCCATTATTCTGGATTACAATAATGATGATGAGTTTAATGATATTCAGAAATATTCTTTCGATTTTTCATGATTGAAAACCTGAAAGATAATAAACACAACAGTTTCGTTATTGTGTTATGAAGTGACAGACTGGCTATGCCAGACTGTTTAGGCAAGTTAATTCAAATCTACCAGATACTTGCTTGACAGATAAAATTCAGAAATTGATTCAAGTGAAGATCAAAAAGCAATACTTAAAAACGTGACAAATCTGACGATTATTGGCGAGTGTTAGCGAGCACTGTCGGTATTAATATTAATAAAAACAGTTAGTTAAAACACCTGTTAATCCGAATTATTCCCTTAATAATCATTTGATTGATCTTGTGGCGTGACAGTAATCAATGCCGGGTTAGATCCGAATCAATCCTGTCAAAGTGATAAATCCTAGGCGCTATTTACTGACAACCTACTGCTTTGCATGAACATCTAATTTTTGCAGTGTAAGACGATACCCCATAGCATTCATAATTGCACTAATACTTTCAAATTTAGGATTGCCATTTTCTGATAATGCCTTTTGTATGCCGTTCCGCGTAATTCCTGTTTCCTGAGCTAATGTTGAAACACCTTTGACACGGGCAATCATGCGTAATTGAGCAAACAAGGCAGCAGTACATCCATCTCTCGCGTATTCCTCGAAAGCAGTGGCGAGATATTCATCAATCTCGTCGGGATGATTACGGTAATACACTTCTTCACTTTCATCTAATGTTTTGTAAGTACGTTCTTTAGCCATTATTTTTATAATCCCTCCAATATTCCTTAGCATTTTTGATATCTCGATTCTGGCTGTCTTTGTCACCACCACATAATAGAACAACAATATTATCGGCATCTTCACCAAAATAAACCCGGTATCCAGGGCCAAAAAACATTCGTAACTCTGAAACACCTTCTCCTACCGATTCACAATCACCATAGAGTCCTTCTCCTAATCGTCGTATACGCGCTCTGATTCGTTGTTGACCTTTTTTGTCTTTTAAATTATCAATCCAACTGCAATAAGGCTCATGACCATTTTCATCTGCATAGATAATGACTTGCTTTGCTTGTATCGCTTGACTCAATTTATTCTCTATTCTTTATCGTATCCTATACATCAAACCGCATACTGTATTATGCACCTTACTATCAAAACATCAAATCTTAAACAAAGCTAATTTCCAAAATAAATTATCAAAAAACAGAACGTGACAAGTCTGATGATTATTGGCGAGTGTTAGCGAGCACTAGTGAGTTTAAAATCAATAAAAACAGTTAGTTAAAACACCTGTTAATCCGCAGGCCCCAGGTTCGAGCCCTGGTCGGGGAGTCATAAATATCAATAAGTTACAATCTATTAGTAGCCCTACAGTAGACTGATTGCATTAAGCAATATCCAAAAGCAGGCTGAGGCTGGAGCCCTGTCAACATTACCCATCAATCTTTGTAGAGTTAAATTCTTTGCCTTGTTGGGGCGTAAGTTGGTCTAAGGCCTGCAAGTTTAAAAGTAAGCTAAATTAATTATTAATTTTCGGATAGATTAAGGATTCTGAATTTTCCTGTGATCTAAAAATCATGGATCGTTATAATCCATTTTATTTCTGGTTTATTCTTTTAAATTTCTCCCTTCTACTAATGAAATTAACATTCAATAATGCATGGCCTGTGTTTAAAGAAGTGATTTCTGAATTCATCGAAGTCAATGTGCTTAAAATGAGCGCATCGCTTGCTTTTTATACTTTGTTTGCTCTCGCGCCTATGTTCATTATTATTATAACAATCGTCCAATTTTTCTTTGGTACAGAAGCTATAGAAGGAGAACTTTATCCTCAACTTGCAGAATTGATAGGTTCACAAGCAGCAACTCAATTAGAGCAAATGATTAAAAATGCCGCAATCTCTGAAAGAAGCATGCTATCAACCACCGGTAGTGTAGTTATGCTTATGTTTTTAGCTACCGGAGTATTTATTGAAATCCAGGAATCAATCAATCATATCTGGCGTTTAAAAGCCAAGCCTAAAACAGGTTTTATAAAACTCATTATTAACCGCTTTTTGAGCTTTTCAATGGTTATTTCGCTAGGATTTATTCTATTAGTATCTCTGATATTAAATGCTACATTGGAAGTTTTAATGGAAAGCTTACAAAAAATGTTTCCGATTATTACTGTCTATCTCACTTATTCTCTTAATCTCATTCTGACTTTTATTGTTATTACTTTTGTATTTTCATGCATATTCAAAATATTACCTGACGCAAAGATTAGATGGAGAAATATCATTGTTGGCGCTATAACCACTGCTTTCCTTTTTATGATAGGAAAATCTGCTATTACTTTTTATTTATCCAATAGTGATATAAGTTCAACTTACGGGGCAGCAGGTTCCATCGTTATTATTATGCTCTGGGTCTATTATTCAGCAATAATTTTATATTTTAGCGCTATTCTTACAAGGGTTTATGCTCAAATCTCGGGTTACACAATCTACCCTAGCGATTATGCAGTTTTTATTAAAGAAGTTGAAATTGAAAGTAATGGGTCTCTACAAAGCCAATCCGATACCAAGAAGATAAAAGCTGAAATCCAGGAGGAAGCAGTTCAAATCGAAAAAAAGGATAAGGCTTGATATAAATAACACCTTCCAATTTATTGGGTTAAATACTTGCTAGATTTTAAGACCGAAATATGATTGATCACAACATTGTGACAATACCCTATTTTATATAACTCGTGCTGACATACAGACCTCAATCTATTCTGACTCAGCATACTCTATCGAATAATTCCAAACTAACCTATTCTCTCTGTTCTGGTCAGAGTATAGAGAAATATCTTTTTTGAAATCTCTGGCTTGTTTTGGTGGAATATAAACATAAATATATTCATTTTTTTCTGAAAAAATAATGCAATCAATATTATCGTTATTATCACAATCTTTAATGGTAATTTTTAATTGCACACCATTCAAAGTAAATTTTTCCGAGTTATTGATTATACGTCCCGTTATTTCATAGCTATTGGGTGAAAGCTTAAATGAAACGTTCTTTAAGACTAACTCTGAAGACGAAATCCTGTTTCTGGATTCATTCTTTTCATATTCTTGATACTGCCAAAATAACAAGCCACCAGCAGCACATACCAACACAAATACTCCTGCAAGTTTTCTAAATCTTACAGATATTACTAGCAAAATCAATACAATAATTCCCGCGAGCCATTTCATAATCTATCCTTTATAATCGAATCTAGAAGACAACTTTTTTGGACCATTCCTCCATGTGTTTTACAACACAATGGATTATCAGTATATTTATTTTTGCTTAAAAAGATATTTATGCTTTCTGTATCTCTAGCAACAAGTCTGGTGATAAGCATTTTGAGAAACCAACTGAGCTGACCTGCCGATATCAGTTTTGAACTCGACGAACAATTAGCAGCGAGTTTTGTCCATAGCTTAGACTGGTAAAAGAAGAAAGAGGAAATCTTGATGTTTGGATGGTTGGCAAGTCCTGAAGCGTGGATAGCATTAGGCACATTAACCGCATTAGAAATTGTTCTCGGAATCGATAACATTATCTTCATCTCCATTCTTGTCGGGCGACTTCCTGAGAGTCAACGTGCGTTTGCCAGAAAAATGGGGCTTGGCCTTGCCATGATTACGCGCTTGGCTTTGCTATTTTCGATCTCTTGGGTAATGGGATTAACCGAACCGTGGTTTACATTGCTTACTTATGAAATTTCAGGACGCGATGTGATTCTGATCGGTGGCGGTCTGTTTTTGGTAGGAAAAGCCACATATGAAATCCATAACAGCTTAGAAGGAATAGGAGAGCCTGGTCGTTTGATTGTGGTCACCAGCTTGGGAATGGTGCTGCTCCAAATTGCGTTGTTGGATATTGTATTCTCATTGGATTCAGTCATCACGGCGGTCGGTCTGGTCGATCAGGTTTCTCTCATGGCGATTGCTATTATTCTGGCAGTAATCGTGATGCTGATGGCGGCAAAAACTATCGGGAACTTTGTGGATGAACATCCTACGATCAAAATTCTTGCTCTTTCGTTCCTTATTTTAGTAGGCGTCACGCTCATGGTGGAGGGGTTCGGTGTTCATGTGCCTAAGGGCTATATTTATTTTGCTATGGCTTTTTCCGTCACAGTAGAGATGCTCAATCTTCGTATGCGAAAGAAACGAATGGCTGCCGTCAAACTCTACAAAAAAATTTCTCAGTAGCTGAAAGCAGTTATTTATTTCGAGAATTATTTCCCGATAAGCTATGAACTGCGATCTTCTTATAGTATCCGTAAAAGAAATAGATTCGCGCTAATGATTTACTTTTCTTGAACTAAAGCACCATTGGCATATTCTTTCAGTAAAACTGACCCTCAAAGCCGTTACTTTTAACCATATGATGGACAATAATGAAAATCCCCAAGCTTTTTTGGAGAATTCCATTATTTATTTACTTCAAAAATCCTCTGATCTCATTCCCAATTTACCGAACAAAAAATTTATGAAACATTGTACTAGTGCACGAATAGCGCTATTAGAATGATAATAGGAATGGGAACACCTATCAGAAATAAAAGTATTGAACGCATTTTGTTTGCCTCCTTATTGAATTTGTTGTGTAGTTACAGATCACGCTGCCGTCCCCCATAAGTAGCCGCAAAACTGGCAATGAATGCTCCAAAAAGGAGTGAAATGAAAAGCCACAATGATGTATAAGCAGAGGCTTTGCGCGCGCGATCAACTGCCTCTTTTGCGATAGCCTCCGCATTCTCTAGCTTTCCTTGTATACGTGCAAATGTATCCTTTACCCGATTCTCGGCATTTTGTTGAGTCAGATCCGTGTGCTGCGCTACCATCCGACCTACATAACGAATGTCTTCTTCGGGAAGGTTTTTCGTTTGAATGGAATTTAAGAAAATACGGGCAACTTCGAGTGTGCCAGTTACTGGTGTAACGCCATTTGCATCTGGGTCAATACCACTCGAGTTTGCGCTCGCATCTTTCCTGAACAGTGAATCAATGAAGTAATCTATTGAGCTACTATCAGTGTTGGCACTCACCACACTAGATCCTGCAGTGGCAGCAGCACCTGCACTTGTAATCGTCGCAGTAGTGGCAACGCTTCCAGCCACAGTGGCTCCAGTCTGAATTCCACCATTAATGATCGACCCAATAACCGCGCCAAGTATCGCGGCTGTTGCAAGCGCAGAAACAGCCCAAGCCAAGAAACCGTGAGCGGTATCGCGAAAATAGATCTCATCCGTGTCCACTCCGGCCCACCTTGTTCTCAACCTGCCGGCAAGGTAGCCGCCGATTCCGGAAGCAAATAGTTGTGTAAAAGTCAGCCAAAGGATGGTTGATAAACCGAAAGTCATAGCACTTACGCCGTTATACGCCCACGGCGATACCGAAGATAACCCCAAGCTTGTTCCCAAAATAAGAAGAATTAGCGATAGAGCGGCAATCGCTGCTGCCCCCGCTACAATAGCACCCCACGAAACTGCACTTGCGCGTGTTTGTGTAGGGTCTGTAGAGATATCTAATTTTGCCCGCTTGAGTTCGTCAGATATTGCAATAGTAGGATTAACCATAATAAGTCTCCAATGAGCTTTGTAAAATGTCATTGTCGCGTGAACTATCAGCACGTGTCTGTTCGTCATCGCACGTTGTTCCTTCTAATTACATCGAGTGCAACACTCTGCATCAAGCTTACCCCATTAATTACCCTTTAAGAGGCGAGAGGAATTGTGCCCCTGACTCAGATTAAAAATGGATCGTGATCGTAACAATAAGATGGTAGTAAATCCTAAGCAAGTTCTGTGAGCAGTAACGTAATCACAAAAATCGCGCAGCCTTACATCAATATTGATGACCAATCATAGTGACAGAATGCTCAATGAATTATTGGTTGTTTGTGTGTTTCCGCACCGAGCAGCGTTTCAAATATCTTTATTATTACCACGTAGCTTTGCTTAGAGAAAAAACGCAAAGCATTTTAAATTTTATTCCATCGTAATTCATTTCAGGATAATTATCATGACCCAGTTAAAACTAAAAAAACCAACTAAACCTAGTGATATGGATGTAATCAATCTTTTGAAAGCCGATCACCAGAAGGTAAAAGAACTATTTGACGAATTTGAAGAGCTGCACGACAAAAAGAATAGTAACGCTAAAAAAATGGAAATTGTGAAGCAACTTTGTCAGGAATTGACTCTTCACGCATTGGCTGAAGAGTCAATTGTTTATCCGTTAACACGTGAAGCTATTAAAGATGATGATTTAATGGATGAAGCAGATGTAGAACACGCGGGAGCAAAAGAGCTTATTGCTCAATTACAAACAATGAGCCCTGAAGAGAGTCACTATGATGCAAAAGTCACAGTGCTGCGGGAATACATTGAACACCATGTAAAAGAAGAAGAGAGCGAGATGTTTTCTCAGTTAAGAAAGTCTGAGATTAATCGGGAAAGAATGGCAGAAGAACTCATAAATTTTAAAGAAAAGAATAAAAAAAAGATCGAATCCGATAATCCGGCTAAAACTTAACACAAGAATTTTTCTACTACCTCTGAGTAGATTACCTTCTCATCAATACTGAATACACGAACTTATCACCACAATCCCGGTTGATAATGGTTCTTATCAGTTGGAAGTTAGACTATTTGGATAAGAGATAAAGTACTTTACCTAAAACAATTAGGCGCTAAGAAAATTGTTCAAGAAGCTGATTTTAGAATCAGTATTCATCCTTTTCCATTCCTTGAAGCGAGGAATTAAACCCAAAGAGATTAAATGTTTTATAGAGCAGCGAGAAAACCTACTCGAACAGTCGTACGCAGGAAAACCAACACAAAGTTAGACCAATATAAAGTTCGATAAATTGGAGATAACAGATAAGACCTAATCTTTTAGCAAAAAATTCGGTACCTACAATGCACCATTAATTCTCTAAAAAGTGGGTGCAGAAATTTAAATTCTTTAAAACAACATGATCATTTTCACATACGTTTGAGCTGATACAGGGATTCTACGAAATGAAGAAAAATAATTATTTCTCTAATGTATCCTTGTTGATTGGATTGGCTATAACTATTGGATTTTTATCATGGGCTCGAGTGATTGTGACTCCTTTGGCACTAGCCATTTTGTTTACTTTTCTACTATCGCCCATTGTCATTTGGTTGCAACGACACAGTGTTCCGCGGATCTTAGGAGTAATCTTCGCTACCACCCTAGCTATGAGTATCGTAATTGCTACGGTGTGGAGTATTACTAACCAGATAACCAGTTTAGTAGATTCTTACCCTAAGTATGAAGAAAATATTCTAAGCAAGATTCACGAATTGTACGAACGAGACCAAAACGGTTTCCTGGACAAATTGCAGGGAGCAACTGAACGAATAACTGAGCAAATAAGTGATAAGCAAGTTGATGAAAAAGCTGTCACCGTTAACGAGAAAGAGATCGTCCAACCCGTACGCATCGTAGAAGAGGGGCCATTTCGTTTCTCACAAATGTGGTCGATAATCGGCCCCATGCTCGAACCGATAGCCAATGCGGGTTTTGTTATCGTGTTAGTTTGTTTTATGCTGATTAATCGTGAGGATCTACGTGATCGTGTCATTAAGTTGATAGGGGTTGATCAGATTGCCAACACTACTCGAGCATTAGAAGACGCCGGAGAGCGAGTCAGTCACTATTTGCTTATGCAGTTGCTCATTAATTCTGGTTATGGGTTAGGTATAGGAATTGGCTTATGGTTTATCGGTGTGCCATATGCTCCCTTATGGGGGTTTTTTGGAGCGTTATTGCGTTATATTCCATATCTTGGACCGTGGCTTGCAGCCACCCTCCCGATAATGCTAAGTCTTTTGATATCACCGGATTGGTCAATAGCCATAATGGTAGCTACATTGTTTGGTGTACTTGAGCTTTTCACCAACATGATATTTGAGCCAATGATCTATGGACGAGGTATCGGTGTTTCTCAAGCAGCGCTATTAATTTCTGTTGCGTTCTGGACTTGGTTATGGGGGCCTATTGGACTTGTTTTGGCCTCACCATTAACTGTATGCATTGTAGTCCTGGGACGGTATGTACCTTATCTTAATTTTATCGATACGTTATTGGGAGATCAGCCAACATTGTCTCCTACAAACCGTTTTTACCAAAGACTTCTCGCAGGTGATGTGGATGAAGCTTCAAGAATAATGGAAACTGAGATAGCAAATGATCATAATGACAATTTAGCTTTTACATTAGATACACTTGCAGTCTCAGCATTGGCTCAGGCCCGAATGGATTTACGTAACCATAAAATTGATTCGAATGAGCAACGCGAATTGATAGATGATTTACGCGTAATTATTGCCGATCAAACTCCTGAAACAAATAAAGATAAAGTAGTGATGGAGGAGAATCCTGTTTCTGCATCTAAAATCAGCATTCTCGCGATCCCGGCTAGAGACAGCACGGACGAATTAGCTGTGACCATGCTTTCTAAGCTAACACAAGATGATATACATTTTGATTGGCACGAAACACATTCATCGGCCATGGTGTCAGACACGCTCGCTTTAATAGAGCAAATTAAGCCAGACATGGTAATTCTCGTCTCAATTCATCCCGGAAATTTGACACATACGATTTACCTGTGCAAACGAATACGCAACCGCTTTCCACAAATGTTTATTATGGCTTGTCGCTATGGGTATAAAGAAGGGGAGTTATTGGAAGAAGATCAAAATAAAATACAGACAGCAGGTGCAAATAGAATTTCCTATAATTTAAATGATTCAGTTTCTGAATTTTACAAATTGAATACCTTGGATAAATTGGTTAATTTAGATAATGTGGATTAGTTCAAATCTAATCCAGCTTAAAAGTACAAATAAGAAAAATGAGCATATCAAATATAAAAACCCGAAATCCGATTATTTATTAGTTTTCGTCAATCATATCACTGCTTCATTTCACAAATCTTAAATTGAGTGTGACAAAAGTCACAAGCAATTATGCTGAAACATGCTTTACTCATATTGCATTAAAGAATTCGTCACTTCAATCACTTTACGGTGAGTAGAAAAAAGATGGGGGTTGTTTCATATCCCCCTGAAGTGATCCACAGCATGATAAGAGATTGATGGCATAAACCAGAATTGACCAAGACTACAGGAGGGCAGCATCATGTATTTGATAAGAAATCCTATGCTATATGTAATAACCACTCTATTGCTTTATTTTAACGCAATACCAACATGGGCAGCAGAAACACGTATTTCTATCGAAGCAGTTGATAATTATTCTTGCGGCTCACTATCGAATAATATCCCTAATGTTGATAATTTTCGCAACCGTATGTTGTCGATTGGCGGTTATACCGCAGGTATAAGATATACAAATGGACTGGTATACCCAACCGATTTTACCGATCCACAAATTGTTACCGGCGGAGCCGATTCTTCCAATTTTGACCGCCCCGGCGATGCTATTGCCTATTTTAGCGGCCACGGCACCTGCGATGACCAGACTAATACGGTTTGTACTTCAAATGCGAGTTGCCCTACTCTTGCAGGATTACAGAAACAATGTTTGAGATTTACCGATAGTCCATTAAGGGGTCGTTGTGTTTATTCAAGACCAAGAAATATCGTTGTCGATAAAACAGGCACTTCTTGTCAATCCGTTAACTATTCAACCAGTGGCGTACGTTGGGGTGAAGATCCAAGCGCAGGGGCTTGGGCTGGTGCAGGTACCAATGGCGGCATCAATCTTGCTGTTATCGACAATAGTTGCGGTATTACGCCTGGTATGTACATCCCCCAGTTGTTAAGAGCCTTTGCAGGAGTATCGAGTATCGCCTTAATCATGCCTACCCGTGTTGGGTCTGATACAGCCGATGTTGCTAATCGTGGACGCGCCTTCGCTGATCGTTATGTAGCGAATGTCAATTCGGCTGTAGGACCATCATGGACTGACGCTATCAATTCAGTAACTGGCGGTAGTAGTTGTGCATTTGGTGGTGGTAATCATGGTGTAGTGGGGTGCGGTGCTCATATTTTTGTATCCGTAGAAGTCAATCAGGCGCGCGCAGAGTGGGCCAATAGAACAGAATCATGGGTTCAACTTAGAAATGAAGCAAATGATGGCATAGGTCAAGGTTGGATGTCCTGGATTTATACTTGCAATTACGACTGTAATGCACACCCCTTCTTTTTGCCTTAAACAAAGCCAATCCGTTAATCTGGAGAATCGATCATGAAATTGAATAGCATGAGTATTTATTTATTAGTTGTGCTGGGTGCATTGCACATACCCATGGCAATGGCGAACGACTTACAATTGCAAGTAGATGACACATCTTTGCTTAACACTAAAGGAGTTAAATATATACACAGTATCGAAAAGTCGCGCTTTAATCCTGGGATTAGAGCGCAGCATGAGATAGAAGGCTCTTATTCACGTACCGTTGGAGATAAGGGTGTTTTTATGAAGGATACGGTAACTGGCGCAACATTATTGGTACCCAACGCTCTTTCCACTGGCCCGAAATCGATGGAGGCACTTAAGGCAGAACTACCGCAGTTCCTTACGGACGACCCAGATAAGCATAGTGCCGCAGTTAAAGCCTATCTTTTAGAGGCAGGTATTCCGGCCAACGAAGTAAGTGAAACCTATATCACAACTACGATGGGAGGTGGAGGACCGATAGGTGCTGGTATTCAAGCGGCTGAATCGAAATTGCTGTGGTACACAACTCATTTAAAACGATCACTGAATGGCATTCCAGTGGAAGGCTCATTCGCCTTTGCTACGCTCGACAACCAGGGTAAATCTTTCTCCGAAGGTGTGTATTGGCCAGCTATTCCGGCTCATGTTGTTCGTAAAGCGGCAGCGTTGAAACGCAAACTGAGCTCCACAGATGTCGAGCAACAATTTCGCGGCAAAGCCGAGGCGATCTACCCGAATGCAGCGAGCAGTGAAGCTGGCGAGGTCAGAATAGTCCACACAAACGCAGGATATCATGGTAAATTTGAAGCCGAAGCTGTGTACTCCCTTGTTGTACGCAATCCAGAAGGCGGCAAAGCACAAATCGTAAGACTTGATGAAATCGGTACACCGACAATCATGGGAGATGAAGTTAAAGCGGCGCTAGAGGACTCTGCCAAGAAGAAATAAAGCTGCTGAGGAGAACACAAACTGTGGTATATCATTGAGAGTTGTGTTCTCCTTATCTTCTCTAGGCTGGCACGAGATATAACTTACCGGGTAAGCAAAAGTCATTTGTCTATGCTGCAATTAGGATTATAGAGGGAAACGGAATGAGCAATTATCCTTTGCTATCTAGTGCGATCTAAAACACTTCAAAATACTTAAAACCAGACGGATTTAGAAACCAACCTCAACAATCCAATATCGCTGGCTGGGTAAAAGAATTACAGGTTGAATAAAATCATACTAGGGTCTGTTGACGTTTTGAGGTAAGTATTTAATAGGTAGAAACAAACTCGTAATATTGGGGTTCCCATACCACCAACAAA
>JAMXAE010000049.1 GCA_024281695.1 Nitrosomonas sp. | reverse complement strand
AAGAATGTTCCCGGCTCGCACCAACGAAACACCTGTCGCACGCCTTTGTAAGTAAACGCCATCCACAATCCATATTCATCTTCGCCCCAATCAGATGCCCAGGATTCCGGGAATTCTTCAGGGAAAATCGTGTGTTTTCGGATAGTGATCATCATTTGTAGAGTGATAGGCAGAGAGGGTGCAATGCCCTGCGGTTATTGCACCACAAAATTCAATATTATGCCATTCGCCTCAATCCACAACATTAACCATTTCTTCATCATCCCCCGCTCGTAGCCAATCAATGTGGCTGGTCAACAGTCATTATCTTGCCGCTGCTCTAAAATCCCACACCGTGTTGTGACAAAAATCACATACACAGCAGAACAATTACTGGATACTGTTCCTAACGTACTGCAGAACACTCTCTCCCTCTTCTGCTGCGTTCTCCAACTTTTGACGATAAAGTTTGAGACCCCTCCTGGTCAAATGGACTTAATTGTTCATTTGACCTTTTTTATCAGAAACGCATACCAATTTTCTTTTAAGCGCCAGCGCTATCCCAAAATATTACCGGCACCCACAGTCCATTCCCTGCACGTCCATCGCAATCAGTAAGGTGTAATGACCAATGGGCATAAGCCATAGCGTTCGTAATCGGTAGGTGCAATGCCCCCCTCCGGTATTGCACCTACCCTTGAGCTCAATGAGCTCGGGCAAGACGAAAACCGATACGATTAATATGAACATGCGGATCATTGAAACCGAAAAAACGAGCAGCCGACCGACAACTCTGTACATAGTCGAGCCACGAGCCGCCTCTTAGCACACGGTAATCTCCCATCTCAGGCCCTTGTGGATTCACTATAGCTTCTGTTGTATATTCAGCATACCAATCTTCACACCATTCCGACACATTGCCATGCATCTGGTACAAACCCCAATCATTACAAGGCAACTCTTTGACCTCTACTGTCCGTCCCCGGTATTCACTTGGAGTGCCCTTTTTATAAGGACGACTCCCATCAAAATTGACCACTGACGAATTGATCTGCTCCCCCCAACAAAATGGGGTCGTGCTCCCAGCGCGGCAAGCATATTCCCATTGCGCCTCGGTCGGCAGGCACAGCTTCAGCTCCTCTCTCATACCGTTTAATTTTGCGATAAAAGCATGCGCATCACTCCACCAGACCTGTTCTATCGGTAATTCCTTACCCTTAAATCGACTCGGATTATTACCCATCACGGTTTGCCACAATGCTTGTGTTACGACCGTATCCGCAATCCAAAAACCTTTAGTTAACGTGACTTCATGTTGTAATTCATCTTCATTACGCTCCGGCTCATCCGGCGGCGATCCCATCAAAAATATCCCCGGTTCGCACCAACGAAACACCTGCCGCACGCCTTTGTAAGTAAACGCCATCCACAACCCGAATTCATCCTCGCCCCAATCGGACGCCCAGGATTCCGGGAATTCTTTGGGAAAAATCGTGTGTTTACGGATAGGGATCATCATTTATAGGGTGGTAGGGTGCAATGCCCTTCGATTATTGCACCACAGAATTCAATACTAGAAACCCCTGCATAACTATGTTTCGGGAGTTTTTCTGTGCATGTGTTATTCATAAAATGAGTCACTTAAAAATACCAAACTATCCAAGAAGTCAGTTATGCAGGGGTCTCCACTATGCCACCCGTCTCAATCCACAACACCGACCATTTCCCCATCACCACCCCAATCGACTACCTTTTACTACTAAACCATGAATCAATGATCTCGAACAAGACGGAAACCAAAAGCATTTCCGCGGTGAGATGGATCATTGCGATAGCGGGAAGCAGATCGACAATGCCTGCCATGACTGAGCCAAGCACCGCCGCGCAGTACCTGATACGCGCCTATCTCCAAAGCTTGTGAATCGACTATCGATTCCACCTGATAAGGTGTATACCTATCCTGACACCATTCCCACACATTTCCGTGCATCTGATATAAACCCCAATCGTTACAAGATAACTCCTTGACTTCTATTGTATGACCGCGGAATTGACTTGGGCTACCATTACTGTAAGGGTGAGTCCCCTCAAAATTAACCAGGGTCGAATTAATCTGATCTCCCCAACAAAATGGCGTTGTACATCCGGCGCGACAGGCATATTCCCACTGCGCCTCTGAGGGTAAACATAATTTCAATTCCGCTTTCAATCCATTCATCTTGACAATAAAAGCTTGAGCATCCTCCCAGCTAACATTCTCTATCGGTCGTTCTTTACCCTTAAAACGGCTGGGATTATTACCCATCACGACCGTCCATAGCGCTTGTGTTACCGTGGTATCCGCTATCCAGAATCCTTTGTGTAGAGTCGCCTCATGTTGAGTTTCATCGGTCCCGAATGACTCTCGTTCAGGCTCATCCGGGAGCGACCCCATCAAAAATGTCCCTGGTTCGCACCAGCGAAACACCTGCCGCACGCTTTTATAAGTAAACGCCATCCATAACCCGAATTCATCCTCTCCCCAATCGGATGCCCAGGATTCTGGAAATTCCTCGGGAAAAATCGTGTGTTTACGGATAGAGATCATGATCAGTGGCTCCATAGAATGGCAAGAAACATATATTTCATCACTTCATCCAATCTTTAAGCCGATCCAACAAACCTTTCTGTCCTTTTGCGGTCCACAGTTCATCCCCCGTCTGTCCCCCACGCGCTCCGCCAGCGTGGCTGCCAGTCGGCTGCTGGCCTGCTCCGACTACCCTGACTGACTTGAGCTCATGACCTCGGGCAAGACGAAAACCAGTGTAGCAGTCGCGGCCCGACGGATCGTCGCAACTGCGGTCAGCAGAACGGCAGTGCTTGCCGTTGAGGAACCAAGAGCCGCCGCGCAGCACGCGGGAGTTGCCCGATTCCGGCCCCTTGGGATCGATTACCGGCTCCGCCGGGTACTTTCCAAACCAATCCTGGCACCATTCCCACACATTGCCGCACATCTCATACAACCCCCAGGCATTCGGCGGATAGCTTTTGACTTCGGCAGTTTGCTGCAAAGCACCTTCCCCCCATTTATACGTTCCATATTCCCAAGTGCCGCGATAATTTACCTTGTCTAGCGATAATTCACTGTTGAAATTGAACGCGCCGGTGGTTCCCGCGCGGCAAGCATTTTCCCATTCGGCTTCGGTGGGTAAGCGTAATTTTAATCCGGGGCTTTGTCGGTTGAGCTGCTCGAGGAAATCCCGAACATCATCCCAACTGACATTCTCAACCGGCTTCATTTCCCCTTTAAAGCCGCTCGGATTACTACCCGTCACGGCTTCCCACAGAGCCTGAGTACAAGCTGTTTCGGCCAACCAATAACCTTGGGTGAGAATAACCGGATGCTGGGGTTCGTCTTTATAGCGGCCTGGTTCGCCTTCCGGCGAACCCATTAGGAAGCTGGCGGGTTCTATCCAGCGGAAACGAAGCATGATGCCTTTGATGATCACCTCAGCGTAAAGCCCGTATTCATCTCGACCCGCTGCATCAGCCCAATCAGGCATTAATTCGAGAGATTCCGGTAATTGAAAATACCAAAACCCAGGATAGAGTACTGTTCTGGAAGCCAGCAAGGGAGCATGCCAATACCATCGATATATCCGATTCTGCTCATCCTTCGATTCAGCGTAAATCCCTTCACTACCGCTCCCCATGAATATCATCCAATCTTCTTTTTGCTGCTGCGCTGACTTGACTTCAACAATAATACGCTGCCAACCAATTTGGAACGTATGTTTCCCAGTCGCCGGAAATTTAAAGCTTTGATCGCTGGTTTGCGCAAGATTCAGGCTGACAATGTGTTGTCCGCCGTGTTGATCGGTGTGACTATGGAAGAGATGCGTGTCGGTTAGAGGCAATGTTAATAACGTCGCCCCTGATTGTGCGTTTGCGCTCCACTCGTCTTGCGATGCAATTGAGGAAGCATCAGACTGAAGAACATTTGTTTTTTCGGGTAGCAACACTAACTTTTCACCGACTTGCCGAAGCTGATAAGTCCGCACAGCCTGAGTGGCATTCATAAACAACCAAGCTTCTTCCTTTTCCGCATCGGATAAATCACTTGGCCACTCGCTTGTAGCAGCACCACTGTGTTGCTCGTCGCGTTTCTTGACAAACGCCATCAAGGCGCACCAATATTGGTGCTCTTGCCGTACCGCTTTAGTTTCATGCCGCGCCAGATGGCGTTTTACCCAGCCGTGCAGCAAGCTGTTGTCCAAATTGGCTTGGTAGGTTTTTACCATGTCCCGCAGGAATTTTTCTGTCGCAGCGTCCACTTCTGGCGGCAATGACAATCCCAGCAGCTTCAAGTTGTACATCGCTTCAAAATACAGCTCGTCCGGATAAAGTGCGTGATAGCGTCCGATCAATTCCACCAGCCTTTGTTGTTGAGCAGTTGATAATTGTTTGACCAAAGCCGTCGCTTGCTCGAAATAATTGGATTTACTACCCGCCTGCCAACCCCATTCATCGCCTTCGCTGATGACCGCTGTGTGTCGCCAGATCGCGGTTTCATGACCGATGTCATAATCGCCCGGTAGAAAATGACGCATCGCACGCAATAATCCGCTGTCGGCGCGCACAGCGGCGAAAAAATAGGACAGTAATTGATCAGTACTCTCCGCATGGTTGCGTTTATCTTGGTCGATTTGATAATCACCCTTGACCAGTTTGAGGCGGCTGGTTCTATCCCAAACCACACAATCGAAGAACCGCAATAAGCGGCCATCGATATTTCGCTCGGCAACCGGCATTAAGACCGTGGCACGACGCCCTTGGGCCTTGAGCATTTGCCCGAAGGCCAGCCAGCCGTAAAGGGTTTGGCGCGATTGCGTGTGCATGCCCAAATCGCTGAGGATTAGAATCAGTGTACCTTGCTCGGGCAAAGACCAGGGTTCGATGATTTCACGTTGTTGCTGATAACGTGCGATATGACCACCGGGCTCATCGTAGAGATATTGCACATCTAAACCTTCACTACCCCGCAGCTGCAGCATCCGGTCACGCAGCTGCAAGAAATCGCGGCGATATGGAAAATTATCATCGTTGATGTCAATCAAAATCCGGGCTTTGAGCGCCCAGTGATACCGTTGCTTGCGCGGAATCTTCCGGATCATTTCAAACCGTGCTGTTTGCTTCACCAGCCTTGCCGTATCCGGCCTGCGGCCTTCAACCCGGTCACCCAGAATTCTTTGCAAAAACGGTAATAATCTCGGCCAGGCGGTTAATTCCGTATACAGCGGTTTGATTTGATGAATTTTGGGAATGCGCGTCCCGGTTTCCTCGAGGAGCGTCGCGGAAGCATGGGTAAACCAATCGGGAAGACTCAGTGCATCGGCATCAGAATGCGTTTCCGTTTGGTCTGCTGCACGTGACGTAATGCGATAGTAAGACGATGAAGTTGAAGCAAGTTTAGAAGATTCGTCGCCCAGCTGTGGCTCAGAATCATTGACAGCAATGCCGTCAGATACTTCAAGATTCAGTTGCTTAGCCTGTAATTGATCTTTCTGTTCTGCTTCCTGACGCAATTCTTCGTGTTTCTCAAACCCCAGTATTTCCGCAATCTGCCCATGCTGGCTGGAATCTACTGACAAGAAGCTCAACAGCAGATCCGCACGGCTTACGCCGCTCTTGCTGCGGACTAATTTATGAATTGTCTTTAGATCGGAAATTTCACTTATCATGCATCACCGGATATTTGCGCAAGGCAAATTCGCTGATCTTATCCAGCATTTTTAATTGTTCTTCATCGGTTCTTGCCAGTACCGACAACGCCCGCAGAATATCCAGATATTCCGCTTGTCCCGGCGGCGTTATGCCCTTCTCTTTGGCCACAGCACGATCTTTGGCCAATTGTTCGGCGGCTTTCAAGCGAACATCCGGACTGCATTGGGCGCCAAAATGTAATTTGCCGCGCTCCGTCAGCAATTCAATCAGTACCTTATCATCCTTAGGCAAATCCAGATTCAATACCAGGCAACGGCGCACAAATGCCGATGGCAATTCGCGCTCTTCATTGGTAGTAATAATCACCAAGGGCGGGAGATTGTTTTTGCCGCCGATCGTCGTTCTCAACCACGGAATCTCAATCGCATTATTGCCCAGGATCTCTAGCAAACTATTCGGCAATTCAGCATTGGCTTTATCAATCTCGTCGATCAAAATCACGCTGCCATGCGATTGCTCCCAACCTGTCGGTTTTTCCGGCAAAGACAATTGATAATGACTTTCCTGGTAAATATCGTGTGCAGCTTTCCAATCCAATGCCCACCATAAAACACCGGGCGAGATAAAACGTTTTGTATCGAGAAGCGCTTTTTTATCATCCCCCGGCTTGATCGTCTGCGCCTCCGCCAAACGGCTTACCGCATCAAACTTCCACAGCAAATCCTGACCTTCGGTATGCGCATTAACCACTTCGTAGACAAACAAGCGTTCCAAGACCACAGCCGCCGCATGCGCCAATTGACTCTTGCCGGTTCCCGGATCACCGCGGAGCAACACCGGACGGCGCGCCGCCAACGCGGTTTTCAACACATTAATGCTTTTTTCGTCAAATTGATGTATTGACTCAGGCCATGAACCGTATTGGGGCAAGTTGAGTTGAGAAACCGCATCGAGTTTAGCGATGTCTGCACTAATTTTCTGGAGAATTCCTGCATTCATTGGGGTTTATACTCTTCTAAGGTTTTATAAAACTCACTAATCGCGACCATCAAATCAGCATCTTCCACGATAAAAGTTTCTTCATACTTACCCGATTTAATTCGAATAAACGATAAATCAGGTAACATTTTTTTAATTTCTTTCTGCACGTTTTCATCTGCCAGCGGTGAACTGGAATCATTCGGAATCAGCAAAAAATAATTTTTTCTTAGCTTCAAGTTTTTCTGTTGTTTACGCTGTTGAATTGTCCTCTGAAGAATATTGATTGCACGCTCTTCATCGAAATGGTCGGTTATTTCTTGTTCCATTACTCGATGGAATAATCGCTTAATGATATCTCGCACCACATCTTTTGACCGAAACCCCGATTCCAGCGCAACACCTTTCGCGCCTTGCAGATTCAGATCTTGCCGCCCGAATTGGAAACGAGGAATGGTTTGAGCTTCACGAGAGATTACCACCTCAACACTGCCAAAACTCATATCCGGCAATAAGTGATCATGGTGATAATTTTTATTATGCTCATGACAATACTGCGCCATCCAGTCATTTCTCACATTGAACAATACCAGCTTGGACAGTGTATCTTCAGCAGCTTGGTACAATTTTCTGATTGCGGTGATATCTGAGTTTCCCAGTTCATCATAACTGTTAACAAATGCTGATTGCAGATTCTGGATAATCTGTACAAATTCGCCTCTCAGACATTGATCAATCAAATACCCATGCAGACCAGCCGCATCGACAAGATTCAACTCGCAACTCTTGATCACGTGATTCCGGAATAACTCGGATTTCTTCAAATCCTGCACCAGAATCTCTTTGATTTCTTTCAGAAAATCACCATCCGATGGGTAACCAATAACAATCTGTTTAGGGTTGATACGATCGAGTAATTGCGCGTAACCCTGCTTTCTTAATTGTTCCAGTGGCGTTGTTAGTCGCTCCGCTACAAAATTCAGCAGTGCATTAATATTCTGATAAAAATCACGATATCGTTTTACTTTTTGGTGTTCTTCTATAAATGCTGTCGGGTCACGCTCCTGCAAATTTGTTTCAGCAGATTCATATTTCGTTTTCCAATAGTCGGTTAGCTCAATTCGATACTGAGCATTTTGCAAATCAATATCATCGGCCTTAATCGGATGCGTACGAGCTTTGAAATCGCCCTTCTGCCAGGTACTCAGCAATTCATACATGCACCAGGTGGAACGAAAATACGCATCGCTGAATACAGTAATGATATGTTCTCCACCGATCAGCTTATCCATGAAATCGCGGATTAAATCACCATGCTGCATCGTATTGTTATCTCGGATGAATTGAATGTTACGATGTCGGCATTGAGTCTCCAATTCGCCTACAATTCCAGTTTTGCCCTCAACTGACCAGGAATAGGAAACAAACACTTTAACCGGGTTAGCCATACAGTTTTCCTTGATTTAAGCTGTAAGGATTTATTCTAGGTTGTTACAAGGAGTCTATAAAGTGTAAGGCGCAATAATCAGCGAATATTCCACCATTATCGCTATCAACGGTGCAATGCCCTTCGGTAATTGCTCCCTTCTTAAGCTCAATGACCTCGGGCAAGACGGAAGCCGAAAACGTAGTCGCGGTAAGACGGAACGCTCAGATTGCGGTCAGCAGACCGACAGAGTCCGCCGCCGTTGAGCCACGAGCCGCCACGCAGCACGCGGGAGTCGCCAGATTCCGGTCCTTGTGGATCAATGACCGGCTCCGTCGAGTAATCTCCAAACCAATCTTGACACCATTCCCACACATTGCCGTGCATCTGATACAACCCCCAATCATTACAGGGCAATTCTTTGACCTCGACTGTCCGCTTCCGACAATCACTTAGATTGCCATTATTATAAGGATGATTACCATCAAAATTAACCAGAGTTGAATTAATCTGATCACCCCAGCAAAATGGCGTAACGCTTCCGGCACGACAAGCATACTCCCACTGCGCTTCGGTCGGCAGGCATAATTTCAATTCCGCTTTCAAACCGTTCATCTTCGCGATGAAAGCTTGTGCCTCTTCCCAACTGACATTCTCAATTGGTCGATCTTCACCTTTAAATTCACTGGAGTTTTCATCCATCACGCCTGTCCAAAGTGCTTGTGTCACCGTGGTATCGGCAATCCAGAAGCCTCCGGTCAAAGACACTTGATGCTGAGTTTCATCCAAGCCGTATGACCCCCGTTCCGATTCATCCAGCGGCGATCCCATCAAAAACGTTCCCGGCTCACACCAGCGAAACGTCTGCCGTACACCTTTGTACGTAAACGCCATCCACAGCCCAAATTCATCCTCACCCCAATCGGATGCCCAAGATTCCGGGAATTCTTCGGGGAAAATGGTGTGTTTGCGGATATATATGGTGATTATAAGGAAATGGTAATTGAGTGATGATCGGAACACACAAACGATTGGAGAGACAATCACTCCAATATTTCAATGTGCTGGCGCGTAGTGCTTCGCCCCAAGGCGAATGATCCCGATAATATACAACTGACTCATCTTCTGACAACCAAAACAATGACCTTAAGAGCATTTTATTGTTACGCATAAGCTCATGCTAATCATCAAAACATTATTCTCATTTTCAGTCAAAATATATAGTTGACCAAATCAATCGGGTATTATATAGTTGACCAAATCAATCAGGTATTATTTGTTCAAGTATTTAATTTTTACAATCAACCTCGTCCAATTTTTAAAGGAGCTAATCATGAGATTAACAACAAAAGGTAGATTCGCGGTAACCGCGCTACTTGATCTTGCCCTGCAACAAAGTAGTCATCCAGTAACATTGGCAGATATCAGTCAACGACAAAGAATTTCGCTGTCTTATCTAGAACAATTATTTGCAAAATTACGCCAATCTGAACTCGTCGAGAGCGTACGTGGTCCTGGAGGTGGTTATTGCCTCGCAAAAGATTTAGACAAGGTATCGATCGCTGACATTATTCTTGCTGTTGACGAACCAATTGATGCAACCCAATGTGGCGGTAAAGAGAATTGCCATAACGATGGAAAATGTATGACTCATGACTTGTGGGCAAAATTAAATGATCTTATTTTTGAATACCTCGGTGCAGTCACACTCAAAGAGCTTGTTGATAATCAGAAGAATCAACAACATGATGAAGTGATGCCGCTTATTGATATGCGTGAAACAACTGCTGCTTAAAGCAAATTGAATATCGACTGTTTAGTGTTTAAAGAATCTCAATTTTCAGAAATCTTTGAGTAGTTTTATAGGCAACCAGCTATCACAGAACAATTTCATCAAACCTGTGTCCAATTTAATTATTAATACTACATGTAGTTAGTATATTAGAGCCGCAGAATACACTACAACGAGCACCTTAGATAAATTGAGAATATTGAAAGTTGGATTAATACTATGTCAATTACGTTAACTAAAAATGCCGCAGATCACATCCAGCAACAATTTACGAAGCGTGGAAAAGGTCTTGCATTCCGAATTGGAATTAAGAAAACAGGTTGCTCAGGATTTTCCTATACATTTGATTATGCTGATGAAATAAAGCCAGGCGATCAGCTATTTGAATCCCATAAAACTAGAATTGTTGTAGATACAATCAGCTTACCTTATCTGAATGGATCTCAAATTGATTTTACTAAGGAAGGCCTTAACAGCTCTTTTAAGTTCATCAACCCCAATACTGATAATACATGCGGTTGTGGCGATAGTTTTAGCGTGAAAGAATCTGCTAAGATCTAACATTCGCAGATTCAATTACCTTATATTTTCTGTTTATGGCTAATCAACTATCAGGCAAGTTAAAATATTTGCTTCAAACTGAAAATACTTAAAAAATAAAGGAATAAACCAAATGAGTGCAGTATTGCAAAGTCTGGTTAATCAACCATATAAACATGGCTTCGTCACCGAAATTGAATCCGATATTGCACCCAAGGGACTCAATGAAGATACCATCCGATTAATCTCGGCCAAAAAGAATGAGCCGGAATGGCTTTTATCATTTCGCCTAAAAGCCTTTCAGAAATGGCTAACAATGACAGAACCTAAGTGGCAGAATGTGCAATACCCCAAGATCGATTTTCAGGCAATCAGCTACTATTCAGCTCCCAAACCGAAGCAAAAGCTAGCCAGCATGGACGAAGTTGATCCTGAGTTATTACGCACATTTGAAAAGTTAGGAGTACCCATGCACGAACGTGCAGTGTTGGCAGGTGTTGCTGTGGATGTCATCTTTGATAGCGTCTCAGTAGCTACCACTTATAAAGAAAAACTTGCTGAAGTGGGTATTATTTTTTGTTCCATTTCGGAGGCCGTACAAAACCACCCAGAGCTCATCCAAAAATACTTAGGATCAGTCGTTCCTGTTGGTGATAATTACTTTGCGGCTCTCAATTCTGCTGTGTTTACAGATGGCTCATTCTGTTTTATCCCCAAAGGCGTGAAGTGCCCTATGGATCTATCGACCTATTTTCGAATCAATACCGAAGCATCTGGTCAGTTTGAACGCACGCTGATCGTTGCAGAAGAAGGCGCATCTGTTTCCTATCTTGAAGGCTGCACAGCACCTAAATTTGATACCAACCAACTCCACGCAGCAGTCGTCGAACTGATTGCATTAGATGATGCGGACATTAAATATTCGACGGTACAAAACTGGTATGCGGGCGATGAAAATGGTGTCGGTGGTATCTACAACTTTGTTACTAAGCGCGGTCTCGCAAAAGGGAAGAATTCGCGTATTTCCTGGACGCAAGTAGAAACCGGTTCTGCCATTACCTGGAAATACCCATCCTGCATTTTGCGTGGCGATAATTCTGTCGGTGAGTTTTATTCAGTAGCGGTTACCAACAATTATCAACAGGCTGATACCGGCACAAAAATGATTCATCTCGGAAAGAATACACGTAGCACGATTGTCAGCAAAGGCATTTCAGCTGGTCACTCGAACAGCAGTTACCGCGGTCTTGTGCGCATCGCACCGACAGCGGAAGATGCACGCAACTATTCGCAATGCGATTCCATGTTAATCGGTGATCAATGCGGCGCGCATACATTCCCTTACATTCAAGTACGCAATAACAGCGCTAAAGTAGAACATGAAGCTTCGACCTCTAAAATTGGCGAAGATCAGCTTTTTTATTTTTCTCAACGTGGTATTGATGCAGAAGAAGCCGTTTCAATGATTATCAATGGTTTCTGCAAAGATGTATTTCAACAATTGCCGATGGAATTTGCTGTTGAAGCCACCAAACTTTTGAGCTTCAAACTAGAGGGAAGCGTCGGATGATTTACGAAAACAGCACAACTATTCTTTCAGTGCAGGGATTACATGCCAGTATTAATGGCACTGAGATACTTAAAGGCATGGATCTTACCGTCAAGAGTGGAGAAATTCATGCAATTATGGGTTTAAACGGCTCGGGTAAGAGCACTTTTGCGAAAGTTCTGGCAGGTCATTCAGCTTATGAGGTCACCGCTGGATCTGTTCAATTTGAAGGCAAGAACTTATTAGAGTTGCCACCTGAGGAACGTGCTCGTGCCGGAGTATTTTTGGCTTTCCAATATCCTATTGAAATTCCAGGCGTAGCCAATACACAATTCTTGCGCCTTGCTTACAACACGGTACAAACACAACGCGGAAGAGAAGAACTGGATCCACTCGAATTTGATGATTTCGTTCGTGAAAAAATGAAATTACTGGATATGAAACCTGATTTCCTGGATCGCAGTGTCAATGAAGGTTTCTCCGGTGGCGAAAAAAAGCGTAATGAAATTTTACAAATGGCATTACTGGAACCCAAATTAAGTATTCTGGATGAAACAGATTCAGGTCTTGATATTGACGCACTTAAAATCGTAGCCAACGGTGTTAATCAACTCACCAATAAAAATAATGCAACGATTTTAGTCACCCATTACCAACGTCTGCTTGATTATATCGTGCCAGATTATGTTCATGTCATGCAGGCAGGCAGCATCGTAATGACGGGTGGTAAAGAATTGGCATTGGAATTGGAAACGCGCGGATACGATTGGATAAGTACCAACAAGCACTCAATTGCGGGAGAAATCGCATGAGTGAAATAGCCAACAATGATTATCTTGAATGCTTACTCAAATCATGGTCTATTAAATCTACTGAATCACAATCCTGGCTTAACCAATTGCGTTCACAAGCAATTGATCGCGTCAGCACTCAAAAATTGCCAACCAAGCACGATGAAGAGTGGCGCTTTACTGATATTTCGTCTTTAACCCATTTACCCTACCGGCCATCGCAACCTGTATGTGCTTTACATGTGAGCGATATTGAGCATCTGTACCTAAACGAAGCAGAAAATCGCCTGGTATTTGTAGATGGTCACTATTCTCCAGAATTATCAAACATAGTTGACCAAGCGGCGCTCGTAATTGGAAATTTACCAGAATTCTTATCCACGCACTCGGCCACTCTGGAGTGCCACTTGGGGCAATACGCCAGATTTGAGAATAACGTATTTTCAGCATTAAACACTGCTTTCCTGCGCGATGCTGCACTGATATTGGTTCCAAAAAATGTGTCGGTCACCAGACCCATCCACCTCTTATTTATTGCCACTCAGCAGGAAGTCACCAGCTATCCGCGTTGTCTATTGATTGGTGAAACAGGCAGCAATGTAACGATCATCGAAGATTACGTCGCTCTTCAGGACACAACTTATATCACTAATTCGGTCACAGAAATCAGTTTGGCCGCCAATGCACACGCCCGACACATTCGAATTCAGCGTGAAAATACTCATGCCTTTCATTTTGCAAGCTGTGCAGTTTCATTAGCGCACGCCAGTCATTATCAATCCGCCAGTATTTCTCTGGGTTCTCATATTTCGCGTTATAACCTGGACATTCGGTTATTGGATGAAGCAGCAGAATGTATCATTGACGGTTTGACTTTGATTTCAGACCGCCAACTGGCAGATACGCATACCTGCATCGATCATGTTAAGCCCAATGGTAACAGTCATCAGCAACATAAATGTATCGTTGGTGACTCGGCTCATGCCGTGTTCAACGGAAAAATCATAGTACGCCCGCACGCGCAACGCACCAATTCATCACAATCGAGTCGGAACTTGCTGCTCAGTAGTGCTGCGCAAATTGACACTAAACCACAACTCGAAATTTTCGCTGATGACGTTAAGTGCACGCACGGTGCAACAGTTGGCCAACTTGAACAAGAGGAAATTTTTTATTTGGAAAGCCGTGGTTTATCTGAACTGGCTGCACGTAATTTACTAACCTACGCATTTGGAGCAGAAATTATCAGTCGCATTCCTGTCACTTCGCTCAGGCAACAATTAGAGCAGGCGGTGCTTAACCAAACGCAGGGTAAATAATTATGAATTTGACCAATGCTTCTTTAAAAGCTGAAGCTGCCTCTGCTTTCGACCTGGAGAAAATCCGCACTGACTTTCCGATTCTAAAACTTAAAATTGATGGCAAGCCGCTTATTTACCTTGATAACGCAGCTTCCAGTCAAATGCCGCAACAAGTCATTGACCGTTTGGTACAGTACCAGACGACTCAGCATGCCAATATCAACCGTGCCGTCCACTATCTATCTGAAGTGGCCACCATGGAATACCACAATGCACGTTGCAAATTGCAACAATTCGTCAATGCGCGCGAAGATAGAGAAATCATTTTTACCAGCGGCACGACCGATTCTATTAATTTGGTCATGCATGGTTATGGGCGTAAATTTATCAAAGCAGGCGATGAAATTATCCTCACCACATTAGAGCATCATTCCAATATCGTTCCCTGGCAAATGCTAGCCAATGAAAAAGGCGCAAAAATCCGCGTCGTTCCCATTAATAACAACGGCGAGTTAGAAGTAGACGAATATGAAAAACTGTTCAATGAACGTACCAAGTTTGTTGGCTTAATTCATGTATCGAATGCGCTCGGCACAATCAATCCTATTAAGAAAATGATTGATTTCGCTCATCAACATGGTGTACCCGTACTGATTGACGGAGCACAAGCAGCACCGCATATCACTGTCGACGTGCAAGCGCTCGATTGCGATTTCTACGCTTTTTCAGCGCATAAACTCTGCGGTCCAACGGGTGTAGGCATATTGTATGGCAAAGCTGCCTTACTAGAAGCCATGCAACCTTTTAAGGGAGGCGGCGACATGATTGCTTCCGTCACTTTTGAAGAAACTATTTACAATACCATTCCGCATAAATTTGAAGCCGGTACTCCTCCGATTGCCGCAGCAATCGGTTTTGGCGCTGCCATTGATTATTTGACAACAATTGGTATCGAGTCTATTGCAAACTATGAATTATCCTTGTTGAATTATGCGACTGAATGTTTAAATAATATTTCAGGTGTCAAGATTATTGGCACAGCGGCGAAAAAAACAGCTGTTCTATCGTTCACAATCGACGGTATTCATCCCCATGATATCGGCACTATCTTGAATCAGGATGGCATTGCCGTTCGTACTGGACACCATTGTGCACAACCCGTCATGCAGCGATTTAATGTACCGGCCACTTCGCGTGCCTCCTTTGCTTTCTATAATAAAAAAACAGATGTAGACGCTTTGGCAGCCGGTATCAAAACTGTACAAAAGGTTTTCTTATAATGCACACAAATTCACTTTACCAAGAAGTCATACTCGACCATAACCGTAAACCACGCAATTATGGCAAATTAGATCACCCCAGCCATCATGCGGTAGGGCATAACCCTTTATGCGGAGATCGCCTTAATATCGCTCTACAACTTAGCAACGATCAAATCAATAACATTGCATTTGAAGGTGAATCCTGCGCGATTTGCAAGGCTTCCGCCTCCATGATGACAGCCGCTGTTAAGGGAAAATCTCGCTCGGATGCAGAAACACTGATTCATGAATTTCGTGATTTAGCCACCGGCAAGCTGGATATCAATCACCCCAATCATCTTGGGCGACTGACCGTTTTCTCGGGTATCCGCGACTTACCAACGCGCGTTAAATGTGCAATCTTGCCTTGGCATACACTACATGCCGCACTCAATTCAGTAACCAGCACATCGACTGAAACCAATGATGACTCAACATAAACCTCATCGAGTCCATCCTAGTTTAGCAAAGTAGCATCAGTACTACTCACAGATCGCCGATCTAAGTTAGTTCTGTCGCAATTCTGTTCTATGTACCAAAATAATTTTCCTAAATAATGACTGCATGATTCAGTATTGATAAAAACTAAAATGCCAAAAATTGCTGATATTGAAGGAACACCTAATAAAAATGCGTTGAAGTTCATCCTCAAAGAGCCTTTAACGTGGGGAGTGGCGCGATCCTACGACAATGCCGAAGCGGCACAGGATGATCCGCTCGCTTCTGCATTATTTGATATTGATCATGTCACCAACGTTTTTTACATTGATCATTGGATCACCGTTACCCAAGACGGTGAAGCCAATTGGCAAGACTTGGCGCGCGAAATTGCCGATCCCATTCGTGCGGCACCAGCCGCTTCCGCTCAATCCGCTGAGGCAGTTGCCGCCGCTAGCAATGCGCTGTCTGAATTAAGTCTGGAAGATCAATTACGATTGGAAAGGATCAATGTCTTATTGGATGAAGAAATCCGCCCCTATCTGCAACACGATGGCGGTGACTTACATGTATTGGGACTAGAAGGTAATATTTTACGCATCCACTACCAAGGCGCTTGCGGTACCTGCCCCAGCTCCATATCGGGTACGCTTAAAGGGATTGAGAATATGCTTAAAACAATTGAGCCTGATATACAGGTCATTGCCAGCTAGTTTTATCGCGTTCTATTTCTAGCGTTCTGATCGAACAATAAAAAAGGTGGCGCGAAGCCACCTTTTTCAATTCAATTTACTGGTCTACTATCAAACACGTTTTCTGAATTCATTGTTATGCGGATCAATTTCGATCTTATCGCCTATTTCCACAAAAGCAGCCACTGGAATTTCAAAACCAGTTCCAACAAGTCGCGCTGGTTTCATAATTTTACCCGTTGTATCGCCTCTTACTGCCGGTTCGGTATATTCCACTTCGCGCACTATCGTATTGGGTAATTCAACCGAAATGGCTTTGCCTTCATAAAAAGTTACCTGGCAAATATCTTCCATACCATCAATTAAATAATTCAGCACATCCGGCATATTGTCAGCTTCCACTTCGATTTGATTATAATCAGCATCCATAAATACATAGAGCGGATCAGCAAAATAGCTGTAGGTACATTCTTTTTTGTCCAGAACGACCAGATCAAATTTTTCATCTGCTTTATAAACGGTTTCCATTGTAGTGCTGGAAAACAGGTTTTTCAGCTTCATCTTAACCACAGATGCATTACGACCCGATTTAGTAAATTCAGCACGCTGCACAACCATAGGGTCACTACCAACCATCACGACATTACCCGAGCGTAGTTCCATTGCGGTTTTCATATTTCAATTCCAAAATTAAGTTATAAGCAGATTAATGCTGTTTATCCGAGAAACAGCCCATTTCTTCAACCGTAAATTATAGCCGATTTCCAGCAAACTGCACCAGACTGGTCACCAAATCATCTTGTTTCAATAACTGACTGATCCAGCTTTTATTATGTCGCTCCATTGACTGACAAAGATGCAAGAAGTTCATCCAGATAGTGCTACTCATTTCATACTTACCATTCCAGCTATGCCACATGTCACGGACTGCAACTGCCATTTCTAAGGACATATTGATCGTATATAAATCAAGAAATGCATCTAGTTTTTTCCAATGCACATCGTCTGTTTGCGGGTAAATATTCCAAATAAAGGGGTTAATTGCCCAATGAGCGCGCACAAAAGAATCTTCCCCTCTTACAAAGTTAACATCACAGCTCCAGAGTAATTGATCATAATCAGTTTGTTCCATAAAGGGGATAATCTGAACAGTAAGTGCGCCCTGACTGAACAGGCTCTCAGATTGTGACATTTCATTATTGAGGGATGCCGCAATACTTTCGCTTGCCTCACTCTGGGGAACGATTAACAGAATCGGTACTGAAGATTGTGTTAATACCTGAATGAGCTTTTCCATAGGCGCACCGGCATAGCAAAATAATGAAATGCGTATTTCACCCGATTTGCGCGCAG
>JAMXAE010000048.1 GCA_024281695.1 Nitrosomonas sp. | reverse complement strand
TGCTGATGCGTGTTATAAACAATACCCACCGTAAGCTCATTACCAAGGTTGTTCAGCATATGCCGTACAAGAGTGGTCTTGCCGCAGCCGATCTCGCCACAAATCACTGAGAAGCCCGCACGGTTTTGTATACCGTACTCCAGCATTGCGTACGCCATACTGTGACGTACACCAAAAAACAAAAATTCCGGATCTGGCTGAATAGAAAATGGTTTCTCTTTCAACCCGTAAAATGCTTCATACATATTTTTAACGCCTTATTTACATTTCTGTTTTCAAGAAACTCTTAAATAAATGACTTTTTAAAGTCTTTCAACCCTCTACTCAATCAAGTAAGTCAACCCATTCCAATCGAGTAATTTTCTCATATTGGCTCCAAGTCCAACAACTTTCATTTGCAAACCGTGCTTATCCAGCTGTTTTTTAAGCAATAACAACAAGCCTAAAATGCCAGAACTAAGGTATTCCGCTTTGGCAAGATCCACTTGCACATTTTTATTTTGCAGACTAGCTCGTCTCATTAACAAGCGAATATCTGGTGTGACTGGATCAAGCACAACGCCGGAAACAATTATCCTAGAATAATCTTCTTCTTCATTTAATATAACGGTACTTTTATGTGACAGTTGTTCCAGGCGAGGTTGATTTAACTTCAACCAAAATACATGAGGGAATATTTTGGTAACCAAAAGCCTTAAAAAAAACCAGCCATCATTCCAATAACGCCTCCATAAATGTGGCTCCTCTTTAATGCGCCATGCCCATTCCAATCCAATCTTTTGCAACCTTACAGGTGCTCTTTTCAGTCGCTTTGCTTCAAAGTTGATAACAGCACCGAGATTGCCAACTATAGGCAACTGAATCCTGTGCAGATTTTTAACAATCCAAGCCTGTGCTTTCTTTGCTCCTAACGCTACGACTAAAAAATCTGCTCCGCTTGAATTAATATTTTCAATAACTTTTGATTCGCTCATTTCATCCACGCTACCATAACCTGGCGTATGGTACCCAACGCAAGACAATCCAGTCGATTTTTCATTTATGCGCTTACTTGCCTCGGCAGCAACACCATCTGGACCTCCGAAGAAATAAACCGTCAGTTTTCTCCGCCACTCTTGGCCTAGTGCTCCGAATAAAGTCGACCCTGCAACTCTTTCTTTAATAGGAATTCCAAGTAACTTTGCTATCCAAACAATTGGAGCTCCGTCGGCAATCACAATGTCGCTGTGAATTACTGAGTTACGAAAATCTGAGTCGCTAATCGACAGTATAAGAAAATTTAGATTGGGTGTCGTCAGAAAACAAGGGATCTTTTTAAATTTGGCATCACGCAAACGACTCATTGTTTTCGACATATCAACTGCATCAAAAGGCAAACCGCCTATGCAATAAACCTCACGATCAAAATCGTCCATTAATCAAACCTTATCTCTTTCTGTCTTATTCCAAGCCTTTTGCCTTTTAAACAAAAACTTAATGTAATAGGGAATTTTCGATATCACGTAAACCGGTACCAATAGTAAAGTAGAGAAAGTAATAATCCTTCTTCCCCATCCCCACCAAGCAACCGCGGTAGAAACTGTCAAAATAAAAAGTGCAGAGAGCGTTATCTGGAAAGCCAATTGCGCTATATCAAACAGCATAACAACCATTCCAAGCGCTGTTGAATATCCAAATAAAAGCGCAACCAGCAATGCTAACGGTGGCACAGACAAATCAAATGCCATTGCCAGCAAATTCTTGTCGAACTTAGTGACTCCTTGGATGAGCAATTTGGGCGCCTCAAAAAGAATCATCATCAAATGCCCGTGCTCCCAGCGCGTTCTCTGCCCTGATTGAATGTCGGACGCCTCTGGAAAGTGGCTTATTACCAGCGCATCAGGATAAAACATCGGTGACTTTCCAGATCTGGACAAATCAACACCTAATTTCATATCCTCAACAATATTCCCATTGGCTAAGTCTGCATTTAAAATCGTCTCCCATTCAAATGCCATGCCGGTACCCATCAACTGGCATGGCAGACCCAATTTTGCATAACCAAGCGGGCGTACCAGGTTTTTTACGCACCAGGCAAATTCAGCGATTCTGGATTTAAGATCGGGAGCCTTTGCGTACATCATATACAATGCCTGTACCGGCCTGCCGTAGTGTAACGCGTAGGCTGCAATACGTTTCAGTGCATTTGCTTCCACAAGGCAATCGGCATCGACAATTATGACAATATCTGGCGGATTTTTCGCCAAATAATGGATGCCAAAATCCAAAGCAAAACCTTTACCTCGGTTCTCCAAGTCATGGCGCTTAATGACTTCTGCTCCATTTGCTACAGCAATTTCTGCTGTATCATCACTGCAATTATCAGCAACCACTAGCAGACGATCATTTGATTTCATCTGAGGCAGAATTGAATTAAGCGTGGCAACGATACCAGAAGACTCGTTATGGGCAGGAATTAATACAGCAATACTCATATCCTCAACTGGGGTGACATTGTCATGCTTTCCGGGCAAGCAGGCAAATAGCACTTGCATAAATATGACCAGGGACGGGATTAGCAGTAATATTGCAATCGCCAAAAGCAGTGTTTCAGTGAAACTCATCCGGAACTCTCATTGAAAAATTACTTGTATTCAATTAGCCTCCCCTGATTTCCAGTGCAGAGTCGCCACAAAAATTTTACTTGACCAATCATCTCTGGAAACTTGCCTAAGACATTAAAAAAAGCCATCACCCAAGCTTTATTTCCATGTGGTACATTTCTAAATCCAAGCCTGAAAATCTGTAATGGATAAACCAACAGCACAAGCATACCTAGCTTGTAACCAATTGCCCAAAACAACAATCCTATCAACGGGACTCCAAGCCCCCAAACCCAAGGGCGTATTGACTCTTTGACCCAATGTCTTTCCGGGGTTGACCCATGCAAATATGCTCCCTCGGCAAAAGCGTAGCCGGCGCGTGTCATACGTTTCCACCATTGGCTAAACTTGGTCATCGCAGCATCATGCAATACCATTTCCTCATCCAATCGCCATATTTTCCAACCTGCCATACGTAGTCTAACGCATAGCTCCGGCTCTTCCCCTGCAATTAACTGATTCCTAAAACCTCCAACAGCCTGAAAAGCCTTCACTCGCATCATTGCATTCCCACCGCTAGCCATTGCCTCACCAACTGGCGTGTTCCACTCCATATCACACATTAAATTATAAATTGATTTTTCCGGATACCTTTCACGACAACGACCACTGACTACTGCTACATCTTGATGCGTCTCAAGGAAATCAATGCCCTTATTAATCCAGTCCGGCATAACCTCACAGTCACCATCTACAAATTGCACATATTCAAGATTGGGTGTGGCTTGTATAAGATACTGAAATCCAGCGTTTCTTGCCCTTGCTGCAGTAAAGGGGATTTTCATATCCAGCGCCAATGTCTTGGCACCCACCTTAATTGCCTCGTTCATGGAACCATCGGTTGACCCGGAATCAACATAAACAACAACATGGTCTTCTGCTAACAATGACTGAAGGCAACGCGAAAGACGATCGCCCTCGTTTCGACCTATAATAACTACTCCTACACGCATCTGCATACCTACATTCAGCACCTGTTTAAATGTGACAAGTTTCTGACTTTAATGATAGCAGGTATCCCTGGCTTCTCTAGAGTCTTGTGTCCATCACCATCTGGAATTCGGCAGTTATCACCAAACGTAGCATCTCCACTGACCATGGTAGTGTTAAAGTAATCTGTAATATAGTTATGACATGCTTCAGCCTTACGCGGTAGCTTTAAGTCAGTAACGACTTGAGCAACATAATTCCCTTGCCGGGCTTTCAGGTCATTTCGAATGTTAATAAACATTAGCATACTCTGCGTGTTGACTGTGTAGCCCAACTGGTACGAAAGAACATCTTCCATACGAACAAGGCGCGCTTTAGGTTAAACATAGTTTTTGCTAGAGGTCTTAATTTAATTAAATCTTTAAGAAACAGGATAAAGTCCGTAAGACTATTAAGCAGCAAGTGCACCAACACGCCGATCAGGCCATGATTCTTACGGAAATATAGCAGTTCACTCTCGATTTGCAGGGATTCAATCTGCTGGCTCTTAGATGAAATTTCAGACTCTTGTTTTGCACTCTCGCCGCCGATATGTACAACAGTGGTATTTGGGAAATAGACCACATCCCAACCTGCGTTCTTGGCCGCAAAACAGTGGTCAACCTCCTCATAATATAAAAAATAGCGCGGGTCAAACAAACCTACCTGATCGATCAATTCTTTTCTAATCATATAGTAACAGCCAGGCACCCAATCACAATTCCTAGCCACGCTGTGGTCCCAAGACATGTCATCTATCAGTTTTGCCTGCTTGAAAAATTGCTTAAACCCCGTTCGCTCAAGAAAAATATTCCACGGCGTAGGAAAATATCGGCATGAAGGCTGCAAAGTTCCATCGCGACCCAAAAGTTTGACCCCCAAAATGCCACATTTGTGATGAGTATCCATGTATTGCATTGTTTTATAAAGAGTATCTCGCTGTACGAAAGCGTCAGTATTGAGTAATAATACATAGCGCCCATGGATAAGTGGCAAAGCCTGATTATTTGCGCGGCCGAAACCGACATTCAGGTTATTTTCTATCAAAGTGATATTAGGATATTCCCGCCGAATCATTTCGGTAGAATTGTCTTTGGAAGCATTATCTATCATGAAAACTTCCATTGAAAAATTACCGAACGAAGAAAAGAGATTATCAAGCACCTTCTTCGTCATCTCAATCGTATTGTAGCTCACCAGAATTACTGAAATATCCAAACTTTTGTCCTTGTTTCAATCATCTTAGGTTTATTTTAAATCAAGCATTTTCGAGCAAGAAAAATGCCAAAATTGGCTGTCCAGTGACTTTCTACTAAATAAACTTTGATTCAGAGACCGTATTAATATGATCAATTCTTCTCTGAAATGTCTTTTCAAATGTATGCTGTCTTGAAAAATTAACAGCTTTATATGATTCCGCCACAATAGCTTGACGATTGCCGTCCAATTCTGCAATTTTTTTAGCCAGCAAGTCCGGTCTATTCATCTTTACTGGCCAGCCTGTATCTGAGTATTGTACCAATCCGGCAAATGCCTCATTGTCATATCCTACAATAGGGATGCCACAACTCATGGTTTCCAGATATGTGCAGGAAGGATCACCCTGACGATGACAACAAATAAACAAATCTGCATTTTTTTTGACAAATGGAACAAGCTCACTTTTAAATTCAAGATTACCCATCATTTTTACTGAATCCGACAACTCAAATACATGAATCTGGTGTGTCATTAAAGCCTTGAGGTCACCATCACCACAAATGGACATTTCAAACCTGACACCCAGTTTTTTAAGTTCAGCCGCAACCATAATCAGGTGGTCTACCCCCTTGATTTTCAATAATCGACCAGAAAAAAGTAACCGTAAAGGCCTATTCTCAAGGCAATAGGTAGATTTTTCCTGTAATTCCGTTTGGCTTATTAACATGTCTTCTGTAACCCTGGTATCAAAATATAGAAGCGCATTCTGATTTATCGCCTGATATGCCCTAAAGGTGGGGGTGCCATTACACTGAACCCCGCTTGCCCGTGCAATTGCTCTTCTTTGTTTCCACTCCTGATAAGCTTCCCAAAGATATTTCTTAACTCTGCGCAGTACATTTCCGGTTGTCGCATTAACCATCTGTATGCGAGTTCTCAAGCTATTTTCGGAGATATATATGTTTTGTATTTTTTTATATTTACAAACCGTACTGATGTGATTCTGTCTGTTACTCACAGCGGCCAGAACGATTGAATCGCTTTGCAATTCTATCTCTGTATGAATGTTGTCAAAGTCAACCATTTTAATCAGAAAGGGAAGTCGATTGATATCAATGGTTACATTATCAAGATTATCGCTCAGATTTGGATCTTCCTCTATCAGCACAACTAATTTCCCAGGCCAATACTTGAGATATTCATGCACGCCATCCAAGAATTTCCGCGTAATGATGATTTGTGTATCTGACACTTTTTTCGCAGCAAGGCTCGGTAGTAGGACAAGTGTGCGAGTACTCATTTTTTGCTATCCAAGGCCAGGAATTTACTTTTCAATAGCATTTTTCATGTCTTTGTAAAGTACATATATTTTTGGGAAAAGCTTAATCAAAACCCACTTGAATAATATTTTCTTGTTAATTTTAATCACTGAAAGAACGTGATCCATTGCATCACATGCAAAATAATTAGCTATCTCAGCCTTCCCGATTCTATTGTAATATACCATCTGCCAATAACAAGTAGTCGCGCTCGCTATACTTTGGTTTTGCGGTGCCAGCCCAGACCAAACGCCGCCGGCATGCTCACGGTATAATCCTGGTTGAATATCAGCAATAAACTTGGCGCCACCATGGGCTCCGAGTAAAGAAATCAGAAAAGTATCGTTATTCAAAACTTTGAAATACTCTTCTGGTAACTCGCCAATTACATTTCTAAAACAGATTGAGAGTGTAGGCATAAACGCATAGCGCGTCAGTTCCATGCCTGAAAAATCCTTACCCCCCCCTTTGGGAAGTACCGATACTTTTTCACCCAATGCAAATTTATTCAAGAAAATCGCATCATGATAAGCAGCCACATATTGCGAATTGTTTTCGAGAAAATCCACCTGCTTTTGCAGTTTGAGGTTATCGTGCCAGCAATCATCCCCATCACAATAAGCAATATACTTTCCCCTACTTGCCGAAAGAATGCGTGCCTGGTTTTTGCACGCACCAACATTTTTCTCTGAAGTGATAACCCGGATTATCTGAGGATTTTTTCTCTGATACTCAGCCGCAATCTGCCTTGTGTTATCTAGCGAGCAATCCTCTCCAATAATCAACTCAATAGGAAAAGTCGTTTTTTGAGCAAGCACAGCCTCAATTGCTTGCGATAAGTAAGCCTCATGGTTATAGGTAATCATAATAACACTTACAACCGGGCTAACATCGCGTATCAGAGAATCACTAATTTCAATTGTATCTTGTTCTAATTTTGCATTCATATACTAAATTCCATTAATTAACTAATGCCGATGAAGCAGCAAGTTTCTTGTATCCTGAAAAGACTTGATGCGAAAAATCATACAAAGCACGATAAAAGCAACCACTCCAGTAATCACCTGAAAAGGCAGTATCCTGAAAGATGAGCCTTGTGTGTGTTCTCCCACCCAGCCGACAACACAAGCCATGATGAGCGACACAATTAATACAGGTAAAAAATCCTTGATTTGATTGAAAAAGCCATATCTAAGGAAACGTTGTGTATAAAAAGCATTAATCCAAAAACTTACAACACCGAAAATCACCTGACTCCATGCGATGCCATGCATTCCATAAGGCACGCCCAGTAGCAGCAGCATAACCCCAATAATCTTTTTAATGACTTCTAAACGAAAGAACAGCTTAGAATGCCCAAGCGCTTTCAACACATTAAGATTAAGCACATGCAGGGGCCACAACAGCCCCACTAGGCACAGAATTTGAAGAATTGAAACAGAGGGGAGCCACTTTTCCCCAAACAGCACAGTAATAACATGCGGGGATGTAATAAGCAAGCCTAGCATCATTGGGATATTAATCAGCATCGCTCCACGCACGGATAACTGCATCCCTCGACGCAACTTCTCGATATCATTCGCAGCTGAAGAAAAAATGGGGAATGTTGCACTGCCCAAGGTATTGGAAAGAACATCTACTGGAATCTGTTTAGTGTTATCGGCACGACTGTAAAAGCCAAGGTCTCTGACTCCATAGAGCTTTCCGATCAACAAGGTATATATTCTAGTGTATGCAACATCCAACAACCCCGCAAGCATGAGAAAACTGCCAAAACCAAACAACTTCTTTGCAGAGTCAAAACTAAACTCCCACTTTGGTCGCCAGCCGCTGAAATACCACAGCAATGTTGTAGTAATAACACTTGTAGCCACCATCTGCGCCGCGAGCGCCCATAATCCATAGCCTTTCATCGCCATCATAATGGCCACACTTGCTGATATCACTGTAGCTGATGCGCTAATTTTCATGAATGTCTTGAATTCCAATTTTTTACCGATAACAGCACGGTGAACCGACCCTAAAGCATCGATGAGTACCGTAAGCGCAAGGACCCGCGCCAATGGCGCTAATACTGGAACCTTATAAAAACTTGCAATCCATGGAGCGATCATCCATAACAACAAAGTCATCAATCCGCCCATAACCAAATTAATCCAGAAAACTGTGGATTCATCTGTATGCGTACCTTTAAATTGCTGCACCAGTGCAGAAGAGAATCCGCCTTCGACAAGGGCAAACGCGATTCCTGTAAATAGATACAACAAAGCAACCGTGCCGAATTCTTCTGGGCTGAGCAATCTGGCAAGAACAATTGCAACGACAAATTGCAATCCCTGCCGCATAAAAATATCTCCGCCGCTCCACAAGATAGCAGACAACGATTTCTTTTTAAAAGAGGTTTGCATAGATGCCGCTATCAAGGTCAAATGAGTGGACTAAAACATAGAATTGATATCTGAGAAAAATGCAAGATATTAATTTACTTAGCTTTTTAAGCTTTGGCGATAAGCTCGGTAACAGAATCAACCTGATCATCTTCTAATGCTGTGTATATGGGAAGACAAATTACCTCATTAGCAGCCTTATTAGCCACAGGGAGATTAGACAAGGCTGCTGTCGGTAAACTATGATACATCGGAAAATTACTAATCAAAGGATAGAAGTAGCGGCGGGCAAAAATGTTATTGTCACGTAGCTTTTGGTATAAGGCATCGCGGCTTAATGGATATTCAGAACCTACAAGAACTGGAAAATAAGAGTAATTTGCACTTCCTCCCCCCGCACTAGGAATACAATGAATACCCTTCACATTCGCTAGGCCATCACGGTACCGCTCATCAATCAATCTGCGCTTCTGGATAGCCTCATCTATACTCTTAAGTTGCAAAAGACCAAAAGCGGCATTAATCTCGCTCATTTTTCCGTTAATGCCCGGCGCGACTACTGTAACCTCATCTACAAAGCCAAAGTTTTTTAGATGATCGATTCGTAACTTGGTCTTGGCATCAGGGCAAACGATTGCCCCACCTTCAAAAGTATTGAATACCTTTGTTGCATGAAAACTCAACACCGATAAATCACCAAAGCTGAGCACACTACCACCATTATATTGCACACCAAATGCATGCGCTGCATCGTAAATCACTTTTAGCCCGTAAGCATCGGCAATCTTCTGTATGCGATCAACATCACAAGGATGCCCATAGCAATGAACTGGCATAATAGCTGTTGTTTGCGGAGTAATGGCAACTTCTATTTTTGCTGGATCAATATTGAGTGTTTCTGGATCAATATCCACAAATACGGGTTTAATTCCATTCCACAATAAGGAATGGGATGTGGCCACAAAAGAATAAGGGGTAGTAATAACTTCCCCACTCACGCGCAAAGCCTGAAGCGCAGTTACCAAGGCAATTGTGCCATTAGTGAACAAAGAAATATATTTAACTCCTAGATACTCACATAGAGCAGATTCCAACTGCTGATGAAACTGACCACCGTTGGTAAGTATTTTATTGTCCCAGATTTGCTGCAAATAAGGGACAAATTCGTCAAGAGGAGGTAGCGTAGGCTGAGTAACAAAAACAGGTTTATTTTGCTTCATATTCAATATTTTTTATGTAATTGAGTCACTATACTATTTTTAATAAAGGTTGGTAAATAGCCCATATGGTTGATTGACTGAGATTTATACAGCAGTACATTAACTTAAACTCATAAATTTAACTATACTTAAGTATATATAATTACAACTTGATTAAAACGATGAAAATAACATGTCCGAATATCAAAAAGCATTAATAGTTATTCTAGTACTTGCATCCTGCACGTTTGCTTTCGCAAAAAAAGCCCTGGTACCGCTCGTTCCAGACAGACAGTTCAAAATCTGGCGCAATACGTGGATGGCAATTACAGTGATAGCATTTCTGGCAAGTGATTTTTGGATTTTCATTGTTGCAAGCATGTTGCTTCTTTTGTATATCTCACCTAGGCAGCAAAACCCTTTGTCTTTGTATTTCGTGCTTCTTTTCGCCTTGCCGCCATTTGGTGCGGACATTCCGGGCTTCGGGGTAATTAATTTCCTGTTTTCAATGGATTATTACCGCATGCTTTCGCTATGCATCCTCCTGCCTAGTTATCTTTATCTCAGGTCACAAGCAGATACCACCAGGTTCGGTAAACTATTGCCTGATAAATTTTTATTTATATATATCATTCTGATAGTCTTGCTAAATTTACGGGACACCACGTTTACCGATTCTCTCAGAGAAGGATTCTACAAATTTACTGATATTTTTCTGCCCTATTACATAGCGAGCCGGGCGGTTAAAAATCTTAACCAATTGAAAGAAGCCTTTATCGCCCTCATTCTGAGTTGTGCCGTCCTAGCTGCCATCGGTATTTTTGAGTTCATCTTCCACTGGTTGCTTTACAGCAATCTCCAAACTGCCCTTGGGGTTGAGATTGTAGGCAAATATCTGCCTCGGGGAGAGTATTTACGCGCAGTTGCAACCTTAGGGCAGCCTATTGTTATGGGCTATGTCATGGTTGTTGTACTTGGCACTTACCTATATCTCAGCAGCGCAATCAAAAGTAAAAATCTACGTCTTCTTGGGTTTGCGCTACTTCTAGGTGGGTTAGTAGCGCCGCTGTCACGCGGACCTTGGATTGGCGCGGCAGCTCTAATCCTTGTTTTTATAGCAACTGGACCATACGCAATCAAACGGTTATCTATGCTGGCTTTTGCTTTATTAATAATAATGCCCTTTCTGGGGCAAATTCCCGGCGGACAAAAAGTGATAGACTTGCTTCCGTTTGTTGGTACTACCGAAACGGAGAATATTGATTATCGAGAAAAGCTTCTTGATAACTCGCTAATCGTTTTTAATCGTCATCCGCTGCTTGGCAGTGTAGATTATCGGAATCAGTTGGCAGACCTTGGAATGAAACAGGGTGAAGGTATTGTTGACGTAGTAAATTCATATCTTGACATTGTCTTGGGACACGGACTTATTGGCTTATTTCTGTTCTTGGGATTTTTCTGGCTAGCGCTATCCAGCGTTATTAAGCGCATGAGGGAAAATCAGGACAAAAAAAGCGAGTTATATCTGCTTGGAAGAGCCTTGCTATCAACTGTGTTAGCTATTCTGCTGACCATTTTTACTGTCAGCAGTATTATGGTTATTCCGATTGTTTATTGGATTACGGCCGGGTTGTGTATCTCATACGCGCGCATGTCTCTTGTACCTGCTCATCAAGCATCATCTAATATCAGGTCACGTAACCTACCTACATCAAGGCTACGTAGTAACATATGATGATTAATTGCACTTTATAAGGGCGTAACACTTGCTATATGCTTGCCAAGCCGTAAAGACATCATAACAATTGTCAATGTTGGATTACAGCCTCCACCCGTTGGAAAAACACTACTCCCTGCAGTAAATAAATTGTGTATGCCATGGACGCGCTGGTTTTTATCCACTACTCCAAATTTTGGGTTTTCGGACATCCTGGTTGTACCCATTTGATGACAGTGATGTCCATATTCTCCGATTTTTATTTTATCATCAAGAATGTAATCTTTGAGGTGAACTCTCGCAACCTTAGTACGTGCCATTTCTTTGGCTACTTCACGGCCTAAAACTCGAATAGTTCTATTATCCGCGTCATTAATATTCCAGTTTAATATTACCCTGCGTAACCCAAACTGGTCTTTCTCGGTATCAAGTATTATTCTACTTTTCAGATTTGGGCTCTGCTCAATCAGACTAGTGATGACACCATCGCCGCTACAATCAATATCGACCATTTTCCTAGTTAGTTCAGTTAAGGTTTCTGAACGGCAAACGAACTCGCGTGCGGCCTTTTTTAGTTCGGGCAGTTTCCCATATTCTGGAGCTTGATAATTCAAATGAAACTTCAACACAGCATTCCCAATGTGCATCTTTTGCATTAAATTATCCGTAGGATTGAGCTCAATACTACCTTCTTTCCACATCGCCTTATCTTCAATTACAAAGCGACCATAATTAACATTGAAATGTTCCATGAAGCAGCGACCAACCATGTCGTATTGATTTCCCACCCCACCCCGGATTTGTTTATCCGAATTTAATAATAGTCTTGCATTTTCAATAGCGCCCAGCGCAAGAACATAGTTCTTAGCTGAAAAATAAAATACCCCACCTTTGTAATTTGTGATTTCCAATGCCTTTACTGCATCCAATCCCTCAAACAATTGAATATCAGTTAAGTTTGCATTGATAAAAACGTCAATTTTTTCAGAACTCTTAAGCTCATCAAGATACTTGCTGGCAAATCTGGTCGGAGGGCTCAGCGAAACATCAGAATACCTATAATTAGGTCCCTGCCATTGATATTTATGAGAAACTTTAAATGCATTTTTCGGCAGATCCACAATGGCACAGGCAGCTTTAAAATGCTTAAATATCTCTTCCCTGCTACCAGCGGGCCAGCCGGGCATGCCAAAGTAGTCGCGCTGCTGAAAGTCGATAGCATCAAAAAAGGAGCACCTTCCTGTCCAATGATTAGAGGTGCCTCCAAAATATCTTAACCTGCAAGCGCTAGCTGCATCCCAGATATTAGCACCGGTATTTCTTGCTTGGTAAAGATTTTGTGAATTTTCTGAATACTCCAACCCTCCACCTTCTAATATAGCAACGCTTTTTCCTTCCTTGGCTAATACTCTTGCTAGCGTTATTCCTGCAGGACCGGATCCAGCAATACAAACATCGTACTGCCTGATGGATGCAGTTCTATCCATAGTATTCATATCAAAGAACATGAGGCCTAACCTTGAGGTTCAAACAAATCAGTTTTAAGTAATACCCATCCATTAAGAATGATGAAGTCATGTGCATCGACATCGTGCAAGATTTGTTGGGGGCTTGGTGAGTGTTTAATAAAGAGGTTATCAACTAGCAGCGGCTGAACTGCCACAGCCTTCAGAAAAGTTCTACGAGTAACCAAAAATCTATCCATAATAGTAGGATTGAGGTTCAGCCTCTGCTCGATTAAGCACTACTCCAAGCAAGTTAGATTTTGAGAGAAGCCGCATTGCATCTTCAAGCTCAGATTCCGTATTCATTCCATCACCTACAACCAACAAAGCACAGTCAACAAGAGGCAAGATTACCATCGCATCATCAGTGCTTAGAAGAGGCGGCAAATCAATAATCACAACACGAGACTCATACCTTTCTTTTACTTCAGCAATCATTCTTTCTATTTTTTTTGAAGATAAAATTTCGGAGGATTTGAGCTCTGGCTCATTGGTGGGTAAAACTGTGAATCTTGGGATGCCTGGATTGACCATAACATCAGGTAACTCTGCGTCGCCCGAAAGCAATTCATTGATAGAATTCTTTGTTTTGATTCCAAGATAACTGGCTACTCGTGGCTTTCGCAAATCAAAATCTATTAGCATAGATGTTTTCTGTGGTAGCTGTGAAATACTTATTGCAAGATTAATCGCTACTACTGTTTTTCCAGACTCTGGGGTTGGCGATACTATAGCAATGGTACTCCAGTTATTTTCTTCCATTTTCTGCAATACTTGCGTACGTAATGAGTCAAACACACTGCTCAATGGATTATTCTTGTTAATAGCTATAATGCGGTTATTTTCCAAATGCGCTGGATTAAGTTTTAATGAAGTAGTCTCGTTGTAAACAATCGATGCAAGCTCATCCTCCTCATCCTTCACAACCTTATCAAATATATTATTGCTATCCAATCTCCGTTGCATCTGCGGGCGGGTACTTTGCTGACCTTTCGCTTTTTCTATAGCTTCCTTAATTTTTTCCATACGGAATCCTTATAAAATTCTGTCCAAAGTTTTTGGTATTAAAATATCCAAAGGCATCAGAAAAAAATGCATAAACAGAATAAGCACTATAATTGTCAGAAAACCAGCAGCAACCATATAGTATATGATTTGTTTTTCTCTTCGAGTATCCATCTTATTTTTGATATAAGGTATTGCCACTAATGGTTGTAACTGAAGTACTGAGGCATGGGTTTCTACTCCACGTAAACGTTTATCAAAATTTTCCAAAATTAAAGCTATGGCTATGGCAAAAAATATAGAAAACAAGAAACCAATAAAACTTAGCACCAACCTGTTAGGTTTAATCGGTGTCTCTGGCATTATTGGTGCTTCTATCAACTTTAATTGCTCTCCCTTATTTTCTAACTCCATTTTTTCAGTCATTTTGGCATTAGCAAGCTTCGCCTTCACTTCTTCGCTTCTGGTCTTTGCTTCTTCATAAGTCCGCAACAACGTAGTCAAAGCCCCTTCTGTTTGTGAGCTTTGAATCACCTGCCCCTCAAGACTGGCAAGTTTTGCCCTAAGACTATTAGCATCCTGCTTAAGTAAAACAAGACGTGACTCCGCTGCATCAATTTTAGCCTGCACCTTGGCAACCATTACAGATCGTTGGGTAACCAATGACTTCTCTGGCGCTGCAGGCTGCAGGCTATTCTCCAGTAAATCAATTTTTCGCTTTAAGTTGAGAAGGGTTGGGTGGTTTTCATTATATATGCCACTTAGCTTTACATACTCCATTTTAAGATTCTCAAGCTCAGTTACAGGTGTGGGTCGCGCACCTCCAGGCGTTTCTGCAATGCCTATTCCGGCTTTTGCCGACTCCAGCTCCACTTGCAAAGTTCGCAATTCTGCTTGGGTGTTATGATATTCTCGTTCCGTTTCTCTCAAATCAGCCTCAACACGCAACATACTAGCCGCATGCACTTCTCTGTCTTCAGGCAGAGAACCCGAGTGCGCCCGCTTGTAAGCCGACACCTCTTTTTCAATATTTTCTAAGATAACCTTTTGCTTGTTAACTTCATTTTCAAAAAAATCTGCGGTTTCCGTCGCCCGTTGCTTACGATCCTTTTCGTTAGCATCTAAAAACAAACTAACAACCTCATTCGTTACCTGATAAGCAATTTCCGGTTTTCCGTATTGAAACGAAACCTGAAAGGCAAATGCGGTCTTATCAACCCATTGCCCCGGGTCAGTTTGCAGTAAAACAACAGAAATATTTTTTCTCAGCAAACTGACTAACTCGGCCTTGCTTTTTTTGCTTTTGCCAAATCCGAACAGCTTGTGTTCTTGAATAATCTTAAACAGATTTTCACTGACCATAACGCGCTGCTTAAGCACGTCCAGTCGCTCTGCAGCGAAATTTTCTGTTCCTGCCTTTAATAGGTCTTGCTGGACCTGTTGAGATTCAATTGAAATTGTGCCGGTTGACTGATAGACATGAGGTATATTCAAGACAACATAGAATGAAGCAATTAGAGCCAGAAAAAAAATTGCCGTCACTAATGGTGCTCGACGGCGCAGACTTAATATAATCTCTTTTAGTGTAAAGTCCTGATTGTTTGTCATCAAATAATAATGCCTTACTAAAAGTTAAGTGAATCAAATACTACAGAAAAGCCAATTATATTACTGTGACTGGTAGTACCAGGAGCATCAAGTTGTCTGTGACTTGCAGATAAACGGGCTAGCCAATGACTTGATAGAGTACGCTCATAAAACGCACCGATTTGTTGAAAGTCCAGTTCAATAAAACCAACATCGTTGTCTTTTTTGTTTTTTTCCAAACTATAATTCGCACCAGCGCGTTGAATATCAGATATATCGAATAACCACCCTAATTTTAGAGAGTCTGTCTTCTGAAAACCACCGACTCCAGAGGCCGTTAGCCCTCGGCTCAACTCTACACTATAATTCATTCGCGCCTGTTCATAATCAGCTTTTATGCCTGCTTCCCAGTCAGTATCTGATTGACGGCCGGAAAGATTGTAAACACCAGCACGGGATGCGAGCCTAAATCCTTCATTAACCTGATAATTGGCACCCATTGTCAGACGAACCAAATCAGTGTCATCAAAAGTTTTTTCCGGGTGCAAATGTGAATAACCTAACTGAATACTAGTATCAAGTTTTTCGTTGTTTGCATAACTTAATTTAGAGCTAATATCACCAAGCTTGTAGTTGTCAAGGGTGCCTGGTATAGTGAAAATAATATCACGGTAAGCGCCCTCTGTTAAAACGGACCATCTGGAGCTAATATTATGTTGCCAGTTGGCAGACAATGTTTTGTCTTTTTGCGTATTGTCAATTTTAGTAAATGCACCCGTGCTTTTTAATTCTGCTGCGCGGCTAGAAGCCTCCACATAAGTCCCCTTGAATCCAAACATACCCGATTCATAAGTACGATCCCAACCTATCGCAAGCCTAGGATCTTCACGATTAATAAGAACTTTCTCGTTTGAGTGCCTTTGAACCTGCACTGCTGCATCCAAATACCACCTATTGACTTGGTCTTTTAAATCCAGTTTAAACTGTGGAACAATTGTATAGATCCATACGGGATCTGGATTTTTTTTGACCAAATCTGGATTTGAATCATGATCGACTCCTGCTGTTACAATTATTTCTTTATCGATCTCAACCGCATTTACATTCGGAATAAAAAAAATAAATGTAGAAGTAGCTATTAACTGCAATGCAAATTTTTTTAATTTTCGATGCTGAATCGAAAAATCATGGCTTGTCTTCAATGTGCCTCTCCCTGTGTATAGGTTTATTATCTAGACATTATACCTATATATCAGATAGTTGTGAAATAAAATTAAGGCACTACGATAGTATCACCGGGATTTAATGTAATGTTACTTTCCAGCCTCTCGCCCCGGATAAGCTGATCATAATATACTGGAATGGCTTTTTGCCCCTGAGGCGTGTTACGTAAAACCTTGATACCGTTGCGGTCGGCAAATTTATCCAAACCGCCAGCCATGCTCAATGCGTCGAGCACAGTCATTGGGCCCGTCATCAAAACTTGACCCGGCTTCAGTACTTTCCCCATTACATGCGCTACATTACCTGTAATGCTGACAATGACCACCGACACCTGTGGATCAGGAAGATAGGGTTTTAATTTTTCAGCAATCCGCTTCTCAACTTCTGTCGAAGTGAGACCTACCACCTCCACTCTGCCAGCAAGAGGGTATGTAATACTTCCATCCGGCAGCACAAGGCTTTCTTTCTGCAATTTGTCTTCACCCCAAACTGAAACCTGGATTAAATCGCCTTGGCGCAATTTGTAACTTTGAGTGGCTTCAGCATTCGCTATCGAAATTGACATCAGAAACAATTGAGTAATTATCAGCCAGAAAAGTGTTTTAATTTTCATGTTTATTGATTCCCTTCAGGAAAAGACTTTTTAAGGATACCGCTTTAATAGAATATCACGTTTAAGATGGCAACATTAACCCAAAAGTGTGAATTTTCGGGCTTGTTTTTTAATGATGTATTACATTTACAAACAGCATTACATGCTGAGCATGCATGAATGGACTACAAAACTTAAAAATCAGACACCACTTCGATTTGACAGCACCACAAACCCTAACAGCGCTGCGGTTAAGAGCCATCCAGTAGGCAATATTGGTTCACTTTTATCCACAGCTAAAGATTGAGTGGCAGCGCTTTTAAGCTGGTCGCCGTTATTGTCAGCAGCTTGTACAGTGTCATTTGTAGCACTCAATGAGTTTTTTATATTTCCAACTGACTGATTGCTATTGGCCGAAGCAGCCATCGGCACCACCAAAATCATTCCTACAAACACTGATATAATGACTCTTTTTAACATTTTCCTACCTTTCAGCGTGCTAACACTATCTAATTAATTCGGTTGATTGCATTCTAAGAAACGCATACCAAGTTCGCAATAGCCCTTATGGG
>JAMXAE010000047.1 GCA_024281695.1 Nitrosomonas sp. | reverse complement strand
TCAATGACTTGCACGCTAAAAATTCTCAAAAACCGAATAAATCAGCGCTTCCCTAGTTGAAGCTACGTTACGATTCCTGTTTTAGGTTGTGCTTATGCACATAAGTCCATAACTCTAGCTTACTGTTAACATGTAGCTTTTCGTAGATAGATGTCAGATGGTTACGTAAAGTGCTTTCACTGATGTCGAGTTTTGATGCGATAACTTTTGCAGGTACTCCAGCATTATCAATCATAGTGAAAAATATTTTTTTCTCTCTAGGAGTGAGTTTGTTAATTCCGTTTTTTTCTTGAATGTAATTTTTTCCGTTACTTTGCTGAGATAATCCGTTAATCAATCTTTTAATTGAAGATTGATCCAACCAGAGCTGACCTTCATGTACCTTCTCAATTGCTTTTAGAATCGTTTCTAAAGTTGATTCTTTTTCAATGATGCCTTTAGCACCAGAGAGTATAGCTTTATCATACATTCCAGAATCTTGCGACCATTTTAAAATAAGTATTTTTGCTTTAGATAGTGCAATCAACTGCAAAATAAGCTCTAATTCCTTGTCACAATTAAGATTCATACCAAGTAGAATTACATCAGGAGACAAACTCTCAAGGTTTGAAAAAGCATTGGAGCAGTTAGTAAAATTTCCAACAACTTCCATTCTAGGTTTTTGCTCATTGATCAATATTTCTAGGCCATAATGCACGATACTATAATGTCCTATGAGTAATACGCGAATAGGTTTTATTAATGAATCGCTCATCATTTCTCTTGGAAGTAATTCTCAAAGAGAATATTACGATAATGCCGGAATATTAATATCATTAAATATGAATACTTTACTATGTCTTCTTTAATAGTAGTACTGAATGAATTCAATATTAAAATTGACAATATAGGAAGGGAATCATTGAATACAATTCTTTGCATGACGACTAGATGATTTTTTATATAACCATTATCATGGGGTCGAATTTCTCTTTTTCAATCACGATTTTCTCAGTAGTCTCCCCTAAAAAACATTTAGAACTCAGATGAACTGCCGGAAGTTGGCAAATTTTAAACCGCACTAATACCTAAGAATTTTATACTATTCTGATCAGAATCTGAGGGAATGAGAGGAAACTTAAATACCGACCGATGACTTTTTCCATGCGTGTATAGGCCAGATGATAGTGTAACTCCCACGAACTGTACAATCCGAGAGTAGAATATCGCTAGTTAATCAAGAACAGGCCGCCTGACGAATTACATGATACTGATAATAAGCTTCATTGGGAGTTGATTATCAAGAACGCTCCCGATTACACCAGTCAAACTTTTTCTTGTCCCCTTTAAGTCACTGAATGTCCAAGTGTAGAAAAGTTCATACTTGGCTGTACGTCATGGCCGTTTAACAAAAATAGTATCATAATGATAACGACCTTTTCCATCCATGCTGATCTGCATATCGTGATTCTTCAAAACAATTATCCATGCTTCGGCTTATTAACTGAGTCCCCCGATCGGTATTGAATATCTGCGGACAACCGTGGTCTTGAATGGCAATCTCCAATGTTTGAATGCAGAAATCGGTGTCCATCGTGTTAACAAGCGCCAGCTCAGTACTTTAGGAAAATGTCAATCCATGGTGGTGGCCAGATAGCTAGAGCCTTTCTCCATTGGTGCATAGGTAGAGAGCTCTGCAAAATACATAACTCTATCTGCAGCACTCTCAATTCAGACTTTCTCATGAGTAATGAAGTATTTTTTGTGAGTTTCTCACAAAAATTCCAGAGATAATTGCCTCAAATCGACCATTATCGGATTAGATGAAAAGATTATCCCATGATTGTGCCTACATCTGCTTGCCGGTATACCCTTTTGGCAATCTTTCAGATCGTAGGCCATGGTTTGTAAAATATGCCAAGCATGTGCTTTGAGCTAATCCGCAATAACGCAAATACCTTGGATCCGAACCATCGCATTGGGTTACCGAAGGTTCGTTCTACAATCTAGCGAACTTTGGTAGTCAGGCTATTTCGGTGTAATTGCTGTTGCGCTAGTGATTTGTTCTTGACCGTTTTGTATACCGCACGACTTCAAGCCACCGTGATGCTCGCATCCACATGACATGCCTCTGGGTTACCATAACGCCGTGCATCTGTGCAGTCTATTGATCAATCCATCCCCTGCACCAGCTCGGTCAGTCGGGTTAGGTTATGAAACGAGACAATACCGGCTAATCCTGCACGTAGGCCGGGTAATTGCTTTTTCTATCGGTATCCAATCAAATGATCGATTTGATTGAGTAAATTTCCTTTACAAGTGCAGCGGACAACATCAAGTTCTAAGGAATTCATATCTATGAATTCAGTAATATGATTCTAAGCGTTATTAGATCATTGATTGCCTGAGGTTGATTCTGACCTGCAGAACTCTCTGGTGATATCAGTAGCTTGATGAGACTGGCGGTTATATACATACAAGATCAAGTACAATAATTACTTCTGCGCATAAAACTTGCTAATCTAATATCCAATAACCAATCAGACGAATTCAAACTTGAATACCCCTGATCGGTTACAGAACAAAGCTGAATGATTATTACAACTTACTCATTTCTTACGAAAAGCAATTCTTCTAATAACAGAAATACAAAACAAACCAATAAGCCCCCCGATCAACATCATTCCATAATTTTGTGAGTCATTATTAGTAAATGCAGTTATTTGCCTGATCACTGCATTCTGCTCTGCCTTATCCGAGACCTTAGGTAAATTTTCAGCTTCGTATATGTCGTTAATATTGTATGGGGTCACCCCGGGGATACTGGGTATATTTTCTGCTCCTTTTCCAACTATCAATTGCGCTTTCATACCTTTCTCCATGTGATGAGAAATATCGCAGTGAACAAGAAAAGTATCATCGGATCCTGGAACGATAATTGTCCCAGACACCGTTTTTGGTCCGGTTACTTCTAGGTGAAACATGCCATACTTATAGAGATATTTCGGCAAGCCATGCATCATAAATTGATGACGAATATTATCTTCGTTGATAAAGTGCCAGGTTACTTTTGAGCAAGGTTTAACATGCCATTGTTGCTGGTCAAATGCAAAAGCCGTTCCAGGAAATTTTGCGGCATATTTTCTGCCAGCGCGCACTGTAATTTCCACTTCTTCTGAAATGCTTTTGCAACTGCTTGGGAGTTTATCCAAGTTTTGCCCCATTATCATAGTGCCTTCATGATCCATGATATGATCATCCATGTGATGATGGTGGTGCGCATCGCCATGTTCTGCCGATTGAGTACTCGTACTATGCGCACTATGATCAGTGCTATGGTCATGACTCATGTCGTGTTCACTATGATCCTGAGTATGATCATCATGATCGTGCGCATGATCACTGCCTTGACTAGTACTATGACTACTATGATCATGTTCGTCGGGTTTCGCTTTCTCCTGTGCTATCAAATTTGAACTGACAGCAAGAATACCGGCGAGTAAGAAAGTAATAATTGAAGCCTTAGCCATTATTGGTACTCCCTTTTACACCTTTGGATCGTAAAATGATTCCCAAAGCTGATTGTTTAATTTGTTGACGTTTGGTTATGATCAGGTATACCAATAACCCTATGATCAACCCATACAAAATATTGAGCAGCGAGGTCTGTGCCGCAGCATCCAACCCTGTTTGTTCTGCAGGTGAACCTAAACTTGCTGTTTCATCGAGATCCTGCCATACAGGTAGCCTTCTTTCGTAATATTCTTTGGTGAAATATTTATTTAACTCAATGCCAAAGTGACTGACCTTGGGTAGGCCACTGCTATCCAGATAAGATTTGTAAACAATAGAACTCATACTGCCGCCTTCGGCCATGCCGTTGGTGGTAATTCCTTTTTCCCGGTGATCATGAATCAACCAATCACCTTCGCCGTAACTGTGTTTCCCGTCATTAACGGTTTCTAACTTCAGGTCAAGACGTTGCGCCGGTGCCATGTCGAATACATCGCGCATGATCTGGGCAACCGGATTATGTTCCACACCATCATAATGCGTGATCGTGGCATGATGACCGTGCGTATGGACGGCGATCAATTCGCCACCGCTGTTTAGCAGGCGCAGTTTTATCTTCTGATCAGGTTCAACGATGATAAGCGATTCTCTTAACGTATAAGGAAACGACAAGCCGTTCAGCGTGTAATAATCCTCGGTTGCGTCGGTAATGTCATAACGCTGATTCATGTCGCGCGCAATGAGCCGCGGGTCGTTGTATTTCTGCGTGATCTCACTCAATTCTTTATCCATCGCGTGATAGTGTAGATCGTATTCTTGATCAAATTGCTCTTTCACGGCTACTGAGGGATGACGAACATGACCTGCACCTATATTTAAAGTCTGCAACCAATTATTCGGTTTATTCTCTTCAACGACAATCATTCCGGCTAATCCCATCGCTAAGTGGGTGTGTGTTTGAACGTGACAGTGATAAAACATGGTACCCGGCTGGCGTGCTTGAAATTCATAGATACGCCGCTCTCCCGGCATCAATTCCCTTTCACTGGTTTGCGGTACGCCATCATTTCCGCCGTGCTCTTTATGCGAGAACGGATGATCGACGCCATGCAAATGAATACTATGCGGGAAGTAATGCGTGTTTTCCAGCACGATTTGCACAATATCGCCCACTTCGACGCGAATCACGGGTGAAGGAAGTCTTAACAGCGGATTCGCCCGGACGCTTTCAAAATTTTCGGTCGACATGCCGCTGGTTTTGGGGGCAAATACCCAAGCACCCGGTTGTACGCCAGGGGCAATATCAAAAGTTGGTACCAATCCTGGGAAATCGGGGGATTTGCCATTCAATTCCATGATTTCCAGTTTGATGATGATTCGATCCGGATCCCCGTCACCATCCAAATCATCAGTTTTAATGATGGCATCGGGTGAGAGACCTGTTTTCATCAGTGTATCCATCGATATGTGGTTGGTTCCTTTAACCGCGGCTGCAATCCAAGCGGGATTATCTGGGCTGCAACCGGGGGATGCTTCAATTTTAACACCCTCGATTTCCTGGGCTTCCCGCCATGCAGGTGAAATCTTCGGATCACACGCGGGCTCAGCGGTTAACGCTGCGGGATCAACTTTTATTGTTTCAGGCAACTTCAGAGATGCCTGAACAAGCGTCGCTGATGACAGCATGTAGAAAGTTAATATGGCAATGAAAATATGAGTAGGCATATCAACGCACCTTTAAAATTTATCTAATATTAAAAAAACAGGACTGATCGATCATAAAGTGTCTTGTGTGATCGCTATCAGTTTTTAATAGCCAGTATCTATCTGGTATGCAGATCTGTATGTACAAAATACATTTAACTGTATATCTGTAGGTAGGTAAAATTATGAGAAATATCTTATCTTCATATATGCAATACTTCTACATTTATCCGTCAAGCTATCATTTTATTCATTATACAGAACCCTATTAGGCTTTTGTGGTTTTTCCATTGCTGATTAGCTTTTTAAATTTCTAACTTATAGATGTGATTATTCGAGTGACAATAAATCATTTTTTTGCAATGCTAAGCGACCTAAAATATCCAAAAATCTCTATTGCATTAGCTACCGAATTTAAGCAAAACAATGCGGCACGTAATTTAACAAAAAAGGATTATCCGATTCTCTCCTGCTTCTGTTGTGGATTGGTAAGTTCACTATTGATCGCTTGCGGAGATAATGAATCCTCTCACCAATCAGCACCTCGAGTTGATCAAGCGATGACAGTTACAGTTATCTCAGCAGAACCCATCCATATGCCGATGAGTCTCGAAACAATCGCACAAACGGAAGGTGCAAAAGAAATTGAAATCCGGCCACGGGTGGGAGGGATTCTACTCAAGCGCCTTCATACTGAGGGAGCAGCCATTAAAGCTGGACAGCCTTTGTTTTTGATTGACCCGGAACCTTTTCAGAATGCCCTGACAGAAGCTAATGCGTTACTGCGCGAACAAAATATTCGGGTAATACGTGCTCAGAGTGAAGAAAATCGACAACGACAATTGTTGGTTGAACATTTCATCAGTCAACGTGCCTATGATATGGCAAAAACAGATTTGGCGATTGCCGAAGCAGCCTTACAGGCAGCAAAAGTGCGCACAAAGCAGGCAGAATTGAATCTTTCCTATACAACCGTCAAAGCACCCGCCAATGGAGTGACCGGACGCGCTCAGTTCTCCGAAGGGGCATTGATATCAGCCAATAGCAGCCTGCTAACCACATTGACTCAATTGTCCCCGATATGGGCGCGATTCAGTTTCTCGGATAATGAGGTAGCACGCTTTGGTGGGCACTTGAATGAGAAGAATGTGCATAGCGTCAAAATGATCTTGCCCGATGGATCCGAATATCAACAGGAAGGTAAAATTAATTTTGCTGCCAGTAAAATCGATCCACTCCTTGCCACCCAGCAGCTGCGCGCAACTTTTGAAAATACCGATCAGCGCATTTTGCCTGGTCAGTTCGTGCGTATCAGGGTGACTGCCGGTGAGTCCAGGACCGTTTACCTGGTCCCCCAAATTGCCATCATGACTTCGGATTTGGGTCGATATGTTTATGTAGTCAATGAGCATAACGCAGTCATGCAACGACCTGTCAGCGTTGGCGATTGGATCGGCAAGGATTGGATTATTCTGGATGGACTGAACGCGGGCGATCGAGTAGTTGTGGATAATTTAATCAAATTAACGCCGGGCAAGCCCGTTGCTCCCAAGTTGCGGGATATTGCATTGCCTTCGTCGGCCAATGCCGCCTCTATCAATCAATAATCGTATCCACATGGCTAATTTTTTTATTGCACGACCGATTTTTGCATCGGTTCTGTCAATCATCATTGTTCTAGCTGGCTTGGCTGCCGCTCTGCAGTTACCGATTGAGCAATATCCCAAAATAACGCCACCCACGGTTATCGTAACAGCCACTTTTCCAGGCGCAAGCGCTGAGACTATGATCAAAACCGTCGCCGCACCGATCGAGGAGAAACTCAGCGCCATTGAAGGGTTGCTGTACTTCAGCTCCAGCGCTGATTCCAGCGGCAAACTGACTATTACCATCACTTTTGAGATCGGTACCGACATTGATCGCGCTACTTTCAATGTCAGTAATGAAATCAATTCCGCTGTAGCACGCTTACCCGATGAAGTCAGGCGCACCGGCATTACCGTACAAAAACGCTCCAACGATCTGCTGCTGGTTTTTGCCATGACTTCCAAAGACCCCAAGCATACGCAACTATTTATCAGTAACTTTATCACCAATAACCTGCTGGATGACTTACGTCGCGCACCAGGCGTTGGCGAAGCAAGGATTTTTGGTGCACAAGACTACTCCATGCGCATATGGTTACGACCCGATCGCATGGCACAGTTGGGAATCACCACCACCGATATCGCCAATGCAATTCGCGCGCAAAATGCGCAACCAGCGGTCGGAAAGATCGGCCAGGAACCGGCATTAGCCGATCAACAACTGGTCTATTCGGTAACCGCAAAAGGGCGGCTGTTAGAACCGGAGCAATTTGAAAATATCATTCTGCGTTCGGGTGGGGCACGAGGTGTACTTTATCTTAAAGATGTCGCACGCATCGAACTTGGAGCGCAGGATTATTCCACACGGACACTGCTGAATGGTGAACCCGGCCTGGGCATTGGTATTTTTTTGCGCACTGGAGCCAATGCACTGGAAACAGCCGCCGCAGTTAAAGCCAAGATGCGCGAGCTGGAGCATTATTTTCCCGAAGGCATGCAATATGTGATTTCTTATGACACCAGTGTATTTGTCAAAGCATCGATCTGGGAAGTGGTCAAAACTCTGGGCGAGGCCATGCTGCTGGTGATTCTCGTAGTTTATCTTTTTCTGCAAAGCTGGCGCGCGACGTTGATTCCCGTCATTGCCATACCGATTTCTTTGATTGGCACCTTTGCAGGGCTGTGGGTATTGGGCTATTCGATCAATACGCTGACGCTGTTTGCCATGGTGCTGTCGATTGGCATTGTCGTGGACGACGCGATTGTCGTACTGGAAAACATCGAGCGACTTATCTCGCAGGAAAAACTATCGCCATTTGATGCTGCTATCAAGGCCATGCAGCAGGTATCCAGCGCTGTAGTAGCCATGACCATGGTATTGGCAGCGGTTTTTATTCCCGTGGCTTTTCTGGGTGGCATTGCCGGAGCGTTGTATCAGCAATTCGCCGTCACCGTAGCGGTGGCGGCCGTCATTTCCGGTATTGTGGCCTTGACCTTGACGCCTACCCTGTGCGCCGTTTTGCTGCGCTCCACGCACCAGCACTCGGTCTTTTTTACCTGGTTTAACGTGCACTTTGAGCATATGCGCGGTTTATATGTCAGCTTGGTTGACTTGAGTCTTCGTCATTCGATCAGAAGCGCACTGATATTCTTGGTAATGATTGCTGGCCTGATTTATCTGGTAAAAAATATTCCGGATAGTTTTGTCCCACCGGAAGATCAAGGCTATGTCATTGCGGCAGTGGTATTGCCCGATGGCGCAGCGCTGGCAAGAACCATGAAAACGGCTGATGCCATCACGACCGGACTGGCCAAAGAACCGGCCGTGGCCTTTCAATTTGCTGTCAACGGCCTGGATTTCATCGGCGGTGGTAACAAAACCAATGTTTCTACCATGTTTATACGCCTGAAAGATTGGTCAGAGCGCACAACGACGGCGACTGATATTGTCGGCAAGCTATCTATGATCGGCGCACAACAACCCGATGGCATGGCCATTGCATTTAATCCCCCGGCAATACGCGGTTTGGGAAATACGGGGGGGTTTGAACTCTATGTGCAAAGTCGCATGAATCCAGATACTGCGCAATTGGCTAGCGTGGTCGGTGAATTTGTGCAAGTCCTGAAACAGGAACCGAAATTGGCAACCGTGAATACTTTTTTGCGATCATCGGTACCCCAATATTTCATTGAAGTGGATGAAGCCAAAGCCATCGCGCAAGGCGTTTCCATTTCGGATATTTATGCCACCCTCCAGAGCACCATGGGATCATTGTATGTGAATGACTTTAACCGCTCCGGGCGCACCTATCGTGTGCAATTGCAGGCAGAAGCAGCTTATCGCATGAAAGCGGAGGACCTGGGAAAAGTGTATGTGCGCTCAGAATCCGGTTCAATGGTGCCATTGTCTGCATTGAGCGTAGTTAAACCTATCGTAGGTGCCGAGCAGTTGGAACGATTCAATGGATTGATATCAGCCAAAATAATGGGCGGCGGCGCACGTGGCGTCAGCTCCGGAGATGCGATCACACTGGTCGAGGAGATTGCAGCCAGAACTTTGCCGGATGGTTATCAGATTGCCTGGACGGGAGCTGCTTTTCAGGAAAAAAAGATGGGGGCAGCAGCAATTTTTGCATTTAGCCTAGCGGTTGTAATGGTTTTCCTGATTCTGGCAGCGCAATTTGAAACTTGGGCACTACCATTAGCTGTGATTATGGCTATTCCTTTCGCAATGGTCGGCGCATTAGTAGCGATCTTGTTACGCGACATGCCGAATGATATTTATTTCCAGATTGGAATGGTGACACTCATCGGATTGACGGCTAAAAATGCCATTTTGCTGGTTGAATTTGCAAGTCAGAAAATGAAGGAAGGCGTTGATATCAAACAAGCCGCCATTCAATCGGCTCAATTACGCTTTCGCCCAATCGTAATGACTTCTATGGCCTTTATCTTGGGTGTTGTTCCCTTAGTCATTGCAACTGGCGCTGGTTCAGCGGCCCGGCAATCGATGGGAACTGGTGTGTTTGGTGGAATGATCATGGCCACCTCTATTGCGACGATCTTTGTTCCCTTATTTTTTTCCTGGTTCGTTAAGAAACATGGACCAAAACAGCCTGGAAACAAACAAAGCAAAATAAAATAAAACCTGCAAAATCCTTTCAACCTGTTAAAAATACCCAAGGTTAGCTTGTAATGCGCAATTAAGCTCATGGGCACCTGCGAACTAATCACTTATTCAGCTACAATCATGAGTATGAATTTAAGCAAAACAAAAATACTCCAACCTATCCAGAAAAAGCTGGGAAATACCAATATTATTCTGGTTGGGATGATGGGCGCTGGTAAGACAACTGTTGGTAAAGCCCTAGCTAGCTCTCTGGGTAAGGAATTTATCGATTCCGATCATGAGATTCAAGAGCGCACGGGAGTAAAAATTTCTGTCATATTCGAGATTGAAGGTGAAGCAGGATTTCGCAGGCGCGAATCTGAAGTGCTTATTGAGCTGGTTAAGAAAAACAATATTGTTCTGGCTACGGGAGGTGGCGCAGTCCTGAATCAGGAAAATCGACGATTACTTGAACGAAGTGGAATCGTTATCTATCTACGGGCATCAGTCAATGACCTATATCGACGTACTCGACATGATAAAAACCGCCCTTTACTTCAAACACAAAATTTATTTGCAAGATTGAATGAACTCTATATTCAGCGAGATGCTCTTTATCGTGAGACTGCGCATGTGATAATGGACAGTGGTAGACAAGGAATACGCTACCTAATACAAAAGCTTATCAATAAGCTTATTTCTATTAATTTCAATCAAATACAACAAAATAACAAGCAAAATATTATGCAAACTATTTCGGTAGATTTTACGACTTCATTAGAAAAACGCAGCTATCCGATACATATTGGACATGGAGTTCTGGATCAAGCTGATTTGATCTTATCTTGCATATCGCAAAAACGGGTTGCCATTGTCAGTAACACAACCGTAGCTCCTCTATACTTAGAAAAGTTGCGCACAGCATTAGAGAAACAAGGCGTTACTTCTGTTCCCATTATCCTTCCAGATGGTGAAGTACATAAAAATTGGGAAACTTTGAACTTAATTTTTGATGCACTGCTTAAAAATCATTGTGAACGAAATACCACTATATTGGCACTTGGCGGCGGTGTAGTCGGTGATCTGACTGGATTTGCAGCAGCCACCTATTTACGCGGTGTACCCTTCATTCAGATACCCACAACCTTGTTGTCACAAGTTGATTCCTCAGTAGGTGGCAAAACCGGCATTAATCATCAATTAGGTAAAAATATGATTGGCGCCTTTTATCAACCACGGATGGTACTTACGGATAGCGCAACCCTGAATACTTTACCGGATAGAGAACTACGCGCAGGCCTTGCTGAGATTATTAAATACGGTTTAATTCGCGATCCGGCTTTTTTCGATTGGTTAGAACAAAACATGCATCGATTGTTAGTACGTGATCCCATTACTCTTAATGAAGCCATTCAGCGGAGCTGCGAAAACAAAGCTGAAATCGTCGCTACCGATGAAAGAGAGAAAGGAGTACGAGCATTGCTGAATCTGGGCCATACTTTTGGCCATGCGATTGAAAATGGCATGGGGTATGGGGTATGGCTACATGGCGAAGCAGTAGCAATAGGTATCGTTTTAGCAGCTGAATTATCCCGACGCATGAAACTCATCAGTGAAGCCGATGTTCACCGTATACGTAAGATTTTTATACAAGCAGGATTACCCGTTATGGCGCCTAAAATGCCACCAGAAAGATACTTGCAATTAATGACGTTAGATAAGAAAGTAGATTCTGGAAGAACTCGGTTTATTCTACTGAATCGTATTGGCGAAGCAGTGATGCGCGCAGACATTCCATCCACCGTACTGACTGAAACATTATTAGCTTGTATGAATGATGAATGAGCTAGCGGTCTATGCAGTATCTACTGATAATTCGCGTGGGCGTCTAATTTCTGAAGCCCCTCCTACGGGACGTAGTGAGTTTCAACGCGACCGCGATCGAATCATACATTCTGCCGCTTTTCGCCGCTTGGAATATAAAACTCAGGTTTTTGTTAATCATGAAGGGGATTTGTTTCGAACGCGCCTAACGCATAGTTTGGAAGTTGCACAAATAGGGCGTTCCATAGCAAGAAACTTACGCTTGAATGAAGATTTGGTCGAGGCGATTGCACTGGCTCATGATTTGGGACACACTCCATTCGGACATGCCGGCCAGGATGCATTAAATGATTGCATGAGGGATTATGGTGGCTTTGAGCATAATCTTCAATCGCTACGAGTTGTTGACGTTCTGGAAGAACGTTATGCTGCGTTTGATGGCCTTAACTTGTGTTATGAAACGCGGGAAGGAATACTCAAGCATGTTGCAAAAAAAAATATCCCCAAACTAGGCCAAATTGGAGAACGTTTTCTGCAAAATAAAAGACCTTCTTTAGAAGCGCAATTGGCAAACTTTGCTGATGAAATTGCCTATAACAATCATGATGTCGATGATGGATTACGCTCAGGTTTAATTACATTGAAGCAATTGGAGGAAGTATCTATTTTTTTTCGCCATTTAACACCAATAAAAAATAAGTACTCATCACTTCCAGAGCGTCGTATTGTGTATGAAACTGTTCGTAGCATGATCAATACATTAGCTACTGATCTTATTCAACAAAGCACTCTCAATATCAAGGATGCGGGCATTGATAGTTTGAGTACAGTCCATAGCGCACCACCATTGATCGGTTTTAGTCAGCAGATAAAAAAGGAACAACAAGAATTAAAAAAGTTTTTATATGATAATCTTTATCGACATTTTCGCGTTGTGCGTATGAGCAATAAAGCGCGTCATACTATAGAAAAATTATTTTTCGCATTTAGTTCAGATAAGCAATTACTTCCTGTTAAATATCAGAAAAAATTTGAGCAAGAAGGACATCATGCCATCGCCGATTATATCGCTGGTATGACAGATCGGTATGCAATTAAAGAATATCAACGCTTATTTACGATTGCAGAAAACTAAGTGAAGCTTTTTAATTGAAAGAATTGATTGTTTAAGGTAAAAAGTTAGATTCTCTCACCATGCCGGCGATATACGTGATAGTCATTCGCTGGTAATATTAACGACTGGAAAAAGGTTATATGCTTGTGAGTAAGTAACCTTGCAGAAAAACAATAAGATATATAGGCTTTTAATGACAATACTTAAAAATGACACATTACTGCGTGCATTACTGAAGCAACCAATTGAATACACACCCGTTTGGCTAATGCGTCAGGCTGGCAGATATTTGGCAGAATATAATGAAACGCGGGCTCGTGCTGGAGATTTTCTTTCTTTATGCAAAAATCCGGGTTTTGCGACGGAGGTAACAATGCAGCCACTGGCACGTTTTCCATTGGATGCTGCGATATTATTCTCGGATATCTTAACAATCCCTGATGCAATGGGATTAGGACTTTATTTTTCACAGGGTGAAGGGCCAATGTTTAAACATCCTTTGCGCGAAGAAAAAGAAATTCGTGCATTAAGAATTCCTGATCCAGGTGCAGAGTTACGTTACGTGATGGATGCCGTTTCAGAAATTCGTAAAGCTCTAGATAATCGAGTGCCGCTGATTGGCTTCTCAGGTAGTCCCTTTACGCTGGCTTGTTACATGGTAGAAGGCCGTGGTGGCACCGAGTTTCGTGAAATCAAGACCATGTTATACCAACGTCCTGAATTATTGCATCATATCCTTGATGTAAATGCAAAAGCTGTCACGACCTACCTGAATGCGCAGATAGAATCCGGTGCACAAATTGTAATGATTTTTGATACCTGGGGTGGTGTACTCTCACATTCAGCTTATAAAGAATTCTCCTTGCGTTATATTCAGCAGATTGTTAGTGGATTAAAGCGCGAACAAGATGGAATGCAAGTACCCAATATTATTTTTACTAAAGGCGGCGGTCTATGGCTAGAAGCCATTGCAGGCATTGGTTGTGATGCGGTCGGGCTAGATTGGACAATAGATATCGGTGAAGCACGTCGACGGGTGGGAGATATTGTTGCTTTACAGGGGAACCTGGATCCTTCTGTCCTTTTTGCATCACCTGAAGTAATTACTGCAGAAGTAGAAAAAATACTTGCCAGTTACGGCAATGGTAGTGGTCATGTATTTAATCTGGGACATGGCATTTCTCAGTTTACTCCCCCAGAGAATGCAGCGGCACTGGTAGAAGCTGTTCATACATTAAGCCGAAAATTTCATTAAAAAAACGAACTTGAATTATCATCGTAGGTAGTTTTGTGCATATATTGATTATTGAGGATGACTTGGCCATAGCTGCCAATCTTTATGATTTTCTGGAGTCACGGGGGCATACGGCAGATGCGGCTGCCAATGGGATTGCCGGTCTTCATCTTGCTGTAACACAACGATTTGATGCTATTTTGCTCGATTTAGGTTTACCGGGAATGAATGGAATTACCCTGTGCCGCAAGCTACGCCAGGAGTCGCAAATTGATACTCCCATCCTGATGTTGACAGCACGCGATACACTGGAAGATAAATTAACTGGTTTTGAACATGGCGCAGATGATTATCTCGTCAAGCCTTTTGCATTAAAAGAAGTCGAAGCTCGCCTGCTAGCAATGCATAAAAGACATATCGGCAAAGTTGCCAATCGTAAATTGGAATTTGACAAACTCTCTTTTGACCCTAAAACATTATCCATCCGTTTCGAGAATAAGAATGTTAAGCTCCCACCCAAATGCATACGACTACTGGCACTGATGATGAGTGATCCTGGCAGAGTATTCAGTCGAGAAGAACTAGAACTGGAAGCTTGGGAAGATGTTCAGGAAACAAGCGATACATTACGCAGTCATATGCATATTTTGCGACGGGCATTAATGCAAGCTGGTGGTTATGATCCCATTGAGACTGTCCACGGTCTTGGTTATTGCCTGACTTCTCGTGCTCAGATTCCAGATTGAACACAGCCTACGTTATCGTGTTGCTATAGCGCTAGCAACATTTAGCATTTTTATTGTTGGAACGCTGTGTATTATTCTCTATTTTGCTTCGGATAATATTGAAGAAGCTCATATAGAACAAGTAATTGAAATGGAAATGGATCATCTTGTTCATCGTTATCAGAAGCATTCAGATTTTATTTCTCAAGTAGGTTCTCATCTTAAAAGCTATGTTATCCATAACATAGACGATGAATTGCAAATTCCTGCTTATTTACGCGGATTGAATGCTGGTTATCATCGAATTTACTATAGTACTGAGGATTTTCATGTTTTAGTACGCACTATTGATGAAGTAAAGTTTCTTGTTGCTTATCGAATTGCACTTCATAAGCAACGATTAAGTAAACTCAGATTACTTATTATTTTGTCCTGGGTTGCCGTCGTCGCGATTGCATTTATAGTAGGCTATCTGCTTGCTGGAGTACTTGTTAAACAGGTCACAGACTTGGCCGAGAGAGTTAGTCTACTTGCCCCTGGCGATATTCAGATTGGATTATTAACACAACCTGATATGGATGAAGAAGTTGCACAACTTGCACGTGCATTGGATGATTATCAAAATCGTATCAAGCGCATGCTCCAGCGCGAGCAGGAATTTACCGCCAATATCAGTCATGAATTAAGAACTCCAATCACAACTATTCTCACCAGTTGCGAATTATTAGTTGCAGCAGCTGATTTGCCCGTCAGAGCCTGGCATCGAGTAAAAATGATCGAAGCCGCTGCCACTCGTATGGGTGAACAACTTCAGGCCTTGTTATTTCTTGCACGCGAACAGGCATTAGGGGTGATCGAAACAGTCGCCGTTGCGGAATGTGTTTATGATGCAGCGGATCCTTTGATGACAGAGATCACTAGAAAAAAGCTTACTTTTGAAGTACTGATTGCGCCAGATATTGTATTAACCGTTAATCGGCAAGCATTGCATACAGCTTTGATGAATCTGATTCGCAATGCTGTGCAATATACTCAGCAAGGGTATATTCGAGTTGAGTTTAACAATCAAAGATTGTCAATTTCGGACTCGGGCATTGGAATAGAACCAGCCTACTTGCCATTACTTTATGAACGTTTCTTTCGTGGTTCTACGCAGGGAGAAGGTCTAGGAATTGGATTGGCCATTGTTAAACGAATCTGCAATCATTATGGTTGGTTAATTGAAGTGAACAGCACTCCAGGACATGGCACAACTTTTCATATTATTTTCCCTTAATAATCTTAATAGATAGTATTGTACTTTCTTCACGAATTCTTCACATTTTATATGTTAACGTTTTTTATCTTTAGAGTTTCGTAGAGTTTCAACTAGAAATTTGGAATATATTGCCTTGCAATCTACAGAAGTTATTCGGGTTAATTCTGCTAAAAACTCTCGATGCTTTGAAGAATACTGTCGTAAGAAAAGAATTTATTTAAAAAATCATATATAACCAAATGAATAGGGAGTTTTTTGCATGGCAACTATACAACCAGTTGTACTTTTTTTCGTATTCGGGGTTTTGGCAGGTGTAATAAAGTCTGACCTAAAAATACCCGAAGCTTTATATAAAAGCTTGAGTCTCTTTCTACTAATCGCCATTGGTTTTAAAGGCGGAGTATCGATGGCCAAGTATGAAATCATGGAGGTGCTACCTATCGCTCTATCCATGGTTGTTTTAGCAGCGCTGATTCCATTAACTGCTTACCCAATACTAAGATTTGTCGGTAAATTCACTCAGGCTGACGCAGGAGCTATTGCTGCTCACTATGGTTCGGTAAGTGCAGTAACTTTCGCTGTGGGAGTAGCCTTTTTAGCTGCAAAGGATGAGCCTTCCGAAGGTTACATGGTGCTGATTATGGCGCTGATGGAAATACCCGCATTGGTAACCGGAACGGTTCTAGCACGCGCAGGTGCTGGTGGTGAAAAAACCCAATGGGGCAAGTTAATGCACGAGATTTTAACAGGTACAAGCCTTTATCTATTGATAGCTGGTGTGATTATCGGTTACTACGCTGGTATGGTTAAACTTGTATCCCCATTAGACAAAATGTTCATGGACTTGTTCATGGGTGTGTTGGCCTTCTTTTTGTTGGAAATGGGCTTACTGGCAGCATCACGGTTGTCTGCAGTTATGAAAAAAGGCGTATTCATCGTTTCGTTTGGTATACTTTTCCCGATGGCAATGGGAATGTTTGGTGCTTACTTGGGCTGGCTATTTGCCTTGTCGCCAGGAGGCACAATGTTACTGGCTGTTCTGTATGCTAGCTGTTCCTATATTGCAGCACCTGCAGCCATGCGTATCGCCGTACCCGATGCGGATCCAGCGGTTTCGATTGGAGCCTCGTTAGGCGTTACTTTCCCTTTCAACATATTTCTGGGTGTACCAATTTACTGGGAAATGTCACACTGGTTCCATAGCATCCCTGTTTAGGGGCTAATTTTATTGAATAATATTTATGGGAAAAATATATGAATAACACAATAGCAATGAAACGATTCGAAATTGTTGTAGGTATTGAACAACTCGATCAATTGACGGAATTATTAGATAGATGTTCAGTGCGTGGTTATACTGTTCTTAAAAATGCTGGTGGACTTGGATCTCGCGGTGTACGAGATCCTGGTGATGTTCTGATGGAACAAGAAAATGTGATGGTTGTTCTCGCCTGTAAAGACGATCAAGCACAGAAGGTGGTTGGCGAATTAAGGCCAGCACTAAAGGGTTTGGGTGGTATGTGCTTAATTTCAGACTGTCAATGGGTTGAAGGACCAACAGTTTCGTATTAAAGAAAAGCACCTAACTAAATCCTATTCAACATTCGATATGTTTCTATAATACGTGCGATTATTTTAAGTAATTAATTGCGCGTATTATAGAGATTATTTCCTTTCGGCAGATAGCCATATTCTATAGAGATACTCTTTATTCTGCTCTAGGTTGCATTAGAATCTAAATTTAACAAGCATCAATTTAGAGAAACATATCGATTCTGATAACGAAAAACGCCTCTAAATTCTCCTCATTGCAGAATTATCAAAGTATTGAGATACAGTTTACTTAGTCGACCCTGGAATATACACAAGCATTTGATATTAGGTACAGATGCACTGATTCTTAATAAGCAGGTAATCTCCCCATTTTTAACAGGAGCATGCAGTAGAGAGTTTTAATTTAAAAGCTTCTGCCAACTTCATTGCTGGC